>JAJRWH010000042.1 GCA_024276935.1 Deltaproteobacteria bacterium
ATCAGCTGCCAGACACCGACCCCCAGAAACCGGTGATCAAGGAATTTATCCGTCTTTACAAGGCCAAGGGATACGACAAACGTTTCCCGATCAATACCCATTCCGGCTATGCCTGGGATGCGATCACCATCGTTGCCAATGCAATGAAGAAGGTCGGGACAGATCCGGCCAAATTACGTGCCGCTATTGAAAATACCAAAGGATATGTCGGAATTTCCGGCACATACAACATCACTGCCGAAGATCACAACGGTCTGGATGTTGATTCGATGGTGATGGTCCAGGTCAAAAACGGCAAGTTCGTTCTGGCAGACTAATCTGGCAGAATCTCAAAATGTTAAAGGCCGCGTCCCCCAACAGAGCGCGGCCTTTTTTTATGGTGATCTGATAAAATTCTACGCCCCAGATACAACAGCTTTATTCTCATCATTAATCATCAAATCTCGTATTAAAAATGCTGAAATAAGTCGATTCTGCTTGGCCGAAAAACCAATTATCTATATTGTTTGATCATTTAGGCAAAATTGTAGAGCTGAAAACAGGTCGATTATCAGGAACTTCAGGGCAAGAGGATAGACCCATATGAAATGGCGCCATGCCACTTTAACATTGCTGACTCTCATCCTGGCAGGTTTGACTCCCGCTCTGTCCGCAAGTTCAGGACCAGAGATCAATGGCGTTCGCACGGGAACAGCCAGTATCGACAAGGTTTATCACTATCGTACCCGCTACCTCGATGAATGGTTGAATCCGGTAGAAAATCCAGAATCGCGCGATATTGAAATCAACTACCGGGTCGATCTTGAATATATTTTTCGCTGGCAGGTCTCGGTCTTTATGGGGGAACCACTGTTCAAGGCCTGGGTCGCGTTCAAACCGACCAATATTTCACTGAACTATACCGGCCTGTCATTCGCCATGCTCGGTAATCAGAAGTTGTTGAACAAAATAGATCTGACCGAATTTGCCATGAAGGTCTGGTATTTCGAACATATCTCCGGCGAAAGAGCGATGGAGCGTGGCACGGCAATGATTATTGATGCTGGTGTGGGAGGCAAACCCTACCTGGGCCACAGGACTTCTGAATTGCGGAAGGATATCAAACTGTTCAACAAATTCAGCAGTTTCAACCCTCCCGGCAGTCCTGATTGGGACAAACTCTTTATCAATATCAAAGATAAGCAGCGGGCAATCAGCCTGTTTCGCAAATATGCTGCGGCGAGAAAAAGACTGCGCATGCCCGCAAAAGATGTCAGGCTATTCAAGATCGCGATCAATACGGATGCCATCGACAGTTTTATCTACAAGTATTTACAGAAAAAAGAAAAAGAACTTGCAGAAAAACAAAAGCGTGACGTCGCAGAAAAAAAGAAACAAGTTGCAACGCGCGACAAAGCTGATGAACTGGCTGCCGCCCTGGCCGAAACTGAAGCGGGAGAAGGGGCAACAGATGACCTGCTCGGTGAAACGGATGGCAGCGATACCACCTCAACCGATTCATTTGACGATCTGCTGGCAGAAACAGAAGAGATCAAGCTGATTCTTAACGAAGTTCCCGGTACAACCCGGTCGAACGTCATCAGCATCAGTGGACTGGTCAAAAACGCCTCTTCAATTGATGATTCTCAAATTGTCTTTAAAATCAATAGTCTGGAACAACCTGTCTACCTGCAGGCCGATGGTTCTTTCAGCAATAAACTGGTCCTGTTCAACGGTGACAACCGGATTGATATCAACTACACCGGCGTTGCCACAGAACTGCATAAAAGCCTGCACATCCAGAGCAGCACCCCACCCGTTAAAGCGCGCTTCACCCTGGTCTGGGACAGCAGCAACTCAGATATGGACCTTCACGTCTACGGACCAGGCGGCGATCACTGCTCCTACAGCAACAAATCAACCGCCAATATGCGGCTTGATGTTGACAACACCAAACGTTACGGACCGGAAAATGTTTCGGTCAAGCTTCAACAACATCATGGTACCTACGAGGCCGTGATCAAACACTACGGCGGAAACGGGGGTAACGTGACCCTCTATGTTTACCTCGACAACCGATTGGTTGCCACCAGGCGTACTTACCTCTCAGGCCGCCGTAAATGGCGCGCCTATGATCTGAATATTAATTAGGAGAGAAGCATGAAACAACGATTGATCATCAGTCTTTTCATCATCTTTTGCTGTTGCAGCAACCTGTGGGCACTCTCTCCCGAGATTCGCTTCGATATATTGAAAACCAAGCTGACACAGCAGCTCAAAGAAAAACAATACCCTGAATCCTTAAAGACAATGCATGAAATTAAGGAGCTGGGCATCAGTGTTCCCCCCTCTCTCGCCTACTTTGAGGGCAAGGCTCTGTTTGAATCGGGGAAGAAATATGAAGCCTACGAGATTCTGGAACGCTATGTCGAAACGGGTGGCAAGAACGCCAAGTATTACAAGCAGGCGATCGCCTACCTGGTCAACGCCGAAGCAACCTACGCTGCCGAGAAAGAAAAGCGCGAAGCAGAACAGATAGCTCGCGAACAGGCAGAGCAGAAACGGCGCGAAAAAGAAGCAGCCCTGCGTCAACAGGCGGCTGACTTTAATGCCGAAAATCAAATCTACAACAATTCCAATACCGGGCTGATGTGGACATTGCCAGTGCCCAAAAAATACCGCAACAATCCCTATCTGCCGGTCAAGGCAAAGGGAACCAGACAAGAGGCCAAAAACTATTGTGAAAACCTGGATCTGGCTGGTCACCAGGACTGGCGGCTGCCGAGTATGAAGGGATTGAGCACCATCGCTGGCAAAGGAAATAAGTACTCATCAATCAAATGGGAAGATTACAGCGCGGGATGGGTATGGGCATGGGGAAGCAAGGAATTCTCAAGTAAATATGAGCACATTCAAAAAAACAAGCTGTATTCTGTCTCAAGTAGATCCATGGATACAGATAACGATAAAACCGCCACGATCATGTGTGTACGCCAGGAATCACCGGAAAAGTTCAAAGAATATTTCAACAGAAAATATCGGGTTATCCAGTTCAAGGGGCATAAAATCATGGTCGAAGATCGCTACATGATCTCAAACAAGAGATCTTATTTCAGGGATCCTGAACTCAAATTCTATCCTGCTATCAACTATTGTAAAAATCTTGAGCTGGGTGGTTTTAATGACTGGCATCTGCCGACCAAAGAAGACATACTGAAACGGCTTCCCTGCCAGATTGCCACACGGCTTTCTTTTCTGCGCGATGACCCCGACTACAATGATCTCTGGTATATGACACCGGGATTCCTGAAGAACAAACCAGGGGTTCAAGATCCTGGCGAATGCGAAATCAAGCGAGTAAAACACAAAAATACACGTCACCATGTCAGGTGTGTGCGCGACCTGGAGTCAAAGAAGAAATAATCACGGGAGACAACGAGGGGCCCGGTACCGGATTTACCTTTTTTGATCTGGCGATCCTGTGCCGAACCGCCAGCGCTAGTGTCCCGTGCGGTTAATTCTGCCTTCTAATTCTGGCCCTTTTGGCTGTGGCCTGCGTTCCACATCCTTGGCTTAACTCAGGCTAGGCCTGCGTCGGCGCGTCTGTCCGCAGTCAAAATGACTCAGAATTAATTGACACAACTAACCAAACGGGACACTAGCGATTCTTCTGAGCGATAAAAATCACGTGCCGGTAACCACCCTTGCCCGACCGTTGACTTCGGGCCTTGAATCCACCGGCATTCAAACGATTTTCAAAGCCCGCATCGTAATTCTCGCCCCAGATCGTAAACAGACCTTGCGGCTTGAGAATCGCAGCGACATTCTTAATCGCCCGGCTGCCATAGAGCGGATCATTCAGCTTGTCTGTTTTTGGATGAGGTCCTTTATACAGGTCGAAGACCACTGCATCGAATTTTTCATTTTTCAGCTTGCAGCGCACCAGGTCCGCCACATCACCCAGTTCAATCCTGACCCGCGGGTCTTTAACCACCCCGTCAGTCAGATCTGCCAAGGGCCCCTGGCACCAGTCAACAACAACTGGATTCAGTTCGGCAACAATGACCTGGGCTGTTGCGGGGAGACAGTCAAGGACTGCCCGAAGAGTACAACCCATACCCAGACCACCGACCAGAACTTTTGGTGCCGGGTGATCTTTCAGATGTTGACAGGCGATTTGCCCCAGAACAATTTCGGAGCGATTGTTCAGACTGTTCATCAATACCAGACCACCGACGGTAATCAAAAAGTCCTGACGCCCGCGCTGCCGCAGTTCAAGGACTCCTTCGTCGGTTGTGACGGTATCCAGGGTTATCCAGGGTTGAGCCATGAGTCGAATCCTGTCACTGTGGCGCAGCGACCATAGGTGCCGCAACCGAATGGCCTGATTGAGCCCTGCGGCGTGCTGGTCGCCGACGTTGTCCGGAGGGCCCAGTGCTTCTTCGTGCGCCTGAACGATCCACAGCAGGACCTGAACTCTTTACCGACTTTTTTCTTTTTGGAGGTCTGACAGATGCAGCAGGCTGCTGTGGAGCAGAGATCTTGTAATCAAAACTTTCCAGAGTTCGACGCTCGATCTGCTGAGTCAAAACCTTTTCAATAGATCGAACCATCTGATTATCTTCTGCGGTCACCAGGGTAAAAGCTTCACCACTGCGTGCGGCACGTCCGGTACGGCCAATCCGGTGGATATAGGCTTCGGGGGTGTCGGGAATATCGAAATTAATCACATGTGAAATCTGACTGACGTCAATGCCACGAGCGGCGATATCTGTTGCGACCAGGATCTGCACCTGACCATCGCGAAAACCATTAAGTGCTGCCTGACGGCGATTTTGCGACAGGTTGCCCTGTAACGACGCAGCCTTGTACCCTAGTTTGGCCAGTTTTTCACCCAGACGCTTGGCGCGATGCTTGGTGCGGGTAAAGACCAGAACCGATTCGGTCCGGGTTTGTTTCATCAGCTGCAGCAGCAAGCTGGTCTTGAGGTGTTGCGGGACAGGATAAAGAGCATGGCTGATGGTCGTTGCCGGAGCCAGGCTGTCAACCTGGACAGTTTCTGGTTGGTGCAGGATTTCTTGTGCCAGGCGGCGAATCTCTTTTGGCATGGTCGCCGAAAAAAGCAGGGTCTGACGTTTGACTGGCAGCTGCTTGATGATACGACGAATATCAGGCAGAAAGCCCATATCGAACATACGATCGGCCTCATCAAGAACCAGCACATCAACCTGGCCCAGATCGATTGTGCCCTGATTGATATGATCGAGCAAACGTCCGGGACAGGCGACCACGATCTCGACACCCCGCCTGAGTTGCTGAATCTGTGGTTTGATACTGACGCCCCCATAAACGGTCAGACTGCGTGTTCTCGTCTGTGCTCCCAACAACAGGACTGTTTCATTGATCTGTTCAGCCAGTTCACGGGTCGGCGCGACAATCAATGCGCGAATCTTACCCGATTTGGCAGACATTAATCGATCCAGAATGGGCAAAACAAAGGCCGCCGTTTTACCGGTACCTGTCTGGGCCAGCCCCATAACATCACGCCCCTGCATAACCTTTGGTATCGCCTGAGCCTGAATGGGGGTTGGAATTGTAAAACCTGCGGCCTTGATACCCGCAGCCAGCTTGGGATGAAATTTAAATTGATTGAACTCCATAGTGCCTTCTTGTTCTTGATATACACCAAACAATAAAAAAGCCCCGGTCGAATACCGGAGCTTAAGATGATGTTTTGTCTTTGTTCCGAGGTACAGTTGAAGGACAGAGTAACCGAAAAGGTAATTTTTTGTCAAGTTGGACGCACAAAGGACCGCACCAGCAATCAGCAAAAATCGTCCTTTTTTTGAACAATCGCCACAGTCCCCCCGCCCGTCTGATGAAAAACCACCACAGTCCGCTCTCACCAGTGACAAGTCATCCCATCCCGGATATCATTTTTTGTCAATCATGCCAGGAGCTTGGAACCATATTTGTAAAAAATTTGCATTTTGGCACAATGTATGTAGTATATTGTCTCATTCCAATCGACCCTGGTGCCATCCCCCCTCCTTGGCCCGGGGTCTTTTTTTATTCACAGAGCCTCTTTTTTTGCCACCTGGAAAAATCCCGCGAAATCCTATCCATTACGGGAAAGTTGCGGTTCTCCCACCAGACCTTTGGGTCCATACGCGTTGATCCGAACAAGCTGGCGCTTGCCTGTTTGTTGTTTGTTGGCTGGCAAGTGAACACTCAGGTAGTTATCAGCAACAGCACGCATCAACCCATCCTGCTCGCCAGCTTCGGGAATGACTTCGAGGGTTGCGCCGATAAACTGTTGCGCAAACTGACGTTGTTTTTCTTCACCCAAATGGCGCAGACGGGCTGCTCGTTGGCGGGCGATATCCCCGGGAACCTGATCGGCCATGGTAGCCGCCGGGGTTCCGGGACGCCGACTGTAGGGAAAAACATGCAGATAACTGAC
>JAJRWH010000043.1 GCA_024276935.1 Deltaproteobacteria bacterium
TAGATGGCCAGGCAGCCCTGTTGAGGGCTGCACAACAGGTTGAGCGAGCTCGCACAACCAGCATGACTTATGTTGGTGCAACGATCGATGCCAGTTCCGAAAAGGGGATGTACACCCTGGCATTGAGTAATCTGGGCGCAGAAACCTACACCATTACTGCCACCGCAACCGGTTCACAGGTTGCAGATACGGGCTGTACGACTTTAACAATCAACCAGGCAGGGCTAAAAACTCCTGCGGCTTGCTGGTAGTTATCTGTTCTTGAATTTTCAGGATTGAGACCGCTTCACCCATTATGGTGAGGCGGTCTTTTTTATGACTTTGTTATCCGAGCTCATACTCTTTGATTTTATACATCAGTGATCGTAGACTGATTTCCAGCAGTTTGGCGGCCTGGGTGCGGTTCCCCCCTGTTTTAAGCAGGGCGCGCTCAATGTATTCTTTTTCGATGCGACTGATCGTATTTTTTAACGACAGGCCTTCGTCACACCGCAGACGCTCACGCCTTTCTTCAGGTAATTGACAGAGCCTGATCTCACCGGGGCGGCTGAAAATAACGGTTTTTTCGATAAAATTTTGCAGTTCACGAACGTTTCCCGGCCAGGTGTAGCTTTGGAGTTGACGAATATCTTCATCGCTGAGTGTTGTTGGAGGAAGCCCCTGGCGGGCATTGATTTCACGTAGAAAAAACTGACTGATGACAGCAATATCCTCAGGCCTTTCACGCAGTGGAGGAATGTTCAGATCGACCACTGCCAGGCGATAATAGAGATCTTCGCGAAAGAGCTGTTTATTGACCAGATCTTTCAGGTCGACTCCGGTTGCAGCAATAACCCGGGTATTGATCGGTTGTGATTTCGTCGCACCCACAGGTCTGACTTCTTTTTCCTGTAGAACCCGGAGCAACTTTGGTTGCAGATCGAGTGGCAGCTCGGCGATCTCATCCAGAAAAAGAGTTCCTCCGTTGGCCGCGGCAAACAGTCCCTGGTGGTTGCGATCAGCACCGGTAAATGAACCACGCAGGTGACCAAAAAGTTCACTTTCAAGCAAGCCACTGGAGATGGCGCTGCAGTTCAGTGCCAGAAAGGGTTGTTGGCGGCGGGGGCTTTGGTGGTGGAGGGCTTGTGCAACCAGCTCTTTGCCAGTCCCGGTTTCCCCGGTGATCAGGACCGGAGCCTCAGAATTGGCCAGTCTTTCGACCTGGTCAAGAAGCTTTTTCATGGTTTCACTAACGTGAATGATCTGACCTGGAGGCGAGATCTGGTCGTGCTGTTGGATTTTCTGCTTAAGACGATGGTTTTCACGCTCGAGCCTTAAACGTTCCTCCGCTTTTTTGAGGGTCAACAAGACTTCATCAGGTTTGAACGGTTTGGAAATATAGTCGTAAGCACCACGTTTCATACACTCTATAGCGGTGTCCAGACTGCCATAGGCACTCATCATGATGATGATAATGTCTGAGGAGCGGATCTGGGGCAGAGCCAGAAAACTGAGACCATCGGTACCGGGCATCCGGATATCGCACAGGATGGCATCAAAAACCTCCTTGTTAATCATTTCCAGAGCTTTCTCAGCATTTTCGGCTTCGCTGATCCGGTAATGTTCCCGTTCGAGAACCAGCCTCAGCATGTGACGCATAGATTTGTCATCGTCAATTATCAAAATATTCAACAGTTCAGGCCGTGGCATGATCATCTCCGACAACAGAAAAAATAAGTGAAAAGCAGGTTTGACCCGCAGGGGATGATGTAACCTGGATCCGGCCTCCGGCATCTGTCACAATATTATGACAGACAAACAGGCCCAGCCCTCGCCCTTTATCGGGTGCCTTGGTGGTATAAAAGGGGTCAAACAATGCGGTGAGTTGTTCAGGGGGGATCTGTTCTCCCTGATTGATGATCTGAATCCTGACTTCGTGTCGAGATCCGTTGGCCAGGATCTCAATCGGTGTGTCAGGCAGAGAAGCATCCAGCGCATTCTGGAGCAGGTTGATAAAAACCTGTTGCAGCCGATTTGCAGAAATACGTATTTTCGGCAGAGCTTCTGCACATTCAAGTTTGATGCGTGTTTCTTGCAGAACACCCTGTTGAGTCAGAATTCTCAAACTTGATTCCAGTGTTTCAGGGATATCTGTCAGCGTAGGAAGCTCATTTTCGGGACGAGCGTAATCAAGCAGATCTCGAACCAGACGGTCAATTCGGGCTGACTCGGCCCGCGCGGCCTTGATAAGGTCCTGGTCTGCAGGAGAGAGAGGGCTTTGTTCGATCAAATCAAGGTAGCCGGTCAATGCCCCGAGAGGATTGCCGATTTCGTGGGCCATCCCTGCGGCCAGATGTCCAATAGATGCCATTTTAGCCGCCTGAATCAGTTCTGTTCGTGTCTTGTGCAATTCATGGTTGGCCTGTTCCAGGGCTGCAATATGCTTCTTTTCTTTTTGATGACTGTCATGAAGAGCATCACTCATTCTGTTGAACGCATCTGCCAGGGCTGAGATCTCTTTCGGACCCTGTATCTGGACATGGTGGCCGAGATTGCCGGAAGAAATCTGTTCGGTCGCAGACTGGAGCAGGGTGATCGGTTTGACGATGCCTTTATTAAGGAGAGAACTGCCGAAAAGAATCAGAATCAGGCCGAACAGAAGGATATAGACAAGCAGATAGCCTCGGGCGTGAAATGCTCGTCCTTTGATATCGGCGAGAGAGAATCGGGCCTGGATAACCTGACTTTTCCCCTGGGCGTTTCCGGTCCAGTCGGTTAGCAGAAAAAAGTCATCCTGTTTATTAAACAGGTTTTCCCATAAACCCTGATATTCAACACGCAACGAAGGTTCGTGGGTCAGGAGGGCTCGGTTTAGTTCCTGTTGAACTGGCCATTCCTTGAATTTACCAAAGCGGGCACTGAATACCTGTCGTTCACTGTTAATAACGGCGATGGCTTCGAGGTGGCTTTCTTTGAAAAATTCACGACCTTGTTCGCGTAGTTTTTGCCCGATTTGTAAAGGAGATAACTGGTTATTTACGGTTTGAGAGAAAAGAGTCAATAACGAACGGCTCTGTTGAATACGCTGGTTCAACAGTTCCCGCTCGGCAAACTTCATGATCAGAATACCACTGAAAATGATAGCTGCCGCCATGAGCAGGCTGAGTTGCAGAACGATTTCACTGCGCAGACCAAGACGTTTCACTGACGGATCCCCAAGGGAGTGAAAGAGGCTGAACAGTTGAATCATACGCGCTGTTCACCCGGATGACAATTGTTGAAGAGGGATTTAAGCGGCATTGCACGAAAGCACAAAAAAACCGGGTCGATTTCACATGGAAATCGACCCGGTAAGGGATGACTCAGAAAAATGAGGGTAAATCAGGGTTGCCAGACCTTCAGCAGAGCTTCGGCCATTTCAGCAGGAGAGTCCGCTACGGAAATACCACACTCACGCAAGAAGGTTTTTTTGCTGGCGGCATCACCTTTGCCGCCAGAAATGATTGCCCCGGCATGGCCCATCCGTTTGCCGGGAGGAGCCGTCGCGCCAGCAATGAAGGCCGCGACCGGTTTGGTCATATGATCACGGACAAACTCGGCGGCCTGCTCTTCAGCATCACCACCAATCTCGCCGATCATGATGACCGATTTGGTGTCTGGATCCTCTTCGAACATTTTCAGAGCATCCAGATGGCTGGTACCATTGACCGGATCGCCACCAATACCAACACAGGTAGTTTGGCCAATGTCGCGGCTGGTCAGCTGCCAGACCGCTTCGTAGGTCAGGGTTCCTGAGCGTGAGACCACACCGACCGGACCGGGCTTGTGGATATAGCCAGGCATGATACCGATTTTACACTGTCCGGGGGTGATAACGCCGGGGCAGTTGGGGCCGATCAGGCGGGTCTTTGTGCCTTGCATGTACTGCTTGACCTTGACCATGTCGAGAACCGGAACCCCTTCAGTGATACAGATCACCAGATCCATTCCGGCGTCGACAGCTTCCATGATGGCATCGGCACTGCCGATTGGTGGAACATAGATGACCGAGACGTTGGCGCCGGTTTTGGTGACAGCTTCTTCGACGGTGTCAAAAACAGGAAACCCGTCGATTTCAGTACCACCCTTGCCCGGGGTGACCCCGCCGACCATCTGGGTGTCACAGTAGTCGCGGCAGCCCTGAGCATGGAAGAGACCGGTCGCACCGGTAATCCCCTGGGTAATAATTTTGCTATTTTTATCGATCAGAATACTCATCGTTATCTCTCCTTAACCCTTGACCGCTTTGACAATTTTCTCAGCGGCATCAGCCATGCCGTCGGCACTGACGATATCGAGGCCCGACTCGGCAAGAATCTGTTTGCCGAGTTTGACGTTGGTCCCTTCAAGACGGACAACAAGTGGAACCTTGACGCCGACCTGCTTGGCCGCTTCGACAACCCCGGTAGCGATGACATCGCACTTCATGATGCCACCAAAAATATTGACCAGGATGCCCTCAACTTTTTTGTCAGAGAGAATAATTTTGAATGCTTCGGTGACCCGTTCAATGGTTGCGCCGCCCCCAACATCGAGGAAGTTGGCCGGAGAAGCTCCATAGTGCTGGATGATATCCATGGTGGCCATGGCCAGACCGGCACCGTTGACCATACAACCGATATTGCCATCAAGCGCGATGTAGGAAAGATCGTACTGTGAGGCTTCAATTTCCATCATATCTTCTTCGTCATAATCGCGCAGGTCGCGAATACGCAGGTGACGGAAAAGGGCATTATCGTCGAAATTGAGTTTGGCATCGAGGCACAGCAGCTGTCCGTCTGCGGTCTGGACCAGAGGATTGATTTCCAGCAGTGAGCAGTCGGCTTCGACAAAGGTTTTGTAGAGATTCATCAGCAAGGGAACGGCCTGTTTAACCTGGGCAATTTCAAAACCGAGCTTGAATGCAACCTTGCGAGCCTGAAACGCGGTCAGTCCAACAATCGGGTTAATCGCTTCAAAAAAGAGTTTTTCCGGGGTGTTGGCGGCGACTTCTTCGATGTCCATCCCACCTTCAGCCGAAGCCATCAGAGTGACTTTCGAGGTCGCGCGGTCGACCAGAAATGACACATAAAATTCGTCAGCGATGTTGCAACCTGCTTCAATCAAGACGCGTTTGACCAGTTTGCCTTCAGGGCCGGTCTGGTGAGTCACCAGAGTCATGCCAAACATTTCGCGGGCAAACTGTTTGGCTTCATCGGCAGTTTTGGCGATTTTGACACCGCCGCCTTTGCCGCGGCCACCAGCGTGAATTTGGGCTTTTACTGCATAGGGACCGTCACCAAGGCGGCGGGCCCAATCTCGTGCCGAATTGCTGTTGTAAACGACATGACCCTCAGGAACCGGCACATTGAAGTTCCGCAGGATCGCTTTAGCCTGATACTCGTGAATGTTCATTGCTCCCTCTTTCGTCGAGGCTGACAGGAGGGCGCCCGTAATGAGGCGTCCGGCTGATGGAAGATGTGGAGCGACAGACCCGATTCTGTCGCCCCGATTGCGTATACACCCGTGCCGGTAGAATGTCAAGTGGCCTGACCAGGCGGGTGGTAAACCAGTGTTTTTTTGCGTTGGCAAATCCTGACTATATCGCTGATATTTCTCCGGGCAAGAGAAGAAAGAGAAAAGCCGGGCGTCCCGGAACAAAAAAGGTGATCAATAAGGGTGAGGCAAATGAAATTTTGTGAACAGAACCAATAAAAAGGGCCCGTCACCTGAGATGTGACGGGCCCTTGAAAAAATATCAGGAGTGAAGAATCAGCGCTTTTTCCAGTCAGCCATAAATTTTTCGATACCGACATCAGTCAAGGGATGACGGGTTAATTGCTGCATGACTGCATAAGGGATGGTGCAGATGTCAGCGCCGACCAATCCGGCATTCAGGACATGCAGAGGGCTGCGAATAGAAGCAACGATAATTTCAGTCGTATAGCCGTAGTTGTCGAACAGAGTGCGGATTTGCTCGACGCCTTCCATCCCTTCGTGGCCAATATCATCAAGACGGCCGACAAAAGGCGATACGTAGGTTGCCCCTGCCTTGGCCGCCAGCAACGCCTGAACAGAACTGAATATCAGCGTGACATTGGTATGGATACCTTCCTGGCTGAAAATCCGGGTGGCTTTCAGTCCCTCTTCGGTCATGGGGACCTTGATGACGATATTGGGATTGATTGCCGCGAGATCACGCCCTTCACTGACCATTCCCGGTGCATCCAGGGCAATAACTTCAGCTGAAATCGGACCATCGACGATTTCGGTTATCTCGCTGATGACCTCTTTAAAATCACGCCCACTTTTGGCGATCAGAGAGGGATTTGTGGTGACGCCGTCGACCAGACCCAGGTCATGGGCAGCACGAATTTCTGTTACTTCAGCGGTGTCGATAAAAAACTTCATGGTTGCTCCTTAAGCAAAAAGGGGAAAAACGGTAAGGGATCACGTCTGTTTTTTGAATTGTTTACGACATTTACGTGAGCAGAAATAATACTGTCGGCCCTGAATATTGGCACTGAGTGCATCACTGATGGGAAGGTAGGTGCCACATTGCGGGTCCTGAACCATCTGCTCGCCGTTTTGGCTGCGATTTGCGGGTGGTTTCTGGTCGCGTCGCCTGGGAAAAAGTGCCTGAAAAAAACTGTAACCAAGAAAAAAGAGCAGGGCCAGCAACAAAAGTTTGATCATGGTTCATTTCACCAATTTTGGTTGAGAATACGAATATCTTTGGCCGCAGGAAGTTTGTTCAGTAATTCCCGCATACTCAGGCCCGTCAGAGGGTGACAAAAATCTGGAGCCAGAGTCACCAGGGGCAACAACACGAAGTGCCGCTCAGTCAAACGCGGGTGAGGAACCTCAATCCCGGTTTCGTTGATTTGCTGCTGGGCATAAAACAACAGATCGATATCGAGGGTTCGTGCGCCCCAGCGCTCTTTGCGTTTGCGTCCTTCGGCAAGTTCAAGCTCCTGGCAGAAGTGCAACAACGAATGCGGATCAAGAGTCGTTTCAAGCATCAATGCCGCATTCAGATAGTCCGGCTGTCCGGAAGGACCTCCAAGCGGTGGTGTCAGGTAAAGGGGAGACGATTGGCACAGGCTCGTTGCCGGATGATCCATCAGCTGTTGTCTGCTGCGCCGAAAGGCCGCTTGGGGGTCACCCAGGTTCCCGCCCAATCCCAGAAAAACAGTTGCCTTTTGCTGCATGTCATAACTCGTGGCATTAGAACACAGGGGCTGAACTGAAATCAATTGATGGGCTACCGGTTCAGTTGTGAAACAGGCTGTCTGTGCCCTGTGCAGACAGGGGCGCGGGCAGTCCGAGAGAAAATTGACATGTCCGGCCCTTTTCCTGATCGCCCCGAGATGTATCACGCCCGGCTTTTTCATGTCAAAAAAACGACCGACCGTCCATATCGGCAATCCTGTCCGATGGGAGAATTCTGTTTAGTCAAGAAGTGTACAAAAATAATTCTTTTAAAACAGTCACTTAAGGTTGATCTGCTCGGCTTGGCATGCTTTTGGCCATGAGGTGATACCGGACAGGTCTTTGTGGAGGATTATTTTTGTGGTGAAGAGACTGATATTTTTTTTGCTGGGACTGATGGTCTGCTTGCAGCCTGCGGGATATCTGTTTGCTGCAGATCCACCAAAGCTGCTTGAACTACAGAAACATGAGGGTCTCAGCAGTACCCGAATTACTCTGACTTTCGACAGATTGCCCGAGTTCAGCTTTGATCATTCTGGTCAGCGGCTGGATGTTTTGCTCAGTAAATCGACTGTTTCTGCCGGGCTGATGAAATTACCTGAGGATGAAACGGTCGTGAAAATTCTCCTGGCGGAAAAAAAGGGTGACCTGCTGGTCTCACTGTTATTACGGCGGCCACCCAAACAGATTGTCAGTGAAAGTCAGGATAAACCTGCCCAGATCCGCTTCGACCTCTACTGGGACAGTGCTCGCGGCAGTCGTCCTGCCGTTGCTTTCAGAATCGAGGGTATTCCAGGGCGCAAGGGGGGCCGCAAGGTCAGGGATGAACGCCAATTTCCCCCCTGGCGTGAAAACTGGCGACCTTTATTTAAAGCAGATCTCAGCCCTTGGAAAATCGAACCAGAGGCTCACTTCAGTTTACCCAAGTTACCCGTTCTTACGTTTGATAAGCCGACAGCCGCCCTGAAGCAACGTCTTGATCTGGTTGCTGAAAATCGTTGGCTCAGTCTGCTGCGCTTTTTACCTGAGATGCCAGCTGTTGCCAAGGCAGAAAAACGGGTTGAAGAGTTGCTGGTCATTGAGGGTCTGTTGCGTACTGACGGGCTGGCTGCCGCAGACCGGCGCCTGCTTGCTCTTGAAGATTTACAAGGGCCTTATCGAACCCGTGTCGATTATTTGACAGATTTTGTCCTGGCATCAAACGGACAGGCCTATGCGGCATTTCTCAAGTTGTCTGAACAGCTCAAAAAACTTCCTGTAGAGGACAACCTCTACCCGCTCATGACACTGCTTGCTGCCGAAACGGCCCTGGCCAGCCGGAACAACAAAGACGCCGCAACATTGCTGGAAAACAAGAAGATACGTTGGCCTGCCACCCTTCGTCCTCTGGTAACACTACGCCGTGCCGATGCTGCCAGCGAATTAAAATCATACGCTGATGCCCTGCGTGGTTATCGAAGTCTTTCCCCCGATTCTCGTATCTTTGATCAGTACCCCAGATCACGGGCCCGTGCAGCTCGTGCTGCTTTCGAAAAAGGGGACTATGCATTGGCGGCCCGTTTTTACAAAGCGCTGGCCCAGCAGATGGCGGATCAACCGCAGGAAGCCTTGGCCTATTATGCCGCCGCTGCATCCAGCTATGACGCCGGTGATACGGAGTGGGCCCAGATCGGGTTGCAAAAAATCTATCTGGAGATGCCGGGGACCGAGGGTGCCGACCGTGCTGCCCTGAGATTGCAGGACCATCAGGTATTGATCGGTGGCGAACGTGCCCAGGCAACAGCTATTTATCAGTATGCCGACCTGGCAAAACACTCACGCACCAGAGCTTTACGTGAAGAAGCAATGTTCAAGCAGGCTCTGGTCCTCTATCTGCTGGGTGATTCCGCGGAAAGCGTCAAGGTGTTAATGACTTTTCGTCGCGTTTTTGCCCGGGGTTCCCTGCGGGCCGAGGCCGATTCTTTGTTACGAGAGCAGTTGCCTGCTGTCATCAGTCGTCTGATCAAAAAGGGAGAGGATATTCCTGCGGTCGTTCTGGTTGAACAAAATCGAAAATTACTTCTTAAGGGTCAGCTTGATAAAGAATTTCTTGATCAGATTGCCGGAGCCTTCACTCGGCTGGGTCTTTTCAAGCGAGCCGCTCGGGTTCTGCTGTTCCAGCTGGATCGGGCCCAGGGGAAGAAAGAACGTGAAGAACTGTACCTTCCCCTTGCTCAGCTGTATCTGATGCGGCGGGAATATCGGGCAGCGTCAGACTATGCCAGAACCTACCTCGACAAGTATCCCCAGGGGAGCCGCCGTGGAGAGGCCTATGGTCTGCTGCTTGATGCTCTGGAAAAGCAGAAGAGATTTAGCGAACTGTTACAGCAGCTCGAACGTAAGGACCGGCCACAAAGTGCAACCCTCGATATCCGGGCGGCCTGGATTTACTGGCAGCAGGAACGACTCACTGATGTTGCCGCCCGACTTGAGCATGCTCGTGCCCTGGGGGGTGTTTTTGCGGTCAAAGATATGGCACTGCTGGCTGAAACCCTTTACCAGTTGGGACGTAATACTGAATCAGCAGCCCTCTATAAAACCCTTATCCAAAATAAAAAGTTCGGGGCACAAGCGAAGTACCGCAGCGCCCAACTCCTGTTGCGACAGGGGAAAAAGCGAGATGGACTTAAGCTTCTGCAGGACTTTGTCGAAAAAGATAAGGACGGTCCCTGGGTGATTTTGGCGCAGGATTTGCTCAAGGAAATTAAATGATACAAATTTTGACAGTCAAGTGGCGGAGTATTGAACCATGGCAAATTTCAATCTGATTGATTCCACGACTAGGGTTTTACAGAAAAGTCTGGATTTACGTGAGCAGCGCCAGCAGGTCATTGCCGGGAATGTCGCAAATGCCGAAACCCCAGGCTATGCAGGACGAACCTTTGAATTTGAGAAAAAATTGCAGGCGGTTCTCAAGCAACCGTCCCAGTCGATTCCTGTGACCAACCCGAAGCATTTCCCCCTGGGAGGCAAGAGTCTCAGTCAGCTTCAGGGTGAGGTTGTCAGGCATCCTGATCGCAGTGGTTTTGGCGATGGCAATACGGTGGTGGTTGAGGATGAAATGGTGGCCCTGGCTGAAAACGAAATTCTTTACGAAACTTCAGCCAAGCTGGCCAAGCGTAAGCTGCAATTACTCAAGTATGTCGCCAATGATGGCAGATAAAAGATCATCAAGGGAGTAGACAGGAGTCACTATGGATATTCTGACCAGTATGAAAATCGGGGCTTCGGCCCTGAAGGCACAACGGACCCGCCTGAACACCATTGGGACCAACATTGCCAATATCGATACCACCAGGACACCCGAAGGGGGACCTTTTCGCAAGCGTGAGGTGGTGTTCCAAAGTACCAATAAGGGATTTGCCGAACATTTAGGTGCCAGCCAGCGTGATGGAATCGCCGGAGTTGAAGTCGCCCAGATTCGGGCGAGCAACAGCCCCCCCAAAATGATTTACAACCCGGGTCATCCCGATGCCGATTCGGACGGCATGGTTGCGATGCCCAACATTGATCTGATGGAAGAAGTGGCCGATATGATGAGTGCAACCCGGGCCTACGAAGCCAATGTCACCGTTGTGCGTTCAGCAAAACGGATGGCGATGAAAGCCCTGGAAATCGGGCAGTGAGGTAAATGATGAATACAATCAACGATATTACTCTTGACAGTCATCTTCAGGGCCTTGCTGATACCGGAAAAAATTCGGACATCAATCAGGCCGGGGCCGATTTTGCCAACATGATCAAAGAATCGATTGCTTCAGTCAACCGCAAGCAGGTTGAGGCCGACCAGGCCGCAGTCGAGCTGGCCAGTGGTCAGAACAGCAATATTCACGAGGTAATGATCAAGATGGAAGAGGCTGAGATTTCGCTCCGTCTGATGGTGCAGATGCGTAACAAGGTTGTTGATGCCTATCAGGAAATCATGCGGATGCAGGTCTGATAACCCGTTCAGGTGTCGGGGGGAGGCAGAAGGTCAGCAACAGGATGAAATGAGGTTTTGATTTATGGCGGACGAAGAAAAAAAGAATTTGTTCGATGTGATGAAGGAATGGTCGCTGGCCCGCAAAATGAGCCTGATCGGCGTCGGGCTGGTGAGTATTTTGCTTTTTTCAGTCATTATCATGCAGAGCCGGGTGGCCGACTACAGCCTGTTGTTTGCCAATCTTCCCGGGCGTGATGCGGCGACAGTTGTCGAGTGGCTGAAGGATCGCAAGATCCCCTACCGTCTTGAAGATGGTGGCAAAGATATTATGATTCCCGCCGACAAGGTCTATGAAGCACGTCTCGAATTGGCCGGTGCCGGTCTGGCTGACAGCGGAGTCGGGTTTGAAATCTTTGACCGGCAAAGTTTCGGTTTGACCGATTTTGCCCAGAAGGTCAACTATCGCCGTGCCCTGCAAGGCGAATTGATGCGGACGATTTCATCCCTGGCTCCGGTCGAAACAGCCAGGGTTCATCTGGCCTTGCCTGAAAAACGTCTGTTTCGAGATCAGCAAAAAGCTGCGACAGCGTCCATTATTGTCAAACTCCATTCGGGGAGCAAACTCAAAGAATCACAATTGCAGGGGATTGTCTCGCTGGTTGCCGGGAGTGTCGAAGGGCTTGAAACGGAGAATGTCACCATTGTCGATGCGACAGGCAAGGTGTTGTCCAAAAGCCAGGGAGAGGGTCTTGCCGGGCCGATGACACCGGGCATGCTTGAGTACCAGCAAACCGTAGAACGGCGCCTGGAAGACCGTGCCCAGTCAATGCTAGATCGGGCTCTTGGGGCGGGTAATTCCATGGTCCGGGTGACCGCCGAGATCAACTTTGATCAGCGCGAACGGGTTGAACAGCTGGTTGATCCCAATGGGGCGGTTGTGGTCAGCGAGCAAAGCAGTAATGAGCGTGGTGCCACCGAAAATGCCGCTGGTGTTCCTGGGGTTGCCTCAAATCTCCAACCTACCCAGACAACAGTCACCGCATCGCCATCCAGCCAGACCCAGGAAA
This sequence comes from Deltaproteobacteria bacterium, assembly GCA_024276935.1. Taxonomy (GTDB): domain Bacteria; phylum Desulfobacterota; class Desulfuromonadia; order Desulfuromonadales; family Geopsychrobacteraceae; genus Geopsychrobacter. The sequence goes on from JAJRWH010000043.1 coordinate 12,238, forward strand.
CGATCAATTATGAAATGAGCCGGATCACCAACAAACTTGTTCAGTCGGTGGGCAGTGTTAAAGCCTTATCCGTTTCGGTATTGGTGGCCGACAAGATGACGACCGGTGCCGAAGGCAGCAAGCAGACGCCCACTCCGCGTGATGCCGCCGAGCTTCAGGAAATCGAAAAAATGGTGCGTAGCGCGTTGGGACTCAATGACAGTCGCGGAGATATTTTAACGGTTGTTTCGATGCCATTTGAAACCGGTTTTATCGATGAACCTTTGCCGACGCCTTCACCGATCAGCAAAATCTACACCTATATGCCATTGATCAAGTATGGCTTGCTCAGTATTGCGGCGCTGATGGCCTACCTGCTTTTTTTACGGCCCTTACTCAAAACTTTGCGCAGTGCTGCCGATCAGGCAGAACCGATGAAAACAGTTCAGGAGCTTGAGGCCGAGCTGCAGTCCGGGGTGCCAATGCTGGGTGGTCCTGGCGACCCTCTGGCCCAGATCCGACAAGAAGTTCTCGGTGGCGATATGGCCCCGGTGCAGGTGGTTAAAACCTGGTTACGTGAAGAAGCCGTTGAATGATGTGTCGAGCATGTCCTGTTGATAAAAGCCGGGAGTACAAAACGTGAAGGCCGCTGAAAGACTCTCAGGAGCCCAAAAAGCTGCAATCCTGATTCTCTGTCTGGGAGAAGACGCTGCGGCGCGGATTTTCGAAGCCCTCGATGACAGCGAAGTCAGAGATATCAGTCGCTGCATGATGGATGTTGAGCATGTCGATCCTGAACTTGCCCGCGCCGTTCTTGAAGAGTACAAAAATGCCAAAAATCAGGATCTCGGGGTTTATATCAAGGGTGACAGCTTTGCCCGCAACGCCATTCTTGGGGGCGAAAATCATGAACGTGCCGAATATCTGATCGAACAGGTGACCGCCGGAATCGAAGGCCGTCCTCTTGAAACCATTTCAAAAATGCACCCGCGCATGGTCGCCAGCTTACTTGAAAGTGAACATCCGCAGACCGTCGCCCTGATTCTTTCAACCCAAAGAGAAGATCACGCCAGTCGGGTTCTCATGCAGATGCCAGAAGAGCTGCGTGGTGAAATCATGTACCGGATTGCCAAAATTGAAAATGTTTCCCCCGAAGTGATTGGCCGAATAGAAGATGCCCTGCAACGTGAGATTGGTGTGGTTGTCAGTCAGGATAAAAAGCAGGTCGGGGGTGTCGACAAGGTGGTTGAAATTCTCGGCAAGATGGAAAAAGGTTCTGATCAGGTAATCCTGACCGGTATCGAGGCCGCAGATGCCGAAATGGCTGAAGAAATTCGTCGCCGTATGTTCACCTTCGAAGATTTGATCGTCCTAGATGGCCGTTCGATGCAGGCCGTGTTGCGTGAAGTGAGTACCGACAGCCTGACCCTGGCGCTGAAAACGGCCTCTGATGAGCTTAAAAACAAGATCTACTCGAATATTTCTCAACGTGCAGCCGATATGATCGAAGAAGATCTCGATGCCATGGGCCCCCGTAAACTTTCCGAGGTCGAAGCGATGCAGATGGAAATTGTCAAAGTGGCCCTCAAGCTTGAAGAAGATGGAACCCTGGTGATACCAGGTCGCGGAGGTGGTGGCGATGAGCTTGTCTAAGGTTTATCGTGGCCAGGAATTCAGTGAACTCGAAAGTTTTCAATTTCGCTCATTTACCGACCATGGGGTGCCGATTGCCAGTTCCGGAAATGAACCTTCCGCTGACAGCATCGCAGCCCTGCCCGATTCACAGCAGGAGATCAGTGAGGCCTTTACCCGTGGGCGACAAGAGGGGGCTGCTGACGTTGAATCAAAACTTGACAGCACCTTGCAGGCCCTGACTCAGGCTCTGGAAGAGGTCAACCGACTTCGTGAGTCGGTCGCCCGCAACAGCAGTCAGGATATGCTCAGAATGGTGATGGCAATCAGTGAGCAGGTGATTCGGCGCTCGATTGAAGTTCAGCCGGATCTGGTTCTGTCTCTGATTGAAAATGCACTTCAGGCTTCGGTCCAGGCCGATTCCTACCGGATAAAGGTCAGCCCACAGGACCTGGAACTGGTCAAACAGCAAAAACCCCTCTTTCTTGCCAGCATCAGTGGGTTGAAGAATATTTCCCTTGAGGCAGATGCCTCAATTACCCCCGGGGGATGTCGGGTCGAGTCAGATTTTGGCGATGTTGATGCCACGATCGAAACCCAGCTGGAAAAAATTCGCACTGCTCTTGCCGGAGCCATAACGGAGTCAGGCTGATGGATATTGTCGCCCGAATCCGTGAAATCAATCCACTGAAAGTCAGCGGTAAAGTCACCCAGATTGTCGGGCTGGTCGTTGAAGGTTTTTGTCCCGCATCAACCGTGGGGACTTTGTGTGAGCTGATTCCTCTTGGTGGCGGGGCGAAGATTCCTGCCGAAGTCGTCGGGTTTCGGGATTCAAAAGCCTTGTTGATGCCTTTGGGCGATCTGCGCGGGTTGGGGCCCGGCAGTTTGATCAGGGTGGTGCGTGACAGTGCGACCCTGCCGGTTGGAGATGAACTGCTGGGTCGGGTGATTGATGCTTTGGGAGAACCGCTCGATAATCGGCCTCTGGCAAAGTTTAATCAGGAGTTTCCCCTCTATGCCCAGCCTGCTAGCCCGATGGATCGTGACCAGATCGTGCGAGCTCTCGACTTGGGGGTGCGATCAATTAACGGACTTCTCACCTGCGGGCAGGGGCAGAGAATGGGGATCATGGCCGGTTCCGGGGTGGGTAAAAGTGTCCTGTTGGGGATGATGGCCAAACATACCCGAGCCGATGTCAATGTGATTGCGCTGATCGGTGAACGTGGTCGCGAGGTTCGCGAATTTATTGAACGTGATCTTGGTGAAGAGGGCCTGGCACGGTCGGTGGTGGTCACAGCGACCTCGGATCAATCACCCCTGTTGCGGATGCGCGGTGCTTTTGTCGCGACGACGATTGCCGAATATTTTTGTGCCCAGGGCAAAAATGTATTGCTGCTGATGGATTCAGTCACCCGTTTTGCCATGGCGATGCGCGAAGTGGGATTGGCCATTGGCGAACCTCCGACAACCAAAGGCTATACCCCCAGTGTTTTTGCCACCTTGCCCAAGCTCCTGGAGCGAGCCGGGTCGTTCAGTGGTAAAGGGAGTATTACCGGACTCTACACAGTGCTGGTTGAAGGGGATGACATGAATGAACCGGTCGCCGATTCGGTGCGCTCAATTCTTGACGGTCATATTGTTCTGTCGCGAGATCTGGCGGCACGTAATCATTATCCCTCCATTGATATTCTCAACTCGGCCAGTCGGGTCATGCGCGATATTGTCAGCGCCGAGCATCAGCAGATGGCCGGCCAGATCCGCGAAATCCTTGCCACTTACAGAGAAGCGGAAGATCTGATCAATATCGGGGCCTATGCCGCCGGGAGCAATGCGCGGATTGACTATGCCATTTCACGAATTGAAGTGATTATCGATTTTTTACGTCAGGGGATGGACGAAGCCTTTGACCTGGAGGAAACCCTTGCCGAGATGGAGTTACTTGTTCAGGACCGGCGAGGATAAGACTGTGGTTGATGTCTGCCCGAGGCGTGAGGCGGTAAAAAACGATGGCTGAAAAATTTAAACTGCAGACCGTTCTCAAGTATCGAAAAATTCTGGAAGATCAGGCCCAGCAACGGCTCTCTGAGCTTCTGGCCGCTGAGGTTCGTCTGCAACAGCAGATCGATGAAACCAGGGCGCGTCTGGGACAGCTTGGGGCTCAGTTGCAACAGAAACAACAAGCCGGATTGACGATTCTTGAACTGCGTCTCTATGAAGACCAGATCGATCATTATCGTCAACAAAATGAGCATCTCCAGATACAACAGAAAGAATTGACCCAGCAATTGAATGAGCGGCGTCAGGAACTGTTGATTGCGGCTCGCGAACGTAAAATCATTGAAAAACTCAAAGAGAAACAACTGGCGGAATATCTGCGCAAAATGGACAGCAGAGAAAGGGTGATGCTCGATGAAATCAGCCTGCGCCAGAAGGGAGGTCAGCGATGAAAATCTTGCCACTGATCCTGCTCATCCTGTTGTGTGGTGCTTCGGTCGAAGCGGCTGTTCCAAAAGAAAAGGCTCCGACTTCGGTTGAAGAACGACGCATTCGGTCGGCAATTGAAGAACAGTACAACCAGATCCAAAAAGAGGGCGATCAGCTCAAGGTTGAAAAAATGCAGCTAAAGACTCTGCAACAGGAGGTCGATAAGAAGCTTGTTCGGATGCAGAACCTGCGGCAGGAACTGACGAAGCTGCTCAATCGCAAGCAGGCTGCTGAAGGTAAGAGGGTTACCGAACTGAGCAAGATATACGAAAAAATGAGTGCCAGAAAATCAGCAGAGCTGATTAAGAATCTGGACCCGAAACTGGCAATTGAATTGTTGGCGGCCATGAACAAAAAGAATGCCGGCAAGATTCTCGATAATCTTGATCAAAAAACAGCAACAAGGTTGAGCACCGGTTTTACGGAATTTCCGGTAGATCAATCGCCCAGTTATTGACCGGATGAAAAGTACAAATATCGAGAGGCGGTGAAGTGATATGCAAGGAATGATGATTCAGAATTTTCAGCCAGTGTCAGAAACAAAGGGAGGGGCTGCTCCAACAGGATCAAAAGACCTTTCAGACCAGCCATTCGGCAACGTCCTGACAAAAGAGGTGGATAAAACCGGCACGGTTGATGATCGCTCGCAGGTTGCCACAAGAGGCAGGACAAAGACCAGGAAAGAAGAAAAACCGGTCGTCAGCAATGAAGAGAAATCTGGCGACCAGGCTGAAGAAACGAAATCCGAATCCGATGCAGAGACTGTTGCTGCCCCATTTTTTATGGCGTCACTTCTTGATCAGAGTGCAACCTTTGTCAATCCTTCCGAAAATAGTGAACGGGTTGCCGCTGCAGAAGAAGTTCAGAACCAGATTGGTCAGTGGTTGCAAAATTTACAGGCTGATCAGCCAACGGTCACACCTTTGGGTTCCGGAGAAGAAGATTCAGCTGATGTTGAGGATGTCTTGACGGCGGCGTTGGCCATATTTGATCAACTGACCGCGACCAAACCCGAAGACAAGTCCGAGGTTGAGCCGGTCCAGACTGATTTGAGTGTCGATGAGATTACCGAACTGAAACAATTGATGGCAGTCATGATGCAGACCGGAAAAGTCCCTGAGACCTTGCAGGATCAACCTCTGGCGACCGAACTGCAGCAACAGCTCAACAAGGTTCAGGACCTGGTTGCGGCAACAGCCCCCTCAGGGTTTAAACGTCACACAACGCAGTCTTCTGCAGTCACGCCATCGGTCTTGCAAGCTCCGGCAGCAGCAGAGTCTCTGGTAACAGAGCCTGTCGATGGCGAGTCTGGTGAGAGTCTGCAAGAAGGGCAGATCGCCAAAATTCTAAATCCACGGACAGAACAACCGTCTTTGCATGAACAGAAAGGGACTAAACCAGGGGCAGAGCCCGTACCTTCTGTGGCCGTTCCAGGTGTTGAAGCTGAGGTGCAGGATGCCCCTGAAAAAAATCTGAAGTCAGAAGTCGCCAAGTTGAATGTTCAGGCTACGACCAATAATCACCAGCAGCCTCAACAAGCGGTCCAGGCTGTGCAGACCCATCATTCACGTGACGCTCTGGTTGAGGCGTCTGCGCCCAAAATGATGCAGCTGCCGTCCGGGCAACAGTTGGCCGAAAGCCAGCTTGTTGATCAGGTGGTGACACATCTGGCGGGCAGTGTTGATGGTGAATCGGGACGAATGCGTCTGCGTTTACACCCCGCAGAACTGGGTTCATTGCGCCTCGATCTGATGGTTGAGGGTGATCGGGTTCGTGCTCATCTTCAGGCCCAGACTCACCAGGTTCAGCAGGTTCTTGATCGCTATCTGCCGCAGTTGCGAGATGCTCTTCAACAGCAGGGACTGAAGATTGACGAGTTTCGGGTTGATGTGCAGTCCCAGGCCGACCAGGGCCAACCCGGACAGGAATCTTCTGCCTGGCAGCAGCCTCAACATCAGAATTCGTCCCAGCCCCCCTGGCAGGCTGATGAGTGGCAGCAGGGTCTGGAAATCCCCCTTGAACAATTACTGGAACAGGCGAGCGGTGGTATCAGCCTGCGGGTTTAACTGAGGTGCTGGCTATTGTTGTCGTCAGGCAAGGAGAAAGTCATGTCAACAGTTAGTGGTGTTACGGATACAAGCAGTCTTTTTCAGACGGCAGAGACCAAAGAAACCTCTATGGGCAAGGATGATTTTTTAACCTTGCTGGTCGCCCAGCTGGAAAATCAGGATCCGCTCAACCCGGCAGATGCAACGGAATTTACTTCCCAGCTTGCTCAGTTCAGTCAACTTGAACAATTAAGCAACATGAACACCAAGCTTGAATCTTTCGCAGGAATGGCTGATCAGGTAGAGCGGCAGTCGGCGTTGGGATTAATGGGGGAAGAGGTTGTTGTGCAGACCAGCCAGTTTGAGACAGATGGTGGTCCGCAGACCCTCGGTTATCGTATAGAGGTTCCCGCTGACAAGGTGAACCTTTATGTGCTCGATAGTCAGGGCAACAATGTTGCGACCCTGACAGGAAGCGGAACCTCGCCCGGCGAATATTTTGTCGATTGGGATGGAAACAGTGATGCGGGGCAACCCGCAGGTCCCGGGACATATACCCTGGTAGTGCGGGCCCTGGATGAAGATGAAAAAGTTCTCGCAAGTACCAGTCTGGTTCGTGGCACTGTCTCCGGGGTTGAACTGGGCGCTAATGACACCAGCCTGACAACAACGGCCGGCACATTCAGTATGGCCAAGGTTGAAAAGGTTGGGGCTGTTCACTAATTCAGAAATGCAACCCGTTTATCAAGATTGACAGTGCAATTATAGTCTAGCCGAACCGGTCCTCATCGAGGAGGTTCGCGGGGTGCCGACCGACAGAGGCATCCCCAAGAAAGAAGGAGCAAGGCATGGGAGTATCAAGTTCATTGTTCAGTGGTGTCAGCGGGCTCAACGCCAATGGCAATGCCATGAGTGTTATTGGGAACAATATTGCCAATGCCAACACTGTTGGTTTCAAATCGAGCCGAACCGTGTTTGGTGATCTGCTTTCCAGCCAGATTTCCGGATCGGGTGGAACCTCGCAGGTTGGCCGAGGTGTTGGGCTGTCGGTGGTTGACAATATTTTCAGTCAGGGGACATTTGAGACGACCGAACAGAATACCGACCTGGCCATCGAGGGTCCCGGCTTTTTTATCGTCAGTGATCCGGCGACCGGTAATGCCAGTAACAATTACACCAGTGCGGGGGCTTTTCGTTTTGATGCCAACGGTTTTTTTGTAAATCCCGAAGGTTTCAACGTCATGGGGTACAATCTTGATACCAACGGCAATACGGTTGGTGACCTGGTGCCGATTCGCGCCAATACCCAGTCCTTTACCCAGTCAGGACCAACCGCCAACGTTACATTGAATACCAATCTCGATTCCGATTCGGTGGCAATACCTGCCGGTTTCGATCCTCTCAATCCGTCAACAACGTCGAACTATGCAACCTCGATTCGTCTGTTCGACAGTCTGGGCAGTACTCATCTGCTGACAACCTATTTCACCAAGACCGCTGACCAGACCTGGTCATGGAATGCGGTTGTTGATGCCGGAGAAGTCGGTGGGACGGCAGGAACACTACAAGTTGTTGGCAGCGGTGTTCTTAACTTTGATACCAGCGGTAACCTGGCGTCTTTGGTTCCGGACCCGGCGACCACGACTGCCAATGCACTGACCTGGAGCAACGGCTCGGTTCAGACCCAACAGATCACCTATGACATGCAGACGACCCAGTATGCCAGCCCATCAGTAGTTGTCAGTCAGCAACAGGATGGTTTTGGCACGGGGACTCTGGTCAAGCTGAATGTTGACGAATTTGGCAATATCATAGGCAATTTCAGTAATGGCCAACCTCGGAAACTGATGAAGCTTGCCCTGGCCAAGTTTACCAATCCCGGCGCTTTGGAGAAAATTGGTAACAACATGTGGGCTGAAAGCTCGAAATCGGGTGTTTCAGTTATCGGAACTGTCGGTTCGGGGGTCGGAAATATTTTCACCAATGCGCTTGAACAGTCAAATGTTGATCTGGCACAAGAGTTCGTCAAAATGATCATCACCCAGCGTGGTTTTTCCGCCAATTCAAAAACGATAACCACAACGGATGAAATGCTCGCTGAAGTCATAAATCTGAAGCGTTAAAATTGCAGTCAAAATCATGACAACTTTATGGGCCGCTCTGAAAAATGAGCGGCTTTTTTTTGTGCACGATAAATGTGGTGGGTTTATTGTGATGCAACATACTGAAAATAAAGAAGAAAAATACATTTTATAAGTTTTTCATGAAGTGGCATATTCCTTGCCAATCGAGAAGGTACTGACAAGTCCGCAGCAGGATTACAAAGATTCTGATTCGCAGACAACCTGCTGATAACCGTAATGGGGATTGTTCATGGATCTAGCAACACTACTTGGTCTGATCGGCTGTTTTGGCCTTTTGGTTGGTGCCATCCTTCAGGGCAGCTCGCTATTGATCTTTATCGATGTGCCCTCGACCCTGATTGTACTGGGCGGAACCTTTGGCGTGACCCTGGTGGCCTATCCTTTTGGAGAGGTTTTTGGGGCGGTTGGTGTCGCCCGCAAGGCCTTTTTCGTCAAAGAATTGCCCCCGGAGGAGACAATTGAAAAGCTGATCACCTATGCAGGCAAAGCTCGTAAAGAAGGGATTCTCAGTTTGCAGTCGGTAATGAACGAAATCGACGATGATTTCTTTCTCAAAGGGCTGCAGATGGCGGTCGATGGGCAGGAGCCGGAAGCTCTCAAGGAAATGCTCGAGATGGAGATCGAGTACATCATGGAGCGTCATGACAAAGGTGCCGAGATTTTCTCCTCGATCGGTGGTTATGCCCCGGCCATGGGGATGATTGGTACCCTGATCGGTCTGGTCCAGATGCTCCAGACCATGAGTGACCCCTCTTCAATTGGACCGGCGATGGCGGTTGCCCTGCTGACCACCTTTTATGGTGCTTTGCTGGCCAACATTATCTGTCTGCCGATTGCCGCCAAGCTTAAACTGCGTTCGCAGAGTGAGGTTCTGGTCAAAACCCTGATTACTGAAGGGATGAAAGCCATTTTAGGTGGCGAAAACCCCCGCCTGATGGAACAGCGGTTACATGCCTTTGTGGCCCCCAAACTGCGGCAGAGTAACTTCGGATAAGAGAGGTAACACGTGGCGAAGAAGGAGAAAAAAGCACCAGCCGGAGCGCCCATGTGGATGGTCACTTTCAGTGACATGGTGACCCTGCTGCTTACTTTCTTTGTATTACTGTTGTCGATGGCTTCAATGGATAAGGTGAAGTTCAGCCAGGCCAGTGATTCGCTGGCCGGTGCCTTTGGCGTTCTGGCCAGCAGCAGTTCGACCACAGTAACAGCACCACGGATAGTGACCTACGCCCCGGTGGATGATGATCTGATCTCACGGGTCTATCGGCGGCTGCGCTCAAAAATTCATGAATTGAAAATCGAAAAAGATATCACCCTGGTTAAGGATCGTGGTGCCGTCATTTTACGGGTTGATGATTCGGTGCTTTTTAAATCAGGTCAACGGGTGGTCAGTCCCGAAGCTTATCCCATCCTGCGCAAGGTTGCCGAGCTGGTCAGGCCGTTGCCATTTAATATGAAAATTGAAGGACATACCGATAATCAGGGGGATGAAATGGCTAATTGGGATTTGTCAGTGACGCGTGCCGTTTCGGTGTTGCGTTATCTGGCCAGCAACAAGCTGCTGCCATTGAGTCGTCTGGCAGCAACCGGGTATGGCTCACAGAAGCCACTTTTTCCCAATGACAGTGAAGCAGAGCGTGCATTGAACCGTCGGGTCGAATTTGTCCTTGAAAGTCAGGGCGGTCCCAGCGACGAACTTCCCTATTTGATTGATGCTACGGAGCAGGCACCCTTTTAGGATGTCCAGAGAACAACAAAGGATGAGACATGGCAAAAAAAGAAGCAGCAGCCCCCGCAGAGGAAGCAGGTGGCTCAAAAAAGAAATTGATCATTATTATCGTGGCGGTTGTTCTGCTGGCCGCTATTGGTGGTGGAGCCGCTTTTTTCATGTTGGGTGGCAAAGAAGAAAAGCCCGACCCTGAGGCAGAAGCCGCCGCCATGGCCAAGCAGGCTAAAGCGGTTGGGCCAATGGTCAATATCGATACTTTTATTGTCAATATTCTTGACGATGAAGAGAGTCGTTATCTGAAAGCGGCCATCACAATCGAGGTTGATGTTCCGGCTGCCGCCGATGAAATCAACAGCCGATTGCCCCAGATAAAGGACGCAATTCTGCTGTTGATCGGAAACAAAACCTTCAGTGAGCTCAGTGATATGCAGGGCAAGATGCAACTTCGTGCCGAGTTGATCAATCGTCTGAACGAGATTCTCAGCAAGGGAAAAGTCAAACGGATTTATTTTACCGATTTTGTTGTTCAGTAGAGAGCGCCTGTGGAACGGATACTCAGTAAAGAAGAAATTGCCGATCTGCTTTCGGCAGTCAGGCACGGTGAAGTTGAGATCGAAGCCTCGTTGGATGAGACTCCCGGCGCGGCAGATGTCAGTCGGGTTGATCTGTTCCGTTCGCAGGGCCCTGAAAATTGGAAACTACCCAATTTTGATCTGGTGCTCGAAGCCTTTGCCCGGAACTATGCAGTTTCTCTTGCCAATCGCTTGCAACGCTCTGCAACGGTTAAATTGGCCGGGTTCGAGTCGATGTATTTTGATTCGCTGCTGCAAAAGCTAACGGGACGAGGTGCCATTGGTATCGTCGAACTCGACCCTTTGCGTGGCAGTGGCATGGTGATTTTTGATGAGACGATTTCCTACGCGTTGGTAGAACTGGTGCTCGGTGGTTCCTCCGAGGCAAAAACTATCCCTGAACGGGCCATGACCGCGATTGAACTGAATGTTATCCGCGACGTCATTGCCGACAGTTGTCCCGATCTTAATAAAAGCTTTATTCAGTTGCAGGAGATATCAGCCCAGCTGGTCAAGGTTGAAAGTAATCTGAGACTGCTCAGTCATATTGCAACCGACGCCGGAGTCCTGGTGGCCCATTATCAGGTGACGCTTGATTCCACCGAGGGAGAGATCACCCTAGTGCTGTCTCACTCTGCTCTGGAACCACTGGTTGAGAAACAGCGCGAAAGAGCAATGCCCATGTCGGCGGTACGGGCCAGCCAGTGGCATCAGTCGATCCTGGGTGAACTCGACATGATGGAGGTTGAGGTCGAAGCCCAGCTGGCCCAGATCACTCTGCGAGTTCGCGATATTCTCAATTTTCAGGTCGGCGATGTGATTGACCTGAACTGTGGCCCCGATAGTCCATTTAAACTGCTGGTTGAAGGGCGTCCCAAGTTCAAGGGGATTGCCGGAGTCCAGGCACGTAAAAAAGCCATACTTGTAACCGGGTCGATTCCCGATGGAGGTTGAACATGGTTGAAAATAATGACATTGCTGCTGAGGAAGCCCCTTCTTCGTCCCAACAGCTGGCTGCCCCTCACAATGAAAAAGGGGTCGATCTGTTACTGGATATTCCGTTGCAGGTTTCTGTTGAGGTCGGCAGAGCACGGATTCTGGTTCGGGATCTGTTGCAGATGCAGGAAGGAACCTTGATTGAACTCGAAAAGCTTGCCGGAGAGCCCCTTGATCTGTATGTGAACTCGCGCCTGATAGCGCGAGGAGAGGCGGTGGTCGTCAACGAAAAGTTTGGTTTACGCCTGACCGATGTGGTTAGTCCCTCTGAGCGGATTGAGAATCTGGGGTCATGAAAAAAATTCTTTTATTCAATTGGTTGTTGCTTGTTCCCCAGCTGAGTCTTGCCGCAGGCAAAGCAGCCGGTTCTGAAAATATCTGGATTCCGATCCTTAAGATGTTTGGTGCTCTGGCCGTTGTTGTCGGTTTGTTGTTGCTGTTTTATGCCGCCAGCCGCAAGGGGTTCGGTTTTTTGCCTCGGACCCGTGATGGTCAGATTCAGATGATCGAGATCCGTTCACTGGGTGGTAAAAAATTTCTGTGTCTGGTTCAGGTGCGGGGCCAGGAGCTTCTGCTCGGAGTCAGCAATGAACGGATCGAATGTCTGACCGAGCTTCCGGCGGCAAAAAATAATTTTGCCAAGACCCTTGATCAGGTCGACAAGGTCGAAAAACTGAGTTTACGAAAGGTCGCTCGATGAAACGGTGGTTTCCTCTTGCACTGATGGTTTTATTGTTACTCCCTGCCTTTGCTGCAGCCCAGGGGCTGCCAACCATAACCCTTGGGGTTCAGGAATCGACAGAGCCAGGCCAGGTGTCAACGACTCTTCAGGTCATCGTTCTGCTGACCGTTTTGTCCATGGCCCCGGCCATTCTGTTGATGACCACCGGTTTCACACGGATTGTTATCGTGCTGTCCTTTGTTCGGCAGGCCATGGGAACCCAGCAGGCACCCTCCAACCAGATTGTTGTAGGTCTGGCGATGTTTCTGACCTTTTTTGTTATGGCCCCGGTATTCAATCAGATCAATGATAATGCTCTGCAACCCTATCTGGCAAAAAAAATTAATCAGGAACAAGCGTTGAAAAAGGCGCTGGAGCCGGTCCGTGAATTCATGTTCGCCCAGGTGGGTGAAAAGGATCTACAGTTACTGGTCGACATCTCACATGCCAAACAGCCTGAAACCAAAAAAGATCTGTCTCTGCTTACCCTGATCCCCGCATTTATGCTGTCAGAGATCAAACGTGCGTTCGAGATGGGTTTTTTGATTTTTGTTCCCTTTCTGGTGATCGATATGGTGGTTGCATCCATCCTGATGGCGATGGGAATGATGATGCTGCCGCCCATTATTATTTCGCTGCCTTTCAAAATTCTGCTTTTTATTCTGGTTGATGGCTGGAGCCTGGTGATTGGATCACTGGTTCAGAGTTTTGGCTGACAGGCCGGTGGGAGGTAAGAACAGGTGTTAACCCCCGAACTTGTGATCGATGTTGGACGACGTGCCGTTGAGACTGCATTGATGGTTGCTGCTCCCATGCTGGTTGCCGCTCTGGTCATCGGATTGGTGATCAGTATTTTTCAGGCAGCAACCCAGATCAATGAACAGACCATGACCTTTATTCCCAAAATTGTTGGAGTCTTTGTCACCCTGCTCCTCTTTGCGCCCTGGATCCTTCAGAAACTGCTTTCTTTCTTTCACTTCATTTTTAATCTTGTCCCGACGATCGGTGGCTGATCCGGGGAATTGACCATGGAAATACCTCAGTTCTCGCTGATTGTTCTGCAAGGATTTCTGATCTGTCTGGTCCGGGTGGGTTCAATGATTGCGACCATTCCGATTTTCAGTGGTGGCCAGGTCCCGGCCCAGCTGCGGATTGCGATTGCCTTTATTTTTTCTCTGCTGATCTTTCCGGCCGTTCAGGAAAATTTGCCCCATGTGACCTATGAACCTGTCAGTCTGCTGCTGCTGGTTGGTGGCGAACTGTTGCTGGGTACCATGGTCGGGTTTATGGCCCAGCTGGTTTTTATGGCCGCAGAGTTTGGCGGATCGATTATCGGTTATCAGATGGGTTTTGCCGCCGCCAATGTTTTTGATCCAGCCAACCAGCGCCAGGTTGCGTTGATTTCTCAGTTTCAAAGTGTTTTTGCCATTCTGCTGTTTCTGGTTCTGAATGTTCATCATCTGTTTTTCGAGGCGATAGTTGCTTCTTTTCAGATGTTGCCCCCCGGAAAGCTCAATCTGGGTGGTGGGGCGATCATGATGATCATGGAGATAGCCAACCACTCGTTAATCCTTGGTCTTCGGTTGGGGGCTCCCATTCTGGCCCTGTTGATTCTTTCCAATCTGACCCTGGGAGTTATGTCACGGGTCTTTCCGCAGCTCAACGCCTTCTTGTTATCCTTCCCCCTCAACATCGGTATCTCATTTGTCCTGATCGGGCTGACCTTCGAAATGGTTGCCAGCCTGCTTCAGCAGGAGTTCTCCCTGCTGGCGGACCGCTTCTTGCAATTATTCAGTTTGCTTTGAATTTATTAACCTGAAAATGCCAATATTTTGTCTTGCCCCCTCCAGCGGCAGGACGGGCGGTGCTGATGGCTCAAGATTCCGATCAGGAACGGACAGAACAGGCGACATCGAAACGGCGGCAGGATTTTCGCAATCGTGGTCAGGTGGCCCAGAGCAAAGAGGTTGCGACGGCTGCATTGATGACCATGTCGTTGCTCTTGTGGGTCTTTTATGCGGGGCACTTTTGGCGCAATCTGATGCAGATGGTTGACGATGATCTGAGTCATCTTGCTCAGGTGCCGGTCACCTTTCTGGGAATTCTGATGCTGGCTGACAAAACCGGGCTGTTGATGGCCCGGTTACTCTGGCCGATCTTTCTTCTGACGTTGGTGGTTGGTTTTTTTGCCTCCTTTTTGCAGGTTGGCCCTCTCTTCACCACCAAGCCGTTCACACCCGAACTGAGTAAATTCAATCCCATCAAGGGCATCGGGCGAATGTTGTCCAAACGTTCGCTGGTTGAGCTGATCAAATCTCTCGCCAAGGTTGGCCTGGTGGGGGCGATCACCTTCAGCACCCTGGCCGACAATCTGCCTGCCGCGATTGGTTTGCTCAATGTTGAATTGTCACAAACCGTTATTTTTCTGGGCAATACGGCCTTTCTGATTCTGGCCAAAGCCTGTGCCATCCTGCTGGTTCTGGGAGCAATTGATTATCTGTTCACCCGCTGGGAGATGGAACAGAAGATGAAAATGACCAAACAGGAGGTCAAGGAAGAATACAAGGAAACAGAAGGTGATCCGCAGATCAAGGCCCGGGTGCGGTCTATGCAGCAACAGATGGCACGTAAACGGATGATGGCTGACGTTCCCCAGGCCGATGTGATTATTACCAATCCGACCCATTTATCGATTGCCGTGTCCTATGTGCGTGACGAAATGGATGCGCCCCGGATCATCGCCAAGGGAGCTGATCACATGGCATTTAAAATTCGTGAAATTGCCCGTGAAAATCAGATTCCGGTGATCGAAAACAAGCCGGTGGCACGGGCCTTGTACAGACTGGATGTCGGGGAGTCGATTCCCGAAGAAATGTTCAAGGCCGTGGCCGAGATTCTGGCCTATGTTTACGGTCTTAAAAAAGGTAACAACTTGAAATAACAGTTAAAAAAGCTTGGCAGAGGGTTTTGAAACAGTTCGCCGGAATATTGACGGACCGCGACGGAATCTTGGCCCGCAACAGAAATTCGCAAGGAACACAATGCTCGAAGCTGCTATTCAAAATCGTTGGCGCGAACTTATTTTACGCTCAGATGTGATGGTTGCGTTTGGTCTGGTCCTGATTCTGATGTTGATGATTCTGCCAGTCCCTCCCATGTTGCTCGACCTCTTCCTTTCGCTCAACATCACCATGGCGTTGATGATTCTGATTATCTCGCTCTATACCGTCAAGGCGCTCGACTTTACGATTTTTCCTTCGGTGCTGCTGGTGACGACTCTGTTTCGTCTTTCACTCAACGTGGCCTCCACCCGGTTGATCCTGCTTCATGGCGACGAAGGGGTGGGTGCCGCCGGAACCGTTATCGAATCATTCGGCCAGTTTGTTGTCGGCGGTAACTATGTGGTTGGCATCGTTATTTTCATCATTCTGGTCATTATCAACTTCATGGTTATTACCAAAGGTGCCGGTCGCGTTGCCGAAGTTGCCGCCCGTTTTACCCTGGATGCCATGCCCGGTAAACAGATGGCGATCGATGCCGACCTGAATGCCGGACTGATCAATGAAAATGATGCCCGTACCCGCCGGGAAGAGATTGCCCAGGAAGCTGATCTCTACGGTGCGATGGATGGTGCCAGCAAGTTTGTTAAAGGTGACGCCATTGCCGGAATCATTATTACCCTGATCAATATCGGGGCCGGTTTTGTAATCGGGGTCCTGCAAAAAGGGATGCCCATGTCGGATGCGGCCGCCAACTACACCATCTTGACTGTAGGGGATGGGCTGGTCGGCCAGATCCCGGCGCTGATTATTTCGACCGGGGCAGGCATCATGGTGACCCGGACCGCCAGTGGTGAAGATTTTGGTTCCGAGGTCAAGCGTCAGTTCAGTATTCATCCCCGGGCGATCTGGGTGGTATCCGGCATTCTCGGTGCTTTTGCACTGATTCCAGGTTTGCCACAGATCCCCTTTGTTCTGATGGCTATGACTCTGGGGGGAATCGCCTGGCGGGTGCAGAAAAATCATACTGAAAAGGCCCTTGAAATTGAGGAGCAAAAGGCGCTTCCGGCAGCTCCGGTCGAAGAGAACTACGAATCGATGCTGACGGTCGACATGCTGGAGATGGAGGTTGGCTACGGGTTGATTCCTCTGGTTGACGCGGGCCAGAGCGGAGAACTGTTGCCGCGCATCAAATCAATTCGCAAACAGTTTGCCCTGGATATGGGCTTTATTGTGCCTCCGGTTCATATCAAGGATAACCTGCAACTCAAGCCCAACGAGTACGCCATTATTCTGAAAGGGGTCAAGATCGGTGGTGGTGAGTTGCTGCCCGATCATTACCTGGCGATGAATCCGGGTACGGCAACAGAAACTCTCAAGGGAATTGAGACGACCGAACCCGCCTTTGGCCTGCCCGCCGTCTGGATCAGCGACGATAAAAAAGAACGGGCCCAGATTGCCGGGTATACCGTGGTGGATAATACGACGGTGATCGCAACCCATGTGAGCGAACTGATTCGTCGTCATGCCCACGAATTGCTGGGGCGTCAGGAAACCCAGAATCTGCTCGACAACCTGGCTCAGGAATGTCCGAAGCTGGTCGAGGAGCTGGTTCCCAACCTGCTCAGTCTTGGGGTGGTGATGCGGGTGTTGCAGAATCTGCTGCGTGAGCAGGTTTCGATTCGGGATTTGCGCACCATTCTTGAAACCCTGGCCGATTGGGCTCCCACCGTTAATGATGCCGACCAGCTGGTTGAACAGGTGCGTCAGGTCATGGCTCGTTCGATCAGCAGCCAGCTGAGCAGCGACGGTCAGCTGCTCGAAACCATGACGTTGGAGCGCAGCGTTGAAAATCGCCTGCAAGAAGCATTGCATGTCGGTGATCAGGGCGCTTATCTGGCTGTCGAACCCGGTTTTGCCCAAGCCCTGATAACCAGCCTCAAAGAAGCGGTCGATTCATTTCCGGGGGGCAATCCGGTTTTACTTTGTACTCCGGCAATTCGTCTTCATCTCAGACGTCTGACGGAGCGTTATCTTCCTTCTCTGGCCATTATTTCCCATAACGAGATTGCACCCCACCTGAAGGTGCGATCGGTAGGAACGGTGACTGTCAATGCTAGTTAGAACCTTTACCGCCGAAGATATGCCGACGGCCCTGCAAAAGGTCAAACAGACCCTGGGCCCGGATGCTCTTATTCTGTCGACCCGGACTCAGCGCAAAAAAGGGCTGGGGCTGCTGGCCAAGCCGATGATTGAAGTGACTGCGGCCATTGAATCTCCGGCCATGGTCAATCCGGATAAAACCAATGAAGAGAAAAAAACGGTTTCACGCAAGATGGCCGTTGCTGCCTATCAGGCGGCAAAAAGCCAACCCGCAGAGCGGAAACAGAGCGGTTCTCAGCCGGTGATTGATCCGCTTGAGGTTGAATTGAGTCAATTGCGTCAGGTGGTTGCCGAACAGAATATCGGTGGGCTGGAGCAAGGGCTCGAAGAATTGAAAGCCATGGTTCAGGAACTGGCTGAAACACGCAGCCAGGCGCCCCAGATATTACCCGCCGCGCAAAGAACTGTAGTCGAAAAGGTGGTTGACTCTCCCTCATCTCCGGTTGCCGAGAGACTCTGTCAGTGCGGAGTTGATGCTGAAGCAGCAGAGACCATTGCCCGTTTTGCCGCCAGCCGAATGAGTGCCGAACAGCGTACTGATCCCCAACGGCAATCCCGGTTTTTGCGTGACACAATCGCCGATCTGGTTCAGGTCAGTGCGCCGGTGTGGGGTGCCGAACAACAGGGGCAGCGGCGGGTTGCCCTGATCGGCCCGACCGGGGTTGGCAAGACCACGACGATTGCCAAGTTGGCAGCGGCAGCAATCGCCGCAGGGTCGCGGGTGGCCCTGGTGACGATTGACACCTTTCGGATTGCCGCAGTTGAGCAACTCAAAGTATATGGCGAAATCATGAATCTGCCGGTCGATGTGATTTTTCGCCCCGATCAGTTATCTCCGGTTCTCGAACAGCACCGCGACAAGGATTTGATTCTGATTGATACTGCCGGTCGCAGCCCGCGTGATCGGAGCCGGATTGAAGAGCTGGGAGAGTTTCTTGGTGGAGATCTGGGGATAGAAAACTGGCTGGTTCTCTCAGCTCACAGCCAGGAAAAACAACTCCGACAAGTGGTCGAAAATTTCTCGCAGGTGCCGATTTCAAGTCTCGTTTTTACCAAACTTGACGAATGCGAAAGTTGGGGCATTTTGCTCAACCTGCCAACCCGGACCGCTTTACCTCTGGCCTGTCTGACCAATGGTCAGCAGGTTCCCGAAGATTTGCTCCTGGCAGAGCCCCACCTGGTCGCCGACTGGGTTATGGGCAGCGAACCGCAAGCACAGAAGGATGTCGTATGAACCCAGCAATAGATCAGGCTGAAACCTTGCGCCAACAGCAAAATGAAGATTCACTTCCGACCAGTGAGGGCCGGATGACACGCGTTGTCGCGGTGACCAGTGGTAAAGGCGGGGTTGGCAAGACAGCGGTTGTTGCCAATGTGGCTATCGCTCTGGCCAGGCAGGGGAAAAAGGTCCTGGTGATTGATGCGGACCTGGGTCTTGCCAATATCGATGTCATTCTCGGGCTGGCTCCGGGCTACAATCTGAACCATTTTTTCAAGGGAGAACGCAGCCTCGAAGAGATTATGGTGGAAGGTCCCCACGGGCTTAAAATATTACCCGCCGGATCAGGGGTTCAACAGTACACCCGTCTTGATGCCCAACTCAAAATGCGCTTTATCGAAGCGATCGACAATCTACAGGAAGATTTTGATCTGGTGATGATCGATACCGAAGCAGGCATTTCAGATAATGTCACCTATTTCAATGTCGCCGCACAGGATATTCTGGTTGTAACAACCCCCGAGCCAACAGCTATAACCGATGCCTATGCCCTGATGAAACTGCTTTCGAGCCAGTATCATCAGAAGGATTTTCTCCTGTGTGTCAATTCAGTTCGCAACAACAACGAAGGGCTTGACGTTTTCGAAAAACTGACCATGGTTTCGGGGCGCTATCTTGATATCAGCATCGATTATCTGGGTGCGGTTCCCTTTGATCGTAAAATGCATGAAGCCGTTCGGGCGCAGCAGATTATCCAGGATCTCTACCCCGATCATAAGGTTTCCAGGGCCTTTGTCGCTTTGGCAGACAGTCTGATTGAAACCCCGATCCATGATCGCCCCAAGGGGACCCTGCAATTTTTCTTCAAACGTTTTCTCGGTGTTGAAGCGGAGCAATAGGGATGACAACGGTTGATCGTTACGGACCGCCCGGTGCCGCAGAACGTGAGCGGATGGTCGAGGCGAATATGCCGCTGGTCAATTTTCTGGTTGAGCGGATGAAAACGCAGGTTCCTGCGTTTGTCAGCCGTGATGACCTGCGCAGTGCGGCCATGGTTGGCCTGATTGACGCGGCCAGCCGTTTTGACCCCAAACGTGGTGTGCTGTTCAAGACCTTTGCCGAACGCAGAATCCGTGGGGCCATCTATGACGAGGTGCGCCGCATGGACTGGTTTTCGCGCTCAATGCGGGAAAAACAGTCGCGGATGTCAAAGGCGATTGACCGGCTCGAAAAAAAACTGCACCGCCAACCGGAAGAACATGAGATTGCCACGGAACTCGAAATTTCTTTGGAGGACTATCACGAAATGTTGATGCAGGTCAGCCATCTGGGGTGTGTCAGTCTGCATGAAACCCTTGATGACAGCGAAGGTGGCAGGACCTTTCTTGACAACCTCGAAGACACAGAACAGGAGTCGGTCCAGGAACGGCTTGAAGCTCTGGAGTTGACCCAGGAGCTAGCGGGGTATCTCGGGGCTCTTTCTGAAAAAGAACAACTGGTGTTGTCGCTCTATTACTACGAGGAGTTGTCCCAGAAAGAAATTGCCGAAGTGCTTGAGCTTTCCGAGGGGAGAATTTCCCAGCTGCACAGTCAGGCGCTGTTGAAAATGAAGGTCAAGATGTCGCGCAGTTTGCGTGAACGGGCCAGGCGGTAAGGGGAGAAAGGGCAGAAGCAGTCATGAGTGAACAGACACTGGTTATTATTTTTGCGGGAACCGCGGTGATGTCGATGCTGCTGGCTCTGATTCTTCAGCGTCGTTCCTGCCGCCGTTTGAAGCAGTTGCTGGCGCAGTATGAAGAGCAACCGCAACCGGCGAAGGTCAACGAAAGTTTTTCGCAGAACCTGGCACGGGCCGAAAGCCAGAACCCGTTACCCACATCGCCCCCGGTACCAGGTCCCCACCAGATTGCCGAAGCACCAGATCGTTATCGTTATATCAGTGCCATGGCGCGTCAGGGGATGCAGGCCGCACAAATTGCCGCAGCGTTGCAGATCAGTGAGATTGAGGCCGCGCAGATTGTTCGTTTGACCCGTCTTGAACAGGCCGGTTGAGGCCGCGATCAGTGAGGAAAAAACAGATTGAGGGTAAACAAAAATTGCCGGATGGTCGAAGAGTTGGATAACTGACAATAACGGAGCAAAACGATGGGATCAGGGAAATATGGTGCCCTAACCGGGACAATTTCGAGGATGAAAATGCTCGAAAATATCAACACCAACCTCGCCAATGTCAATACCTCTGGCTACAAGAAGGGGATCGCAGTTTTTGAGGCTCAACTTGATGAGGCCAAAGCTACCCGTGACAAACTGCCAACCAACTACGCTCTGGTCAGTCGTGAGGTGATCGATTTCACCCCGGGGCAGATCAACAAGACCGGCAATCCTCTCCACCTGGCAATCAATGGCAAGGGTTTTTTTCGGGTTCAACAGCAAGATGGCGAAATCGTCTATGCCCGTCGCGGCAGTTTTCAGCGTAGTGCCAAAGGGGAAATGCTGACTCCGAGTGGCGGCAAACTGCTGGGCAGTGGTGACACCCCGGTTGTTCTTCCCCCAGGCAGTTTTGATGTCACCCGCGATGGCAGCATTCTTTCTGACCATCAACTGATTGGTGCAATTCCTCTTTATGTCTTTGAGGACACTTCAGGCTTTAAGCGTGGTAATGACGGAGTTTTTGTCGCTCCCCAGGACGCCCAGGCAACTCAAAGCCAAAAACCGGAAATCCTTCAGGGATATCTGGAGAGTTCAAACGTTAATGTCATGCATGAGATGGGCAGAATGGTGTCGACTCTGCGGACGTTTGAAGCCGCACAAAAAGCACTGACTGCCTACGATGAGATGGATCGCAAACTGGCAGAATTGGGCGCACTTTAGTCGTCGGTGAATGCCTGTACGACCAAATAACAAGGA
Source organism: Deltaproteobacteria bacterium (assembly GCA_024276935.1). Taxonomy (GTDB): domain Bacteria; phylum Desulfobacterota; class Desulfuromonadia; order Desulfuromonadales; family Geopsychrobacteraceae; genus Geopsychrobacter. The sequence goes on from JAJRWH010000043.1 coordinate 33,831, forward strand.
GAAACTAAATGATCAGGGCACTCTGGACAGCATCAACCGGCATGGAAGCCCAGCAATTGAACATGGATGTTATTGCCAACAATCTGGCCAACGTCAACAGTACCGGATTCAAGAAAAGTCGGGCTGATTTTCAGGACATCCTTTATCAGACCGAAAAAATGACCGGCGCCACCTCGGGGGGGACCGAAGTCCCAACAGGGATTCAAGTTGGACTCGGTGCTCGGGTGGCTGCGGTACAAAAGGTTTTTACGGTCGGTGATTTTCGCCAGACTGGTAACGAGCTTGATGTTGCCATCGAGGGAATCGGTTTTTTTGGTGTGACCCTGCCCGATGGCAGTGAGGGTTATACCAGAGCCGGTGCATTTAAAAAGGACAGTACCGGCAGGCTGGTCAGCTCAGATGGTTATCCTTTGTTTCCCGAAGTTGTGATTCCCGACAATATCACCAAAATATCGATCAGCCAGAACGGGACAGTTGAGGTGTTGCAGGATGGCAGCAGTTCTCCGACTGAAGTTGGCACCATTAACCTGGTTCGTTTTGCCAACCCCGCCGGGCTCAATTCAATGGGGCGCAATATCTTTGCCGAAACCAGCACCAGCGGGACTCCGGTCACCGGGACCCCGGGGTCTGAGGGGTATGGCACCCTGTCGCAGGGATATCTCGAAGGCTCAAACGTCAATATCATGGAAGAAATGGTCAACATGATTGCCGGGCAACGGGCCTACGAAGTCAATTCAAAAGCGATCAAGACCGCGGATGAGATGTTGCAGATGACCAACCAGCTGGTGCGCTGAGGATTTAATCTGATGAGAATTGCCCTTGCCTGTCTTATTTGTCTGTTTGTGACGCTGCCTGCGTTGGCCATCGACCTGCCGCTGAAAGCCAGGGTTCAGGTTGAAGGAACCCAGGTTGGGTTGCGCGATCTGCTTTCAGCTTCTGACAGGGCCAGACTGGATAAGCTGGCCGGGCCGATTCGTCTGTTCACCGCCCCGGAACCGGGGATGAAACGTCAGGTCAGCCGTCAGACTCTGGCCCGGTTGGTGGGGCGTCAGATTGATACCGATCAACTGCGCCTGACCGGAGCCGACAAGGTGACGATTATCCGCAAAGGGATCTGGATCGAACCGGCAGAGGTTCAAACGGTTCTCGAAGATTATCTGCATTCTGCGGCAGCCAAAATGCCCGGAGTCGATCTGCGGTTTGAAAAACTCTATCTGCCCCCACGATTTATGGTGGCCGTCGGCAAGGTTGAATACCAGGTTATTCCGGCCAACCCGCAGGTTATTGGCAGTCGCAGCCTGACCTTGATTACCCGGGTCAACGGCAAGGTGGTTGCCAATCGCAATATTCGCGCGTCCATCAAGGCCAGTGCGCAGGTTGTGGTTACCGTTACAGACATGAAGCGTGGGAAAAGACTTGCGGCCTCGGATCTGGTGCTGCAGCAGGTCGATATTTCACATCTGGAAAAACCATTTTTTACCATTGATCAACTCCTGGGCAAACGTCTTAAACAGTCATTGCGGTCCGGCCAACCTTTACAGCGACGCCAGGTTGAGTTTCCGCCTCTGATCAAGCGGGGTGAGCTGGTAACGATTGAGGTCCGTGGTCGGGGGCTGCGCTTAACCGCCAGTGGTGAAGCACGTCAAAACGGTGAATTGGGTGAAACCATCCGGGTCCGAAACAGTCGGAGTCAACGGATTGTTTTGTGCCGGGTGAAAGCTTCAGGCCTGGTGAGTGTGGGGTTTTAGGATGAAAAGAATTGAAACCGTATTTCTGATGGGGATGTTGCTGATGGCTGGCTGTGCCATGCCGGTTGAAAAAATAGCCGTTCCCGAAGTCGAACCCTCTGAGCAGCTGGCCCTGTTGCCCGCTCAGCCGCAGAGTCCGGGCTCGCTCTGGACAGGATCGCGGCCAGCGCTGGTTGCTGATCGCAAGGGACGAACCGTTGGCGATATTGTGACCGTTGCTATTTTTGAGAAGGCCAGTGCCAGTAAAGAGGCCAGTACCTCCACTGGCCGTGACAGCAAGGTCTCGGCGGATATCACCAAGCTTCTCGGGATCGAAAAGAAATTGCCCGGAATGTTCAATCTGGGGATGGATCCGACCGATCTGCTGAATGCCAAGGCCTCCAACAGTTTCTCAGGGAGCGGCAAAACCTCTCGCACGGAAGATCTGGTGGCTTCGTTGACGACCCAGATTGTTCAGATCTACCCCAATGGCAACCTGCGCATCGCGGGGAATAAAACCGTGACCGTCAATAACGAGATGCAAATTGTCAAACTGAGCGGGATTGTTCGCGAGACCGATATCTCGCCCGCAAATGTTGTTGATTCGAAGAATATTCTGAATGCCCGGATTACCTACAACGGTCAGGGAGTGATCAGCGACAAGCAGAAACCAGGTTGGTTGGTGCGTTCGCTGGACGCCGTCTGGCCCTTTTAGGCCTGGCCGCTATTGCAAGAGGACAAAAGATGATGCCCAAACGGATATTCCTGTTGGTCCTGAGCCTGTTCCTGTTACCCCTGACAGCCAATGCAGTGCGGATCAAGGATCTGACAGATATCGAAGGTGTTCGTTCAAACCAGCTGGTTGGCTATGGTCTGGTGGTCGGTTTGAATGGTACCGGCGACAGCAAAAATACCAGTTTTACCATTCAGTCGTTACTCAACATGATGGAACGGATGGGCCTGACTGTCGACCCGACCAAGGTTGATGTCAATAACGTAGCCGCAGTTATGGTGACCGCCGAACTGCCTGCTTTTGTCCGGGTTGGCAGCCGGATTGACGTTTCGGTCGCCTCGGTGGGTGATGCGACCAATCTGGCCGGCGGTACCCTGATGATGGTTCCACTCAAGGCTGCGGACGGTCAGTATTATGCTGTTGCCCAGGGGCCGCTGGTTGTGGGTTCACTGGCTTTTGGCGGCAAGGCGGCCAAGGTACAGAAAAATCATCCGACCAGTGGCCGGATTCCTGATGGCGCGATTGTCGAGCGTGAGGTTTATAATGATTTCGAAAGCCTGAGTCAGTTGAATTATCGTCTCAAAGAGGCTGACTTTACCACGTTGACGCGCATGACCAAAGTGATCAACGAATATTTCGGGGCTGAAATTGCCCATGCCATAGATTCTGTTGCCATGCAGGTGACACCACCCAAGTCGTATCAGGGCAAACTGGCCGATTTTGTCGCTGAGATTGAAGTGCTTGATGTTGTTCCGGATATCCCGGCACGGATTGTTGTCAATGAGAAAACCGGAACCATTGTCATGGGTGACAATGTGCGGATTTCGACCGTGGCGGTTTCCCATGGCAACCTCAATCTGGTTATTGGGGAATCAGCAGATGTCTCCCAGCCCAATCCGCTGGCTCAGGGGCAGACGGTGGTGGTGCCACAGACCACGGTTGACGTCAATGAAGAAAAGGGCAATCTGGTTGTCATGTCGATGGGCGTAAGTATTGGTGATGTTGCCAGTGCCCTGAATGCCATTGGTGCCAGTCCGCGGGATCTGATCGCCATCTTCCAGGCGATCAAGGCTTCAGGGGCGCTGCATGCAGACCTGGTGGTGCTCTGATGAAGATCGATGCCCAGGCCAGATTGCTGGCAACGCAGGCCCTGCAAAATCCCACGACAAAGCCCGGTGGAGGCAAAGAAATTGTCGAAACAGCCAGAGAATTCGAAGCCATCTTTGTTCAGCAGGTCTTTAAAGGGATGCGCCGGACGATTCCCGACAGTGGTTTACTGCCACGGGGGAATGCCGAAGAGATCTTTTATGACATGCAGGATGTGGAAGCCGCCAAACAGTTGACCCGGCATGGGGGGATCGGCCTCAGTGAGATGTTGATTGAACAAATGACGAAAGACGGAGGCTGACTGGGAAAGCTCTTTCAGGTGGTTCCTCCCTTTTTGCCAAATAGAGGCAGATTTTCCCGCAAAAAAGCTAAAGCTTTTCCTTTCTTCTGTCGATAACAAGTTATAAGAGCTGAAAACAGCAAGGTTGCACGAGGCGATCGAAACTGATCCTTCCATGGATGGAGGAGACAATGGTCGACAAATTATCACCGGTTAAACCGGTTCAGAATGCAGCAGAAAAGCATCAGGGGTTATCCCGCAAGCCTGAAAAAGAGACCCGGGAGAAAATCTTCACCGGGGATGATCGGGTGACTGTTGATCCGGAAACGTCGCCAGCGACCTACGGCAAACTGGCAGGGGTCGAAGTCGGGTCAGCTTATCAGCTGTTACAGCAGCTGGTGGTTAAAACCCTGAACGATCAGGGGGTTACCAGCCAGATCAGTATTGGAGAAAAAACCATCGATCTGGGAACCCTGTCGCCGGAGGCGGCTAAGGAGCTGGTCAGTGATGAGGGTTATTTCGGGGTTGAAAAAACTTCGCAACGGATCGTCGATTTTGCGATCAATGCCTTTGGCAATGATCCAACCAGGCTGACTCAGATGAAAGATGCGATCGAAAAAGGTTTCAAGGAAGCAGCGGACGTCTTTGGTGGCATGTTGCCAGAGATTTCGCATCAAACCTACGCCGCGGTGATGGACAAACTGGACGATTTTGCCCGCGGAACAGGTGACATAAGAGGAGATGATCATGGTTGATCGAATAATCGGAGGCAAAGGGGTTGGCCCCTTGAGCGAGACCAGAGGCAGCCGCAAGGCAGAGCCAAAGAAACAGGCAGAAAAAGGATCACGGGGTGACCGGGTCGAGTTTTCTGATGTCTTGCAGAGTGTCAGCCGGGCAACCGGTCCTGAGTCGACAACCGAAACGGCACGTAACGAAAAAGTCCAACAGCTCAAACAACAGATTGCCAGTGGTCAGTATCGACCTGATCTTGAAAAGGTTGCGGCCAGTCTGCTCAAATTTATCGTTGAGGATCAATCCTGATGAAGGTTGAACAGGTTCAGGAAAAATTGGACAAACTGCTTGAGCTTCTGCATCAGGAGCGTCAAGCGGCGATTGCCCTCGATATGCAGGAACTGGAGCGGGTCGTAACTTGCAAGCAACAACTGTTACATGGTTTTGATCCTCAACCCCAGGAAACAGAAGGTCTCGAAGATCTGTTGCGGCAGGTCGACAACGAAAACCGTCGCAATGCCTATCTGATCTGGGCGGGGCTTGGCTGGGTACGTGAAATGATGGTTTTTTTCGGGCGCTCGACTGCCCAGTCAACCTATGGTGTCAAGGGACAGCAGTGTTCCCACCAGGTTGAAGGACGACTTCTTTCGGGAAAGGTCTGAAGCCATGGGCGGCCTGAATGCAGCACTCAACTCAGGAAAAACATCCCTGCTGACCAATCAGAAGGCGATTGAGATCACGGGTCTCAACGTTGCCAACGTCAATACCCCGGGTTATTCGCGCCAGAATCCTTACCTGACACCCTATCCGGCCCTGGCATTCGGGGATTATTTTATCGGTACCGGAGTAACGGTAGGGTCTGTTCAGCGTGCCCATGACAATTTTCTGGCGGGTCAGATCAATGACAAGGGTGCCGAGTTCGGTTTCGAAAATTCGCAAATCAATACCCTTGCCGAGGTCGAGCGCGAGATCGGGATTGGTGACGGTAGTCTGTCGGATGAGATTGATCAGTTCTTTGATGCCTGGCGGCAGCTCAGCACCAATCCTGGTGGAGAAGTTGAACGCCAGCAGGTTTTACAACGCGGTGGATTGCTGGCCGACAAGTTTCACAATATCGATACTGGTTTGCAGCAGATTCGCAAGAATATCAATATCGACCTGACCGGCAAGATCGACGGGATCAACCAGAAGCTGTACGAAATTGCTGATCTCAACAATCGGATTTCTGCCATTGAACTGGCAGGACAAGATGCCAACAGTGATCGTGATCGGCGCGACATGCTGCTCAAGGGGCTTTCTGAAACTCTGGGCGTTACTGGGTTTGAAACCTCGACCAGCACCCTGTCGGTCCAACTTCCCAATGGGATGCCTCTGGTTGAGGGGGATATCGTCACTCCGTTGGAAGGCTATGTTTCTGGTGTGGATCTGCAGCTGCGGCTCAAATTCGGCGATACCAATATCAACCTTGATCGTACCGATGTCGGGGGTGAAATCGGGGGGTTGTATCAGGTCCGCGATGTCATGATCCCTGATGTTGTTAACCGTCTTGACACCCTGGCCTACGAAGTGAGTTCCCGGATCAACACGCAGCACCAGTTGGGCACAGGTCTGGACGGGGTCAGTGGACGTGACTTTTTTGTTCCTCTGGCAGGGGTTGCCGGTGCGGCGTCATCCATCGACATGAATATCACCCAGACCCGTGAGGTTGCTGCCGGGACCACCAGTGCGCCTGGTGACAATACCAATTCGTTGTCCATTCTGGGGCTTGAAACGGCCCAGACAATCGGCAATGACAACTTTGTTTCCTATTACGGAAAAATTGCAGCAAAAGTGGGGGTTGAGACCGCTCGCAACCGTCAGGCCAAAGAGGGGCTGCGTGATTCTCTTGATTCACTCAACAACCTGCGTGACAGTGTCGATGGTGTTTCCCTCGAAGAAGAAATGATCAATCTGATGCAGTACCAGAAAGGCTACGAGGCTTCGGCCAAGTTCCTGTCAACGGTTGATGAAATGTTGGACACTCTTCTGTCCCTGAAAAGGTAGGCTGATATGAGAGCAACCCAGACCACCACCTTTCGCAGTTTGCAGAATTACCTGGATAAGGCAAGTACCCGCCTGCAGTCTTTGCAGTTGGCGGCGGCTACCGGTAAGCGGCTCAATCGCCCCTCAGATGATGCGACAGCGATCAGCCCGGTCCTGTCGGCTCGGACCCAGATCAAGAATTCAGACCGTTATCTTGAAACCATCGCTTCGGGGCTTGATCGGATCAACAATATGGATGGCAATCTCAATAATATTGAAAATGTCATGCAACGAATTCGTGAAATCAGTCTGGCTGCAGTCAACGATACGCTCAGTGCCAATGACCGACTGACCTATGCCAATGAGGTAGGTCAACTCAAGCAGGCCCTGCTCGATACCGGTAATGCCCAGGTTGACGGCAAGTTCCTGTTTGCCGGGTTTGCCGAAAAGACCAAACCCTTTACGGTGAATCCCAATTATCCGGCAACCCAGCCGAATCCGGTTGTCTACAATGGTGACCAGGGTGTGGTGCAGTATGAAATCGGTCCGGGTGAAAAAATAGCGGTCAATATCACCGGGAGTGCCTTGTTACTGGGTGATGCGGACAATGACGGGACGACCGACCCGGGGGCGGTTGATATCTTTGCCGTCATTACCTCGATCGAAGAAGCACTGCGTGCAGACAATCCTGCCGGGGTTGAGGCCCAGCTGACCAATCTTGAGACCGGGGCCGATCAGGTCCGGACCCAACGCAGCCTCAAGGGAAATATCGGGGCCAGGCTGACTCTGGCCAGCGATCATATGGAGCAGGTAAAGATCGACATGGAAACCATGAGGTCAAGGTTTGAAGATGCCGATATTCTCGAAACCATCACGAATCTTGAACAACAGCAGCAGGGATTTCAGGCCGCACTCAGTGTTACCGGCAAAGTGAATGACCTGTCGATTCTCAACTATATTTAGCAACTGACGCGGCCCAGGAGCTGCTGATCCTCTAGCCGGACTGTGGAGCAGATCCGGACCTTCAGCCAGGGAGGGCGAAATGCTGGTATTGACACGCAAGGCAGGTGAAGGGATCGTCATTGGTGACGATATCCGGATTACGATTGTCGAACTGAAAGGCGGTGGGGCGCGGATTGGAATTGATGCCCCGCGTTCGACCAAGGTCCATCGGCTCGAAGTTTACGAACGGATCATTCAAGAGAACAAGGAAGCGGCTCAGTGGGATATCGCTGATCTCGATGCCTTGAGCCAGAGTATCGTCCAGGAGAAAAAATCATGAAAAAGATCATGTCCCGTTTCGGTGAGATTGAATATGATCCGCAAAAAACCATCCACTTTCCTGAGGGGCTGATCGGTTTTGATGGCCTGCGCAATTTTGTGGTCGTTCCCAGCAAGAAAGAGGGTCCATTGTTCTGGATCCAGAGTGTTGACGATTCTCAGGTTGCCTTTGTGTTGACCGATCCAACCAACTTTTTTCTTGATTATAAGGTGGTGCCTGATCAGACCGAATGCACCAAGCTTGGGATAGAAGATCCTGCTGAGTGTGTGGCTCTGTCTGTTGTAACCGTTCATCCCGATAAAAGTATAACGCTTAACTTGCAGGCTCCGGTGCTTTACGCGCCGCAGAAAAGCCGGGCGTTGCAGGTGATTCTCGAAAAAACCAAATACGAAAGTCGGACTCCCTTGCCTGCGGTATCCTCTGCGCCTGCAAATGGGCAGGGAGCTGCGGCAGCAGGGTAGCAAGCTGCTTGCCATTGCCACAGAGTCAAAGAAAACGGCTCTTTCATTTCTGGATGAGAGGGCCGTTTTTGTGGTTGTCCCATCAGGTAAAATATCCCCCCCCATTTCTGTTTTGGCACGATTAATGATCTTTCACTGTTCTGCGTGGTTTGGAAGGCCCTTCAGGGATGATATTAGCCGATATTTTGACGCGCGGAGATCTATAAGTGTTCGAACAAAACCTCCAGATAATCAAACAACGCTGGCCGCAACTCGCCTTGCAACTCGCCGATATTTCCAGCTTGCCGGACGTCGAATTGATTCGCAGAAGCGAGACCAGTTTGCGGGTGCAGGGACTGCAGCTGACCAGTTGCTTTGATCGGCGTAGTGAGGCGCATTTGCAGGCTTCTCTGGTTCCGAAGGAGAGTGGCAGGGTGCAGGTCTATGGTCTGGCTCTGGGCGACTTGCAGGAGGTTTTGCTCGAACGAGCCGAACTGGAACAACTGAACGTTGTAATCATGAATCTTGCCCTGGCAAGGAGCTGTCTTGAGCATTTTGATCAGCGTGGCTGGCTTGAGGACCCAAGGGTCAATCTTTTGACTGCCCAGGGTCTTAAACTGCCTCTTCCCCCCTTTGCTGCCGCGCCGGTTTGTTTGCAGCTGGCCGATGAATCAGCCTGTGAGTTGCGTGACCGAATTGTCCTTGAGCTGGCGACACCAGAAATAAGACGCCGCTGTGGAGCAGGTAATCTCAGGTTACAGCGGCGGTTGATCGAGAACAAACCTTATATCGAGCAGGATGAGGATGTTGCCCTGTTTTTTGGTCGAATTGGTGACAAGCGCGCAGTTGTTGCAGCTGCCGGTCCCAGTCTGGAGATGCATTACGATTTCTTGCATCGAGAACGGGATAACATCTGGCTCATTACCGTTGATGCGGCACTTAAACCCTTACTTGCTGCGGGGATCACCCCTGACGTCGTGCTGACAATCGATCCCCATGAAACAAGAATTTTGCCATTTTTCTCTGAGATCGAACCCGCAGTGTTAAAGGAAACGGTGCTGGTTTATTTCCCTCTGGTCCACCACAGGGTTCTGGATGCCTGGCCCGGTGTCAGGTTCTGTGCCTATGCCCGTCATCCTTTGTACGCTGAACTGGCCTTGCAACATCCACGCGGCAGTCTTTTTTCTTCCGGTAGCGTTATTCACCCGGCAGTTGATCTGGCCGTCCAGGCGGGAGCTGCCGAGGTGGTGTTGCTGGGTGCTGATTTCTGTTATCCGCAGCATAAAAGTCATGTTGACGGGTGTGTGGTTCAGGTTGAGCTTCCGGCAACAAAGCATGAGCACTGGGTTCTCAATGGCAGAAAAGAACGGGTACCGACTCACCTGAACATGCGTGGTTTTCTGCGTGATCTCGAATGCTATATCGAAAGTCATTCTCAGGTGAAATTTATCAATGGCAGTCGGAGCGGAGCGCTGATTGCGGGGACTTGTTATTTACAGGAGGCCTCATGAGTCTTCAGCTCTGCCGGATGCATCTGGATGCAGCAGTCCGGAGCTTTCGACTTGGGATCGAAGGTGAGGGCAGTCACCACTTGCTGGCCTTTATCGATGTTGTTGAACCTTTGTTGGCCAATGCTTCTGTGACGGAACTTCAGCGGATAACGCCGCTACTCAACCAGATTGTTGCTGCCCAGAGTCGGATGGATTTTTTGTGTGTGGCTGACCTGCTCGAATATGAAAATCTGCTCCCCGGATTGCCGGGCTAAAAAGGGATATCTGATGCTTAACGAACAGCAGTCAAATGAATTCGTTCAAAACTCTTTTGGGGATCGTTATCTGTTTCGTGTCAATGGCACTGCTTTTGACAAGATCGGTTCGGCGGCTGTTTATCAGAAACAGTTTGCAGACAAACTCTTCGAAGAGAATCATCTCTACATCATTCTGGGGACCGATTCGGGCCTTCTGCCGAAGTATCTGCTGCAAAAAGGCCTGCCAAGCGGAAGTACCTATCTGTTTGTTGAGCTTCCCGAAGTCATAGATGTTGTGCGTGCCGAACTCGATCTGGAGGACTCGGCCAAAAAGTTGTTGCTGACAACATTTGATTGCTGGCAGGAAGAGGCCGTGGCCTTTGAGTTTCAGAATTATGTCTATCTGAACAACATGGAATTTCATCGTTCCATTGCCGCTGAAGATCTGCATGTCGATGCCTACCAGGGAATAGGCCGTGAGTTACAGGAAGAACTGGAACAGATTCGCTGGATGCTTCAGGCCGAGATGGGCAGTGAGCTTTTCACCTTGCGCCAGCTGGAAAACCTGGCGGAGAACCGGTTGTCAGCGGCCTGTTTGCGCGGCAGTTTTACCGGTCGAACGGCTGTGGTTTTAGGGGGAGGGCCATCGCTCGATGACAGTATTTCATGGGTCATTGAGAACCGTGACAGCATGTTGGTGATTGCTGTATCGCGGATCTGCCGTCGGCTGCTTGAGGTTGGTCTGATTCCCGATATCGTCGTCTCGATCGATCCCAATCAGATCAGTTATGACATCAGTAAAGAGATGCTGCTGTTGCATGAGCGGACCATATTTATCAATCAGTATCATGTTTCATCGCGCCTGCTTGGTCAGTGGCGCGGACGAAATTTTTATATGGGGCAGCGTCTTGAATGGGTTGCCGAAGATCCCGACCAGGCCTTCATCGCCCGGGGGCCGACGGTGACCAACTGTGCGATTGATCTGGCCGTTCAGATCGGGGTTGAACGAATCCTGCTTGCCGGGGTTGATCTCTGTTTCAGCCGTAAAGGCTTTACCCACGCCCAGGGAAGTAACGAATACGGAATCGGTCCACAACTGGGGACAGGACAGCTTTGGGTCGAAACCAACAGTGGTGAGATGGCTGAAACAACGGCTGATTTTCATTTTGCAATTTCGACGATTGCCGCACAGGCCACCCAGGCGGCTGAGTCGGGGTGTCAGTTGATCAATCTGGGTGACTGGTCGGCGCGAATTGATGGTGTCGCCTATGCCGATTGGCGTGATCTGGCCCTAAGCCCACTGCCGCAACCTGCCTTTGACATGTTGATGGAGTGGTTACCACCCGACAACAGTGAACTGAGGATTGCCCACCAGCAGGCCATGTTGGCAGAACTGGATGTCGCGGCCGGAACCTTCCGGGAAATCAAAAAACTGGCCCAGGAGGGAATCCGGGCCAATGATGGATTTTTTGGCCGGGTCGCAGGGGGCAAGGGAGAGAAGAAATACAAGGCAAAACTGGATCGCATCGAGAAGAAGCTGAAAAAGGGATTCGATGTTTTTACCCCGATGCTCAAAAAGGCCGGAATTCGTGATTTTCTCAAGCTGACTCAGGGCGAAGGCGCTGACAGCTGGACCTCAGAAGACATTGATCGCCTGGGACGGATCTATTTTGAGGCCTATCGAGACACAGCCGCCAGATTGTTGAAGATGGTCGAAGCAGCGCAAAAGCGCCTTGAGTCACGGCTGGAAGAAGAGTCTGAATCGCCTGATCTGGCGCAGTGCTTCAGCCAGTGGCAACAAGATCAGCAGCCCGGTCGTTTCTATCTGTGGCGGCAGCGCAATCCAGACCTGGAAATCCCCCCGGAGCTGTTACCGCAGGTGGCAGAATTTGAGGCGGCATTCAAAAAAGACCTGGATGATCGCCAGACGATGCATATGGCCCGAGCACAAGCCTGGTCTGAGCTGGGCCCGGTATGTGGCAAGTTGAAGATGATGTATCGGCGGGGCGAGCGGGAAAATCTGGGTCATCTGGTGGATTGTCTTGACCCCGAGCGCAGTATCGATGAAAAGGCCCTGTTTCATCTGGGCAAAGGTCTGATTGCCGAATTTGATGAAAAAATTGATACGGCATTGGAGGAATATCGAAACTTGATCGATGCTCTTGCCGAAGAGAAGAAGGGGAGTGTTCTTGAAGAGGGTTTGCTGCGGGTGTTCTCAATCTCACTGGAGCGGACCGATGCGGAATCTGCCTTGCTGGCCGCCGAGTGCCTGGCTTCGATAGCACCGACCTATCTGCCCTATTACGCAGATATGCTCAAACTGACTGGCGACAGGGGCAAGGCCCTGGATGTTTATACGGACTATCTTGAGGAGGTTCGCGAAGATTTACCGGTCATGCTGAAGATGGGTTGCCTTTATATGGAAGCGGGAGTTACCGAAGGCGCAAAGTTGATGTTCGACATGGTGTTGGAACGTGAACCCTGGAATCAGGCCGCGCTGCATTTTTTGGAGACTCTGGAGCAGAATCAGACCAAAGAAACAGATCTGCAAGAACAGATCGATAACTGAAACGGGGTTGCTCGTGTGTAAAATCAAAACCATTGAAGAGATCAAGCCACTGCTCGATGAAGCCCGCAAAGAAGGACGTAAGATTATCCACTGTCACGGGGTTTTCGATCTGCTGCATATCGGGCATATCCGCTATTTTGAACAGGCGCGGGAGATGGGCGATCTGTTACTGGTCACCCTGACACCTGACCGCTTTGTTGACAAAGGACCGGGGCGTCCGGCCTTTACCGAAGATTTGCGGGCCGAAAGTATTGCTTCGCTCGATCCGGTCGATTTCGTGGTTATCAACCAGTGGCCGACGGCAGAAGAAACCTTGCGTGTCTTGCGGCCGGATATCTACGTCAAGGGCTGGGAATTCAAGGAGATTGTCAATGACCCTACCGGCAAGATGGCACTTGAGGCTGAAGTTGTTCGTGAGGTCGGTGCCGAGCTGGCTTTTGCCGGTGATATTGTTTTCAGTTCTTCAAACCTGATCAACCGATATTTTTCTCAGCAGCCTGAAGAACTTAAAAGTTATCTCGACCTGTTACGGACCCGGGCCAGTATCGAGGGGATCAGCGCGCTGTTTGAGCGCATGGAAAAACTGAAAGTTCTGGTGGTCGGTGATGCCATTCTGGATGCCTACCAGTATTGCGATACGATTGGGAAATCTTCCAAAGATCCAACCCTGGCCATGAAATATCGTTCAGAAGATCTGTTTGCCGGTGGGGTTTTTGCGGTGGCTAACCATGTGGCCGGATTTGCCCGTCAGGTCGACCTGTTGACCGTCATCGGTGAGCAGAACTCGCAGGAAGAATTTATTCGCCAGCATCTTCAGCCCAACATTACCCCGACCTTTTTTACTCTGCCGCAGGCTCCGACTTTGACCAAGCGTCGTTTTATCGATGCCTATTCCCTGAACAAGTTGCTCGAAATCTACGAAATGGACGATTCGGGCCTGCCACCAGAGCAGACCGAACGCTTCAATGACTGGTTGCGCCAGAGGATTCGTGACTACGATCTGGTTATCGTCGCCGATTTCGGTCATGGCACGATTGCTGACGAAACAGTGCGATTGCTGCAAAAGGCCCCCTTTCTGGCGGTCAATACCCAGGCCAATGCCGGAAACCGCGGTTTCAATACCATTGGACGTTATCCAGGGGCCGATTTTGGCTGTCTGGCCGAGCATGAACTGCGGCTTGAATACCGTGACATGCGCGGAGATGTGCGTCCCTACCTGCATCATCTGGTCAGACGTTTGGGGGCCGGGCGTTTCGTCGTCACTCTCGGTCGCCGGGGTTGTGAGGTCTGTAACGCGCGGGGTGAATTTATCAAGGTGCCAACCTTTGCCCGTAACGCTGTAGACCGGGTCGGAGCCGGTGATGCATTTTTCTCGATCGCTTCGTTGGCCGCCGCTCTGGATGCACCGGATGAAATGATCGCCTTTACCGGCAGTGTTGCCGGTTCGCTGGCGGTTGAAATTATCGGTAATGAAAAGTCGATTGATCGGATGTCAGCACAGAAATTTGTCACGGCATTGCTGAAATAGAGGGTGGAGAATCAGGGATGATCAACAAACCCGTTTATCGTGAATTTGACCGGAGTCGCCTGCAACTGCAACCTCTGGCGCAACGGCAGCACAAGCTTGATCTGTCGATCCTGTTGCCGCTTGAGAGGCGCCATTATTTTGGTCCTGACTATCAGGTGCTGGCTGAACGGTTGTTGAGCGCCCGCGAAAATCGGCGGGCCGCAATTTTGATGATGGGGGCCCATGTGATTCGCTCCGGGGTGCAAACCTATCTGATCGATCTGATGGAGCGGGGGCTGATCAGTGCGCTGGCGATGAATGGTGCCGGGATCATCCATGACTATGAACTGGCCCTGATCGGAGCGACAACCGAGTGTGTCGAACGCTACATCAGCAATGGTCAGTTCGGTTTCTGGCAGGAAACCGGGCGTCTCAACTCTCTTGTCAGCGAAGCGGCCCGAGCCGAAAAAGGACTGGGGGAGGCGGTTGGTGAAATGATTGAAACCGGTGATTTTCCCCATCGCCAGATCAGTCTGGCGGCTGCGGCCTGGCGGCTGGGTATCCCTTTGACGGTTCATGTCGGGATCGGTCAGGACATTATCCATCAGCATCCAGATTGTGATGGAGCCGCTTTCGGGGCTTGCAGTTACCGGGATTTCTTGCGGTTTGCGGCCGAACTTGAACGCCTTGAAAAAGGGGTGGTGATGAATTTCGGCAGTGCGGTGATGGCTCCCGAAGTCTATCTGAAGGCCCTGGCCATGGTGCGAAATGTTGCCCATCAACGTCAGGAGCAGGTGGCCGACTTTACGACCCTGGTTGCCGATCTGCCGCAGTTGCCGGGCGATTATCACAGTGAACCACGTACTGACGACCCCGCCTACTATTTTCGTCCCTGGAAAACCATGCTGGTACGCACTGTCAAAGATGGCGGGCGCAGCATTTATTTACAGGGCCGCCATGCTGAAACAATACCGACCCTCTGGAGCGCCATCGGCGCACTGGAGGACCAGATGAAGGGAGAGTCCCATGACCTGGCAGGATCACAGCCGTCTGCTTCAACGTCAGCTTGATGCACTACAGATCAGTAAAGGACAGCGTAAATTTATTTTGCCCACGGACGAAGGTTTTGCCCATTGGACCGACCGGACCTGTCGGACTGCTCTGACCGGACGTACCGTTTATCTGATCGGTAATGGTGCCAGTGCCTCGATGGCCAGTCACATGGCCGCAGATCTGGCCAAAAATGCCTATGTTCATACTGAAGTTTTCAGCGATCTGTCGCTGTTGACCGCTATTGCCAATGATATCAGCTACGACGAGGTTTTTGCCGAGCCGCTGCGCCGCCGTATGGTCCAGGGCGACATGCTGGTTGCCATCAGCAGCAGTGGCAGTTCACCCAATGTTCTGCGGGCTGCCGAAACCGCGCGCAGTATGGGGGGGTACGTGGTGACTCTGTCGGCAATGCGGGACGACAATCCATTACGTCAGGCGGGCCAGCTTAACCTGTACCTTCCGGCAGACACCTATGGTACAGCCGAAAGCGGGCATGCTTCTATTTTGCATTTTTGGATGGATCAGGTTGCCGAACGACGAGCCCATCTGGCGGATTCACCGGCGGAAGGAACCCATGGATAAGTATCGGATCGACAGTCATAAATTGATGTTTCATGTTCCGCGGGTCAATGCCTGGTTGCAGGGAGAGCAGGTTTATCCGCTCTATGCCGAGATCAGTCCGACCGGAGCCTGCAACCATCGTTGTACTTTCTGCGCTCTTGATTACATGGAGTATCAACCGCGTTATCTGGATGCCGATCTGCTGGCAGAGAGGTTGAAGGAGCTGGGGCAATTGGGACTGAAGTCGGTGATGTTTGCCGGTGAAGGTGAACCCTTTCTCCATCCCCAGTTGGCGCAGATGGTTGGTGCCGCCAAAACTGCCGGTATTGATGTTGCTCTGACCAGTAACGGGGTGTTGATGGATGAAGAGCGGGCCCGCTGGATTCTGCCACAACTCAGCTGGATCAAGGTGAGTATCAACGCTGGTCGTGCGGCAACCTACAGTGCCATCCACCGCACCAAGGAAAGTGACTTTGCCAAAGTGATCGAGAATTTTCGTCGCGCCGTGAAGTTGCGGACAGAAAACAACTGGGATTGCACCATCGGTTTTCAGATGTTGTTGCTGCCGGAAAATCGGGACGAAGCCGCTGATCTGGCTGCGATAGGCCGCGAAATCGGCATCGATTATCTGGTGATCAAACCCTATTCACAACACCTGCACAGCCAGACCGAGCAGTACCGCGACACCGATTATTCGGATATTGAAGATCTGCAACAGCAGTTGGCAGGCTACAGCAATGACCGCTTCAAAGTGCTGGTGCGAGCAGGAACCATGGCCAAATTGAAAGCCGAAAATCCGGCCTATCCGCGCTGTCTGGCCCTGCCTTTCTGGTCTTACATTGATGCCGGTGGCGGAGTCTGGGGATGCAGTGCTCATCTCGGTGACGAACGGTTTCTGTACGGCAATATCAATCAACAGAGTTTTGCGCAGATCTGGTCAGGTGAAGCGCGCCAAAAATCATTGGCCTGGGTGGCAGACGAACTTGATACCAGTGGCTGCCGGGTTAACTGCCGGATGGATGAAATCAACCGCTACCTGCATGAGCTGAAACACCCCGGTGCTCATGTGAACTTTATTTAGGATCTCATCGATGGCACGTCGTATCGGGATCGATTTTGACAATACTCTGGTCTGTTACGACCGGTTGTTCCTTCAGTTGGCACAGGAGGAGGGCCACGCCCTGCCAACCAACCTGGGGGGGAAAACCGCCCTGCGTGACTGGTTGCGGTTGCAGCCAGCAGGAGAAATCGCCTGGCAACGCTTGCAGGCTCAGGCCTATGGCCCGCGAATAACCGAGGCCAGCCTGTTTGAGGGGGTGGAAGAGATTCTGAGTGTCTGGCACCAGCGCGGCGATCAGTTGTTTGTGGTCAGTCACAAATCACTTTATGCCGCCCAGGATCAGGAAGGGGTCAATCTTCAGCAGGCGGCGCGAAACTTTTTGGAACAGAGCGGCCTGTTTGAACGTCAGTTGCTGAATGTGGAACAGGTTTATTTTGAACAAAGCCGTCAGGCAAAGGTTGCACGAATTGCCGAGCTTGGTTGCGAGATATTTATTGATGATCTGGTGGAAACGTTTGCCGAGCAAGGCTTTCCACAAGGGGTTCGACAAATCCTTTTCGGTGAGTGTTTATCGCCGCCTGATGGTATCGAATGCTGCCGCAGCTGGCAGGAGATCGGGCGGGTTCTGGAATAAATGGAATGGAAAAAGAATTGAACCAGGTGCTGCAAAAAGAACTGCAAGATCCTCTCTTGCGTTGTTCAGTCGTCGAACAGGGGGGAAACAGTCAGGCTGTGCTGGTCAGCAGTCCGCGGCATGGTGAATTGCTGGTCAAGCGATATATCGCTGATGGTCGTAAACGGCTCGAAACCGAATATGCTGCGCTGAAATTTCTGTCTCAAAATGGTTTGCCGGTTGCCCGGCCCCTGTTGGCGCGCCCCGCAGAAAACTATGCAGTTTACAGCCGTCTGCCGGGGACTCTTCCTGACCCGGAAAAGGTCGACCAGCATCTTGTGCAACTGCTCGATTTTCTGCGTCGGTTACATGGTTTCAGGAAGGAACTGCGCGATTTCCCTCCAGCGGCTGAGGCCTGCTTGTGTGCCGGGGAGACCCTGGCACTGGTGAAGAAACGGCGGCAACAATTGAACGCCGTAGCGGATGATGCCTTGCAGAATTTTTTAACCCGCAAGTTCGACCCCTGTTGCCAGCGATTATGCGAGGTTTTTCAGACTGCGGCAGCTTCAACCCTGGACGTCGAACTTTCTGATGGGCAGCAGACTCTGAGCCCCTCGGATTTTGGTTTACACAATGCACTCTGTTGTCCTGAGGGGCAGCTTGCGTTTGTTGATTTCGAATATTTCGGACGTGATGATCCGGCCAAGCTGGTCAGTGATTTTCTCTGGCATCCTGCAATGCAATTGTCCGCCAGATTCAAGACTGATTTTCTTCAGGGTTGCCGCAGGATTTATGGAGAGGAGTTTTATCAGCGTTTCCAGCAGGCCCACCCGCTCCATGGCCTGAAATGGGTTCTGCTGCTCCTGAATGAGTTTTTGCCGCACCATTGGCAGCGACGGCGTTTTGCCGGAGAGAAAATGTCTCGGCAACAACGCCAGCAAAACCAACTTGAAAAAGCGCAGAGTTTGCTGGCGCGAATTGAATTGCTGGAGAAAGGAACCACCGATGCAAATTGATCCGCTCAAAACGCCCCTCGATCGCAGATCGCGTGAACTGAGGCACCAGATGGTGCGGATGATGGAAGAAGCCGGGCGTGGCCATCTGGCTTCGGCATTTTCGCTGGTCGAGATTCTACGGGTTCTCTATGACGATATTTTACGCATAGATCCGTCCCGGCCTGATTGGCCGCAGCGTGACCGCTTGATTCTCAGCAAGGGACACGGCTGTATGGCCCTTTATGTGATGTTGGCCGAACGGGGGTTTTTCCCCGAATCGGCGTTGTGGGATTTCTGTAAACCGGGCGGTTTGCTCGGGGGACATCCCGAACACAAGGTGCCGGGGGTTGAGGCCTCGACCGGCAGTCTGGGACATGGCCTTTCTTTTGGGGTTGGTTTTGCCCTTAATGCCCGGATGGATGACAGCCCGGCTCGTACTTATGTGGTTGTTGGCGATGGGGAATGCAATGAAGGTTCAGTGTGGGAGGCGGCGATGGCGGCGGCCAAACACCAGCTGGCAAATCTCTGTGTGCTGGTTGACTGCAACAAACTGCAATCCTACGGGCCGACAGCCGATATCCAGAATCTTGATCCCTTCGCCGACAAGTGGCGGGCCTTCGGTTTTGAGGTCAACGAAGTCGATGGTCATGATCTGGTGGCGTTGCGACAGCTGCTGGAGCGCCCGCCGGGGAGACAGCCGCGGACGATCATCTGCCACACCGTCAAAGGCAAGGGGATTCCCGAGGTTGAAAATAATCTGGCCTGGCATCACAAGAGTAAATTGCCGACCGAAAAACTGGCTGAACTTTATCAGGCGCTGGAGGAGAACTGATGCGACAGACCTGTCTTGATACGGTTTATCAACTGGCCCGGCAGGACGAACGGGTGGTCTTTATCGGTTCTGATCTTGGTGAAGGAACTTTGGCAGATTTCCGGCGTGAGATCCCTCAGCGGTTCTTCATGGAGGGGATCAGCGAGGCCAATATTCTGACCATGGCGGCAGGGCTGGCCATGAATGGCAAAATCCCCTACGTCAATACCATCGCGCCTTTTCTGACCCGACGGGCCTACGAGCAGATTCTGCTCGATCTTTGTCTGCACCGGGTCAATGTGAGGCTCCTCGGCAATGGCGGTGGCATGGTCTACGCCCCGCTCGGCCCGACTCATATGGTGATTGAGGATCTGGCGGCACTGCGCGCAATCCCCGGAATGACAATTCTTGCGCCTGCCGATGCTGAAGAGATGCAGCGGCTGATGCGATTGACGACCGATTATCAGGGGCCGATCTATGTGCGTTTCGGTAAAGGGTTTGATCCGGTGGTCAGCCAGGCCGAACAGCCGGTTGTCATTGGCAAAGCCGTCACCTACGCCAGCGGGAACGATCTGTTGCTGATTTCGACCGGAATCACTTTGAAACTGGTTCTTGAAGCCGCCGAGAACCTGCAAAATCAAGGTGTTTCGACCGCGATTCTGCATTACCACAGTATCAAGCCCTTCGATACAGAAAGTCTTCTTGCCCGGGCCGCGCAGGTTCGGGCGGTGATTACGGTCGAAGAGCATTCGGTGATTGGCGGGTTGGGCGGCGCGGTTGCCGAAACATTACTCGAAGCGGATCTGGCCAGGGTGCCAAAATTCAGGCGGATCGGGGTGCCAGATCAATTCCCGGAGGATTATGGTTCGCAGGCCCATTTGATGAACAGCTTCGGGATCTGTAGTGAAAACATTATTGCCCAGGCACAGGCCATGCTCTGAGATATTTGGGATAAAGGATTTCAGTGATGAAAAAATTACTGCTACTCGGTGGTAGCGGCAAGCTGGGAACAGCGATTAATCAGGTTTTCTCCCCGCAGTGGACGATAAAATCCCTGACTTCACAGGATTTTGATGCGGCAAATCCTGAATCACTGCTGCCGCAGTTGAGTGATTTTCACCCTGATCTGATCGTCAACTGTGTGGCTTACCTGGGGATCGATCCCAGTGAGGCCGACCCCCAGGCAGCATTTCGGCTCAATGCTCTGCTGCCGCGTTACCTGGCGGAACTGGCCGAGAAATACAGCTGTCCGCTGGTCCATTTCAGCAGTGATGCGGTGTTCAGCGGTGCGAAGAAAACCATTTTGAGCGAGCAGGATTGTCCTGATCCGGTCAACCTTTACGGCATCACCAAGCTGGCCGGAGACCATCTGGTTGCTGCCGTGACACCCCGGCACTATATCCTTCGTATTTCGCTTCTGTTTGGTGCCAGCAGCAAGCAGAACCAGTTTGTCGAAAAGATGCTCGAACGGGTTCGCAAGGGGCAGGCAGAATTGCAGATTGCCGCTGATATTGTTGCTTCACCCAGTTATGCCCCAGATATTGCGCGACAATTATTCAATATCATTGAAGAAAAACGACCCTGGGGACTTTACCATGTTGCGAATGATGGCCAGGCGTCGTTGTTTGACCTGATGAAGGAACTTTGTCGGCTCTGTGCTCCGCAGGTCAGGGTTCAGGCCGCGTCCCACCATGACTTTGCCGCAGTTGGGCGTAAAAATGATTTTACCCCGCTTTGTTCAGTCAAACTGAATGCCTTGCGCCCCTGGCAGGAGGCCCTGGTCGATTATGTGGCAACCCTCGATATGAGCCCTCAGACAGGGGGAAAGGATTAATATGAAGAACGGCAAATTACAGATGGAAGGTTCGAAACTTCTTTGGCACCTTGACCGTGTGACCCAATGGCAAGAGGGAGAACGGGTTGCGCCACTGCATATCGATGTCGGTTTGAGCAAAAGTTGCAATATCCGTTGTGAATACTGTTTCGGTTCGATGCAGGGCAATCGTTTTGTTACCAAAGATCCCCGCGCTTTTCCCCGCGAGGCGCTGCTGCGTTATGTCGAAGATGCCGGTGCGATCGGGGTGCGTTCGATGGCCTTTATCGGTGAAGCCGAACCTTTGCTGAACCCGGCGGTTTACGAGGCAATTGTCGCCGGGAAAAAAGCCGGGGTCGACATTGCCCTGGGAAGCAACGGGATTCTGTATGAGATGTCACCTGCTGGTGAAGAGGCACTCGAATATTTGACCTGGCTGCGTTTCAATATCAGTGCCGCCAGTGCCGAAGGCTACAAGAGGATTCACAACAGTGATGATTTTGAAACAGCACTGCAAAAGATTCGCTACTGTGTCGGTATCAAGCGGCAGAAAAATCTCGATGTGACCATCGGTTTACAGATGGTTCTGACGCCGAGCAATCGTGATCAGGTGGTGGGGTTGGCGAAGCTGGGCCGTGAACTCGGGGTTGATTACCTGGTGGTCAAACAGTGCAGCGATACCCCGGACAGCACTCTTGGAATTTATGATCACTTGAAGGAATACCGTGATTTTAACGAGTTGTTACAGGAAGCCGAGGCCCAGGCGACCGATGACTACAAGGTTATCATCAAATGGAACATGATCGAAAACGAGGGTGCTCGTCATTACGATGTCTGCTATGCACCACCTTTTCTGCTCTATTCGAGCGGTGACGGCAAGCTTTTCCCCTGTGGGGCCTTTTTCGATCATCGGGCCGATGAATTCTGCATGGGTGATCTGGTCGAACAATCTTTTCGTCAGATTATCGAGAGCGACCGCTATTGGGACGTCGTTGAGCGGGTCAAGCAGCTCGACGTTCATTGCGACTGTTATTCGAACTGCCGTTCGCACTTCGTTAATGATTTTCTGTGGCAGGTCAAACATCCGCCGCAGCATGTCAATTTTATCTGAAAAGACAAAGGATTGCTGTAATGGATGACAGCTATAAAATGTCCGGCCACAAACTTTTATGGCACCTTGACCGGGTTCACGACTGGGCCGAAGGCAAGCAGATCGCACCGCTCTATCTCGATATGGGGATCACCCAGTCGTGTAATGTTGCCTGCAAGTACTGTTATTATGCGACACCTGAAAATCGCACCGACAAGATTATTCCGACCCCTGCTCTGATCCGCTTTCTCGGCGACTGTGCCGACATGGGAGTCAAGGCGATCGGGTTTCTTGGTGATGGTGAACCGATGCTTCATCCCGGGGTTTATGAGGCGGTCACTGCCGGGGCTGATTGCGGGCTGGATATGGCGATCTCGACCAACGGTGTGGTGATGAAAGAAGAGGGCCTGCTTGAATTTCTGCGTGCCCTGACCTGGATCCGGTTCAATATCAGTGCCGCTGACGCCAGCAAGTATGAGCAGATCATGGGAGTGCCGCCGTCGGTTTTCGACAAGGTGGTCGCCCATATCAAAGCCTGTGTCGAATTGAAAAAGCGCTTCAAACTGGAGGTAACCATCGGTATGCAGATGGTTCTGATCGCTGACTGTGTTGATCAGATTGTCGACTATGCCAGGTTGGGCAAGGAGCTGGGTGTTGATTATGTGGTGATCAAGCAGTGCTCGGAAAGTGGTGAGGTTGGCCGGGGCAATGCGGTGACCGATATTGCCCCCCTGGAAGAGGTGATGCAAAAAGCGGAATCCCTCGCCAATGAGAACTATCGGGTGATCATTAAGCGCCGCAAGATGGAGTACAATCAGCGGACCTATGACCATTGTTACGGGTGCGAATTTTTACCGCAGATCAACGGAGCCGGTGAGGTTTACTGCTGCGGAAATTTCTTCGGCAACCCGGAGTTTTATATCGGCAACCTCTGCGAGGAATCGTTCCGGGATATTGTCTTTGGCGAACGTTACCGGCAGGTGATGGACCAGGTCAAGCAGCAGGTCGATGTGCAAACCATGTGCGGTGAGAAGTGCCGTCAGAACGAAATCAACGAATTTCTCTGGTCGTTGAAAAATCCTCCAGACCATCTCAACTTCATCTGAAAAAACAGCTGACAGGGCGCGTGAAAGTCGCGCTCTGTCGGCTGGTCAGCAAGATCTCAACAACAGATCCGCCGCTGTTTTTATGGTGTATTTTTCGCGGATGGCTGTCCCTGCTTTTTCCACATGCGCCTCCCGTTCTTCCGGGTGCTCCAGAAAATAGTGCAGTTTCTCTTCCAGATCGGCCATGTCGTTAAAGCTGGGATAATCAGGATCGTCCAGGACCTCAAGCAGTCCTCCTGGCTGGTTGTCGGTCACATTGGTTCGTGGCAGGACGAAAGCACCACAGGCCAGACATTCCATCACCCGGGGGTGGACGTTGGTGTCACCATTGATATGCAGATTGATGCGGCTTCTCTGGTAGAAACGAGCCAGTTCTTTGCCGGGTGTAATGTGACGATGGCGATAGGGTTCACTGGCGGGGAAAAGGTGCCAGCCTTCACCGGCGATGGCCAGAGACCAGTTGTGCTTTTTACTGAGGTTGATCAACTGTGCGGCCAGGTCGGCACGCTGTACCCGGCGGACCAGACTTTGAATAATGTAGTGAACAACTTCCTGGCGTAATTCCTTGCCCTGCAGATAGATGCCAGTTTCCATTTCTGCCCGGAAGAGTAGCGCCTCACCTGTTGCCCAGATACAGGCAAAGATTTTTTCGCGGCGGATTTTCGCGCAGATGAGGTTGAAAAGGGTTTCAATCTGCTGGTCCTGTTGTGGGTCACCCGATGGTGGCCAGTGCAGTCTGGGCAGGTAGCCGGCAAATGAGATATCGACATCATAATCATTGTTCGGGGGCTGATAGTAGTTGGCGTAATCGGTAAAGGGCGGGAAAAATTCTGAGCCCTCATACAGATGGGTCCAGTTGTTGGTGAAGGGCAGAATCCGTTCATCGCTGACCTCACCTTCAAACAGCTGTGGCAAGTCCTGCATCCAGACATGAACCCGAAGTTCTTTGGGAAAGTTAAAAACATTGCGATAAAAATTAATGGTAAAAATATCTGTAGCCCCGGAATGTTTGATTTCACTGGCCAGGTTGAGAATGTCCTGTTTTTTAAAGGCTTTGGGATAAGCGCCGCGGGCAGCGATATAGGTGGTTTCAATCCCGCGTGATTCCATTTCGGCCTGGAGAGCATTGCCAAACTGGGCGTAAATTCCTTTGACGGGCAGAATTAGAGCAAATTTTCGACTGTCCTTATGGTTGGCTGTTGGTGCTGCGGGGCGAATCTGACGCAGGATTTCGCGCGCAAAATGATCGTAGCTGTAGAGTTCACTGAAATGCTGTGGAGATGTTTCTCGGACCTGCCGACAAGCCTCTGCAAGCTGGTTTGCTGTTTGAAAAAAAAGGCTTTGATCTTCAAAAAAAGGTGGTTCGGAAAGTTCACGGCAGTCGTAGATGATCGGAATGCAGCCACAGGCACGAACTTCGCGCAGACGTTGCGACTGACAATCGAACGGATGGCAGACCAGAGCATATTTGCTGCTGCGGTAGATATTGGCAACCGCATTGCCGTGAGGTACCGCTCCTTTGAAAAAGGGCATGACCGTCTGGTTGTATTCCCAGTAGCGACCATAGATTTCGACCTCAAGTTCCTGTTGTTGGCAAAGCCAGGTCACCGTGCGGTCACGCAGGGCCGCGTGGAGAAATCGCCAGAAAACGGTGTCTGCGGTGTAGTCATATTTACGGGCAATTTCATCGGTCATTTTTTTGGTGACCAACAATCCGTTATCGATCAGGGTTGTCAGTTCGGCAAAAATGGCTCGACTGATTTCGGTTTCAAATATCTGCGGAGAGGGACCTGAGCCAATAAAAACGATCTTGTTCTGGCGATGGTCTGTTTTGTCGCCATGGAAAATAGTCTTGTCGATGCAGAAAGACTGGCGCTGAATCTTTTGTGCCCCGGCTGCGTACAGATAATCATCGAGAACGTCAGAAAAAGAATAAACCAGATCGCGTGCGCGCCATTTCAGGCGATGCTGCGAGATAATTTCAGGCATGGGGTCCTGCCACCAGGTCAGATTGTAAACATCGGGGTGCAGGTAGGCATTATTCAGATGGTTGATGTTGATGACCAGATGTGGATTGAACTTCAGATGGTCATCAAGGGTTTTTTGCTGGTCATACTCTTCCATTTCGTTCTGCTCGATGGTCAGCAGGGTGGTATGGCCCATTTCGGCAAAAGCATCCATCAGGCTTTTGGCACTGTACTGCATGACTGTTGTCAGGCGGCTGGCAACACAAAAAATTCGCAACGGACCCGAGGTGGGGATTTCCGGATGGAGTTTGAGAATTTCCTGGGCATAGAGTTGAGCCGTTTGTTGACGCTTATGGCGGATGGACTCCATCATCTGATGAAAGTTTTTTGTCTGCTTGATGATCAGGTCCTGGCGGGTCCCCTCTTTAAAGACCACCTTGGTTGGCAGGCGCAGGTTGGTATTGGTGAAAAAATTGAGAGTCTCCTTGCGGGGGATCTGAATCAGATTGGGGGGGGCATCCGCTCGTGGATTTTCGGTTCCCAGATAGCAGATCTGCAGACCGTCAACAGCCATGGTTCGTTGAACCCGATTTTGTTGCATGGCAGTTTCGTAGGCCAGGTCGGCATCAAAAAAGTAACTGTCCTGACAGGAGTTGTTCATGGTGGTTTCCCCGGTATTTTACTTTAACTCTGTTGGTTGATGAGTAGTTCGGCCAGTTGAAAATCGAGCAGGCTGTCGATATCGACCGAACGTTCAGCAGGCATGATCAGGGCGTGGGTGCGGGGGCCGATAAAGCCTTGCTGTTGTTGCAATGACGAGATTTCTGCCAGGTAGATAGCACCGTTCAAACGATAATAGGGTGGTAGTTGCTGGCGATTGCAGTTTCGGACTTCGGGACGTAAAAAATCAGCCATGTTGCCATTTTCAGGAAGACCGTTGCTCCACCAGGGGTGATGATCGCAAGTTGTCACCGAAACGATGGCTTCGGCATTCCGGTTTTGCATGAGCTGAAACGCAGCAGCAATGTCTGTGGCACAGCGTAACGGAGATGTTGGTTGTAGTAGCAGAATCTGCTCATATTCTTCTCCCCGGTCAGTAGCTTGCTGAAGGCAGTGTTGAATCACCTCAAAACTGCTTGCCGTGTCTCTGGCCAGTTCGGTTGGGCGCAATGCCGGCACCCGTGCACCGTGGGAACGTGCAATAGCCGCAATTTCCTCCGAGTCAGTGCTGACCTCGATCTGGGTCAGGCCAGCCTTACGCGCCGCGTCAATACTCCAGGCCAGCAGTGGTTTTCCTGCCAGGGGGCGGGTATTTTTTCCTGGCAGTCCCTTACTGCCCGCCCGAGCTGGAATCAGGACCAGAGTTTTTTTGGATTCAGAAATCGAAAGCATCGTCATATTCGGAATTGGCCTGCTCGAAATCTGTCGGCTGGCCTATATCCATCCAGTAATCCTTGATTGGAAAGGAGCAGACTTTTTTCTTGTCGTCGATCAGTTGCTGGTAAAGTTGAGGCATGTCGAAAAAGGTCTGTTGTGGAATACGCTGCAATATTTCGGGTTCCAGGACATAGATGCCAGCGTTGACAAAAAATTTCTGGGTTGGTTTTTCACGGATTTCACTGATGATCGCGCCGTCAGTATAAACCACCCCGTAGGGAACCTGGAGTTGGTATTCGCGGACACACATAGTGGCATTGCTCTTGGCCAGACGGTGGTAATTGAGCAGGTGTTCAAAATTGACGTTGGTCAGCAGGTCCCCATTCATGACAATCAACGATTGATCAATTTTTTCAGGCAACAGGCTGAGGGCTCCGGCTGTTCCGAGCCGTTCGGTTTCGTTCAGATAGCGAATCTGTACGCCAAAGCGTTCTCCCTGGCCAAAGTATTCACGGATTTTTTCTGATTTGTAGTTGACGCTGAAATAAAAATTCTCGAAGCCATAACGGATGAAACTTTCCAGAATTGTTTCGAGAATCGGTTTGGACCCGACGGTCAGCATCGGTTTGGGAATATCACTGGTCAGTGGGCGCAGGCGGGTGCCGAGGCCACCGGCCATCAGGACCACCGGGTTGTTTTTTTTAGGGCTGAGAAGGCAATCGTCAAGGTATTCGATCCCAACCAGGCGGTCGTTGTCATCGAGCATTGGCAACTGTTTGACTCCATGGGCCAGGGCCAGCTGAACCAGATCCTCTTTGGGCTGATTGATATGTCCGACCAGTGGTTTTGAGTTGAACAGGCTATCGACCGGATCTTCAAGCCCTTTGCCCTGAAGAAAGGCTCGCCGAATATCACCATCGGTGATTGTGCCGAGCAATTTGTCCCCATCTACCACCAGGGCAATCTGCATGACTCCCTTGTCAATGGCTTCGATCGCTTCACGAATTCTGGCATCACGGCAGATTGAAATTTTACTGGCTTTGCGCATTTTCTTTCCTCCGGGTTGTCGGTGGCAGGTCATAGAACCCTTTGGGTGTTCCGCCGAGACGGTAGTTGAATAAAATTTCGAGAATTCTTTTCACCGTATTCTTTTGTCGGTAGGGATTGGGCAGATCTTTAATTTTGTGTCGAAAAGATTCAGAAAGAGCTTTACGACAGGCAGCAACAATGGCCTCACGTTCAGGGGGACAATTGATCACGCTGGCACTGTACAGTCGGCCTGCCTGACGCTGGCCGATGTTGATGGTCGGGATCCCGAAACTCGGTGCTTCAATGATGCCGCTGCTGCTGTTGCCGATGACGGCGGCGACATAACGCATGGCGCTGAGATAGCGTTGCTGGCCGAGCGAGGGAAAAACAACGCAGGACTGGCGATTTTTGCTTTGGTAGTCGGCAATCATGCGGTTGATGGTGGTTCCTTCAGCATCGGTATTGGCTCCGGTAAAAATAACCTGCAACTGTAGCTGATCGAGGGCCAGCAGCAGTTCCTTGACCTGGCCACTGGCTGAACCGGGTTCACGGGTTGCGGGATGAAAGGTCAGCAACAGGGTTGGTTTACTCAGGTCGAGACCGATCTCGGCTTCAAGTTCCTTGCAGTCGAGCAGGGGGCGGGTTTCCAGACCATCGAGACCGATGGCCCCGACATTAAAAACCCGAGCCGGATCTTCACCGAGCTGAATAACACGGCGGCGATAGGTATCGGTGGCGGTGAAGTGCAGCAGGCTTAACTTGCTGATTGCGTGCCGCAGGGCATCATCAACAGCCCCACAGGTGATTTCGCCACCATGCAGGTGGGCAATCGGCAGATTGCACAGGGTTGCAGCGGCGGCGGCGGCGAAAGCTTCGTAACGGTCGCCAAGGAGTACGAGCAGATCGGGTTGCAGGCGTTCAAAGGCCTGGGCATAGCCACTGAGGCCGAGTCCCATGGCACGACAGCTATCGACCGGACTCTCCCCGCCGGGTTGAATATCAACTTTTTCATCGATGGTGAAACCGTCAGCGACGATCTGTCGCCAGGTTTCACCCTGCTCCTGTGAAAGGTGGGCACCCGAAACCAGGAGTTGCAACTGGAGGTGAGGATGTTTCTCAATGGCATGCAGCAGTGGTTGCAACAGACCATACTCGGCACGGGTGCCGGTGAAACAACAGATTTTTCTCATCCGTCAATCTCCTCATCAACCGTATAGTCACGTTTAGCCAACTGGCCGAGCAGGCGATCCCAGGCCATGGGGCTGAGGCCGGTGGCTGGTCTCTTGACGGTAAGATTCTGGGTCGAGAAGCACTCCCCCCGCTGAATTCTGGTGGCAGCGACAATGCTGCGTCGAGCGACTTCACGATTTTTTAACTCTGAACGACTTGGAGTTTTGATGCCGTTGCCGAGTGCCAGTTCGATGTTGCGGATGGCCTGTACCATAGCGGCCAGTTCTTCTGGTTCGAGAGAGGCCTGGTGGTCGGGACCGGGCAGGTTGCGATCCAGGGTGAAGTGTTTTTCAATGATTTCTGCGCCCAGGGCAACGGCGGCGATTGCGACTTCAATGCCGGTAGTGTGATCAGAGTAGCCGGTACGAACCTGAAGCTCACGTGCAATTGTTTGCATGGCATGCAGATTGACATCAATCATCGGAGTCGGGTACTCGGTATTGCAATGCAGCACACAGATTTGTTCGCGGGGAGTTCCCGCAGTTGTCAGAATTTTGAGTGCAGCGTCGATTTCATTCATCTCGGCCATACCGGTAGACAGGACAACCTGCTTTTTCAGTTCGCCAATTTTACGCAGATAGGGCAGGTTGGTGATTTCCCCAGAGGGTATCTTGAAGGTCTCCATTCCCATCTGTGCCAGAAGGTCGACGCTTGGCAGATCGAAGGCTGAGGAAAGAAAGGTGATCCCCCGTTTTTGACAGTGTCGGTTGAGTCTCTGGTGGGCTTCCAGGTCAAGTTCAAGGCGCTTGATCATCTCGAACTGACTTTCGTCACTTGCGGTGACCTTTTGCTGATATTCTGCTTTGGCGGCGTCCCGGCGAAGCAGGGTTTGGGCGGTAAAGGTCTGGAATTTGACCGCATCAGCCCCGGCATCTGCTGCGATATCAACCAGTTGCAGAGCCAGGTCCAGGTTGCCGTTATGGTTGACACCGGCTTCGGCAATAATAAAAACCTGCTTTGCCATCGCGGTTACCTCGCCTTTTTACCCAGATAGACACAGGCATCAGGGATGTCTTCTCTAATGGTCACTCCCGCGCCAACAATCACTTTTTTACCGATGTGTATTTCCTGGCATGTCACACTGTTGCTGCCGATAAAGGTTTGGTTCCCGATCCGGACCCCGCCATTAATTGTTGCCGAGGTCGAGATATGGCAGTGGTCACCAACCTGGGTGTCATGTTCAATCAGGGCACAACTGTTGATTATGCAGTTGGCACCGATCTGTGCACCTGCGTTGACCAGGGCGTTGTGCATGACAATCGTTCCGGGTGCGATCCGGCTATGGGGTGAAACGTAAGCCCGGGGTGAAACGATGCTGGCCGCTTTGCCTCCCGCTTCAAGCAGGCGATTGAAAAGAACGATCCTTCGTTCCGGGCTTTTGATCTGGCCAAGAGTAATCAGGAAATGGGATGTCTGACCGATGATTTCTTCCAGATCATCATCGCTGCCGATGACCGGATAGCCAAGGACCCGGGTGCCGACCTGCTGCGGCAGATCAACAATGCCGACGATGCGGTATATCTTTTGTTGCTCGATGACATCAATACAGGAGCGACAATGGCCGCCACCACCGATCAGAACCAGATCTTTCATGAGGTTATCCT
This sequence comes from Deltaproteobacteria bacterium, assembly GCA_024276935.1. Taxonomy (GTDB): domain Bacteria; phylum Desulfobacterota; class Desulfuromonadia; order Desulfuromonadales; family Geopsychrobacteraceae; genus Geopsychrobacter. The sequence continues at coordinate 64,286 of JAJRWH010000043.1, forward strand.
GACACTGCTGGGGATGCTGGCCGCCCGCTGGTAAATATTCTCGGTGACCGGCAACGCTTCTTGCGGACAATTGCGGTAGATTTTAAGCTGGTGCATCGGACGCCACAACGAGCGGGCAAAGATTCCGCGCTGGTTGGCCTGCTCAAGAAAAGAGGTTTTTTGTTGTGCTGAATCGAAGAGCAGGGTGTTGAGCCAGAAATTTGACTGGCAATCAGGTGGTTCGTCGACGAAGGTGACCGGAAGGGCTGCCAGGGCCTGGCGGTAGTTAGTGGCCAGTTGGCGTTTTTGCCGGACAAAGTCGGGGAGCCGCTCGATCTGGGCCAGGCCGAGGGCCGCGTTGATATTCGGCATCCGAAAGTTGTAGCCAATTTCGTCGTGAATAAATTCATAGGGGTGTGCTTGCTTGGCGGTGGTGGTCAAATGTCGGGCGGCAGTGGCCAACTCCTGGTTGTCGGTCAGAATCATGCCGCCACCCCCGGTGGTAATAATCTTGTTGCCATTGAAGCTGAGAGTTCCGAGCAGACCGAAGGTGCCGGTATGCTGCCCCTGTAAAAAACTGCCAAGACTTTCAGCGGCATCCTCAACCAGGGGTATCTCGTAAGTGCGGCAGATCTCGGCCAGTTCGGCGATCCGGCAGGGGTGCCCGCAGGTATGCATCGGCAGACAGGCGCTGATCGGACGTCCACTGGTACGGTTTATTCGTTGTCCGTTTGAGATTTCTGTCTGTTCATCCAGATACTTTTTCAAGGCGAGGGGTGACAGTCCCAGGGTTTCAGGGTCAACGTCCAGAAAGTGTGGAATCGCACCACAGTATGAAATTGCATTTGCCGTTGCGACGAAGGTCAGTGATTGGGTCAGGACTTCAGATCCGGGGCTGACACCCGCCAGTTTGAGCGCCAGAAAGAGAGCCTGGGTTCCATTGACCATGGCGATGGCGTATTGACTGCCCGTATAAGAAGCAACAGCCTCTTCGAATTGGTCGACAAAAGAACCGACACTCGACACCATGGTGCTTGCAATGCATTCGGCCAGATAGGCCTGCTCATTGCCAACAAAACGAGGTTCGTGCAGCGGGATCTTGTCTTGTGGAAACTGGTTACGAATCAGGGCAAAGATTGTTTCAAACATTGTAAATATCGGTTTTGTACCGCGCCAGATTGGCGGGGTCGGTGAACCAGTCGATGGTCTTTTGCAGACCTTCGCGCAGGCTGATCTGTGGTTTGAAGCTGGTTAGTTCTGCGATGAGGTGGTTGTCACACCAGAGCCTTTGAACTTCAGAATCCTTGGGGCGCAAGCGCTGGGAATCGGTAACAAATTCGACTTTGCTGTGCATTAATTCGCGGATCAGATCAAGAGTATCGGCGACTGAAATTTCATAGTTTGAGCCAATGTTGACTGTTTTGCCAATTGTGGCTGAACTTTCGGCCAGAGCAAGAAATCCACGACAGGTATCCTCGACATAATTGAAGTCACGGGTCGGGCTGACATCTCCCAATTGAATGGTTTTTTTGCCTGCAGCAATCTGGCTGATGATGGTCGGAATAACGGCACGTGCCGACTGGCGCGGGCCGTAGGTGTTGAAAGGACGGGCAATGGTTAACGGAAGTTCAAAGCTGTTGTGAAAACTCATCGCCATGGCATCCGCACCAATCTTGCTGGCACTGTAGGGGGATTGTGGTTGCAGGGGGTGTTTCTCATCGATCGGGACATATTGTGCGGTCCCGTAAACTTCACTGGTTGAAGTATGGATCACGCGCTGGCACCCATTGTCGAGTGCGGCCTGACAGATGTTGAGTGTTCCCAGGATATTGGTATCGACGTAGCTTTGAGGAGCCTGATAGCTGTAGGGAATGGCGATCAGAGCGGCAAGGTGAAAAACGATATCGATCTCTTCGGTGATTTTATGACAGAAATGTGGATCACGCACATCTCCACTGACCACCTCGATCTGATTGAGTCCATCGATCGTTTCAAGCCAGCCCCAATCGTTGAAAGAATTGTAACAGGACAACGCCCTGATGTCGGCTCCGGTTTTTGCCAGCATTTCTGTCAGGTGTGAGCCGATGAAACCGTCGGCACCTGTGATCAGAATTTTTGATCTGTTACTTGTCACAGAGTTCTCCTGTTGGATCATAGTCATTTGAGAAGACAAGGGCGGGACAATAATATGACACACTCTACATCCTGCCAAGTCGATTAGAGCAGATAATAGACCAATTTGTGTTCCTGCTGCGAAAAATTGGGTGATTTAAATAAAAAAACACTCCTTGGCCTAAACTATGCAGACTTTGCTCCGATGAGTAATAACGAGAGAAGCAAAGATGAAACCTGCACGGTGAACAAACAACAAATCAGATATTTGAACGAAAATCGATAGCTTCAGGGAGGAACTAAGATTATGGCTTTGACCATTAATACCAATGTCGCTTCATTGAATGCCCAGCGCAACATGGGTAAGTCACAGGCGAATCTCAATCGCTCATTACAGCGGCTATCTTCAGGTCTGCGCATCAACAGCGCAAAGGATGATGCCGCTGGTCTGGCAATTTCCGACCGTATGACATCTCAAATCCGTGGTTTGAACCAGGCGGCCCGCAATGCGCTGGACGGTATTTCTTTATCGCAAACAGCTGAAGGGGCTTTGCAGGAGAGCACCAATGCTCTGCAAAGGATGCGTGAGTTGGCGGTACAATCTTCTAACGGGACCAACAGCAGTGCTGACCGGGCCTCATTGCAACGTGAATTTATTCAGCTGCAGGAGGAGGTTCAGCGGATTGCGACAACCACCCAGTTTAATGGCAAAAATGTTCTGAACGGGTCGATGAAATCGGCAACTTTCCAGATTGGGGCCAACAAGGGACAGACGATCACCTTCAGTATCGGGACTGCCAGTCTCGCGGCTCTCGGAGTTAACTCAACCGTCAGTATTGGCTCTTTTGGAGTGGCTCAATTGGCACTGTCGGCAATTGATGGGGCCATCGGCTGTATCGACAAGCTGCGCGGGAAGCTGGGGGCGGTCCAGAATCGTTTCGAGTCGACCATCTCGAACCTGAAGAACATCTCGGAGAACCTCTCTGCGGCACGCAGCCGGATTCTTGATGCCGACATTGCCCAGGAAACATCGAATATGACAAAAAACAATATTCTGCAACAAGCCGGAGTTTCGATTCTGTCCCAGGCGAATCAGGCGCCCAATTTGGCCCTGTCACTTCTGCAATAGAATCATCCAGCGCACAAAATATAGTTTTGCGGCAGGAGCAATAAGTTGTTCCTGCCGTTTTTTTATGAAAAATAAATTTTTTCTTAAAGAAGGATGTTTCGAAAGCCGATAAGAGACTAGGCGGCTGAATGTCAGATGGAGAAAGAGAGGTGAAAACAGGGATTTAACCATCCAGTTGCTAGCCGGGAAGGAGCATGGAAGCTCTTTCCGAATATCACTTTTCATGGAGGAAAAGATTATGGCATTAGTTATCAACACAAACGTAGCTTCTCTCAACGCTCAGAGAAATCTTGGTAAATCGCAGAACGCTCTCAATCGTTCAATGAAGCGACTTTCTTCAGGTCTGCGCATCAACAGCGCCAAAGATGATGCTGCCGGGTTGGCGATCTCGGATCGTATGACCTCGCAGATTCGTGGCCTGAACCAGGCCGTCAGAAATGCCAATGACGGAATCTCTCTGGCACAAACGGCTGAAGGTGCATTGCAGGAGAGTACCAACTCTCTGCAACGGATGCGTGAACTGGCCGTTCAGTCATCCAATGGCACCAACAGTACGGCTGACCGTGCTTCTCTGCAGCAGGAGTTCAATCAACTGCAGCAGGAAATTCAGCGGGTCGCAACAACAACGCAGTTTAACGGTAAGAACATTCTTAATGGCTCAATGAAGTCAGCCATTTTCCAGGTTGGTGCCAACAAAGGTCAGACGGTTACTTTCAGTATTGCTGCTGTCAGTGTCCAGAAACTTGGTGTCAACTCGGCAACCATCAGTATCGGTACTTTTGCAGATGCACAGAAAGCAATTTCTGCTGTTGATACTGCAATTGGCTGTATTGACAAACTGCGTGGAAAACTGGGTGCGGTTCAAAACCGCTTCGAGTCGACCATCTCGAACCTGGCGAATATTTCCGAGAACCTCTCCTCAGCACGTAGCCGGATTCTGGATGCTGATATCGCCCAGGAAACGTCAGACATGACGAAGATGAACATTCTGCAACAGGCTGGGGTCTCCATTTTGTCTCAGGCTAATCAGTCGCCGAACCTGGCGTTGTCTCTGCTGCAGTAGGGCATCGACACTCTGCCGGAGGGCGGCATCCGTCGCCCTCCGGTCAAGTGACCCCAACCGGGGGAGGAGAGAATCATGGGAGTTGAAGCAGTAGGTAATATCGGAGCAGGAGTTCCAACGACCGCAAGTACCAGTCAGCAGGTTGATCAGGATCGACGTCGTGCTGCTGACAATGTTGATGAAACGAGCGTCCAGAAAAATATGGTCGCTCCGGAAGAGGTTCTCAACAAGATCAAGGGGCTGACCGATGGGGGGCAGCATTCGGTACGTTTCGAAATGAATTCTGATCTCGACAAGTTGATTATCTCGGTTGTTGATCGGGAATCAGGTGAAACGATCCGCCAGATTCCCCCGGAAAGCCTGATCGATTCGAGTGTGTATCTAAAGGAATTACGTGGCTCGTTGCTTGATACACAGAGTTGACGTAGCGATAAAACGACGGGAGAAGGATCATGTCCATCACTTTTGGTGGCCTGGCGACTGGTCTTGATACAAACGCGATTATCAGTGAATTGATGACGATAGAACGTCAGCCAATCACACGATTGGAGACCGATAAGAGCTTTTTCAGCAGTCGGTTGCAGGCATTCAAGGATCTTGACGGACTTCTTGGCAGTTTGCAGACCAAGGCTGAAGCAATTGATACGGCAGCTGAGATCGATTCACCAGGACTCAAGCAGAGTTCAGATCTTTACTACTCTGCAAGTGCGACCGATACGGCCGGACTTGGTTCTTACCAGATCGAAGTGATGTCTCTGGCCCAGGTACAAAAGGATGTCAGTGGCGGCTATGCTGATAAAACCACCAGTACTTTCGGGACGGGAAACATGACCCTGACTGTCGGTGGAACGCCTACCAGTATTACGATCGATGCAACGAACAATTCACTCGAGGGGATTGCCAAGGCGATCAATGATGCTGCGACAGGAGTAACAGCGACTGTTATTAACGATGGCACCAGCTCGCCCTATCGACTGGTTCTTAGTGGTGACGCTGTTGATAAAACCTTCACTCTTGATACATCCGGCCTGAGTGGTGGAACAGACACAAACCCGGCGATGACCACAACTCAGGCTGCACAACAGGCTCATATCCAGGTCGACAATATCGACATCTACAGCAATAGCAATACGATTGCCGACGCGATTCCCGGAGTAACACTCGATCTGTTAAAGGCAGATGCAACGGTAGCGACAACCCTTTCGGTCAGTGTTGATCAGGATGCAACCAAGAGTAAAATACAGGATTTTGTCAATGCCTATAATGCCATCGTAAACCAGATTTCATCACAAAAAGATGCCGATTGGGGTAACGATGCAGGGTTTCGTACTGTCAAGCGGGGCCTGCAAAGCTTGTTGACGACAAGTATCTCTGGCTTAAGTGGAAGTTATTCGAGTCTTGCCGAACTTGGTTTTGAAACCCAGAAAGATGGCACGATTAGCCTTAACAGCACCACTTTGTCCAAGGCGATGGATACCGATTACAAGGGCATGGTCGCTGTTTTTGCCGGTGAAACAGGAATCGACGGAATCAGCAAAAAATTTGCAGATCTCCTGACGGGAATGACTGATACGACCGATGGGCTTCTGGCCAGCAAGCAGAAGAGTACCGACGACACGATTTCACGGATCGATGATCGTATTGGTCGACTGGAAGCTCGGATGGAGATTAGAGAGAAAACCCTGCGCAGTCAGTTTGCCGCGATGGAGTCACTGGTCAGTGCAATGAATAACCAAAGTTCTTTTTTATCACAACAGATGACGAACCTTGCGAACATGAACAAATAGTTGAGGTTGCACACTTTAAAATAGATTGAAGGAGTTGGAAATATGAATGCCTATATGAACCAGTACCAGAACAATCAGATTCTGACGGCGTCTCCTGAGCAGGTACTGATTATGTTGTACGATGGTGCAATCCGGTTTGTTCGACAAGCACAGCAGGCGATAAAAGAGAATGATGTCGCAACACGTACCCGATCAATTGGTAAGGCAGTCGCCATTATTACCGAGTTTTCGAATACGCTTGATTATGATATCGGCGGAGAGATTGCGGTTGATCTGGGACGTCTTTATGATTTCATGGTTCGAGAACTGGCTGCGGCGAATGCTCAGGGACAGGCTGAAAAACTCGGACCGGTTGAAAATATTCTGCTGGAGTTACGTGAGGCCTGGGTTGAGGCTGCCCAGATATACGCCAGAGAGAAAAAGGTTCCCAGTGTTACAGGTAGCAGTATTGCTGCGGCATTATAGGAGGGGCTGGTGAGCGGATATGATCCACAGGTAGAAAAACTGCTGGCTTTTTCGGTTGAGCAGTACCGTGAATTATTGCAGCATGCGCAGAAACTGTCGGTTATTCTGGAAGAACGTAACCCGGCACAAGTAAGCGAATATGTTTCCCGGCAGCAACAGTTGCAGACCGCAGCAAGCCGTCAGGATGAGCTGTTGCTGCCTTTGCTTAAGGCCGATCTCACCCTTTGGGAGCAGCATCGTCTCTATCAGATGAGATACGAGTTTATTCGTTCCATCCTGGCTCTCAACAAGTTGCTTTTGCCGAAAATCCGTGGCATGATGGCGGTTACTTCTGCCGAGCTTGGCCAGCTGCGAGGTGGGCGGACGTTTCTTGCCGGGTATGCTCCCCCGGCTGCTGATCGTCGGGGCCTGCGGGGGGTTGGATAGAGTCGGATTTACAATTTATGAACCTGCCACGAGTCATTCATGTCTGCACTCGATCATCTTAAAGAGTACCGGGTCGTTCAGGTGACCTTGCCCCGCACCGGGGGAGAGTCGACAGTTGTCGACGGAGTTGCCATGGCGACAGAACCTCCAGTGCTTGAAGTTACCTTTTTACCCGATCAACTGCAACCGCTGACATTTGATGAGCAGTCCGGTTGTCGCATCTCGTTTCTTGCCCCGAACGGTTCGCCGCAGACCCTCAATGCTGAGGTCCTCAGTGTTGTCAGTGATACAAAATTACAATTGCGTGCCCTTGAATCTTTCAGCCAAACCCAGAAACGTGCTTACTTCAGGGTTGATGCTGCCCTGTCGGTCAGTTACTGGCCGATGGATGTTGAGGATGCCAATGCACAATCGGTCCAGGCCCCGGTCAATATCAGTGGTGGCGGGATCAGAATCCCGGTCAAGGAGAAGATGCGCGAAGGGAGTAAGGTCGGGCTGGAGATTATCCTGGACGCTCCTCGTCCGCGGGTGATTGAATGTGCCGCTGAGGTGATTCGGACTTTCAAACTGGGGGGAGCGACTCAGCTGGCTCTACGTTATGTTGATATCGAAGAAGAAGATCAGGACGCCATTGTTGCCTATTGCTTTGCTGAACAGCGTAAACAATTGCGACTTAAGGTCCATATGATGGGGATCAGCCCCTGAATAAATAAATCAGTGTAATTGAATAAGGCAAGGGCCCGTTTCTTTTACCGAAACGGGCCCTTGCCTTATTTAGTGTGCCTGGAGGGGGGCTTGCTCGTGCAAGGCATAGTCAAACGCCAGGGGTAACTGGGGCGTTTCGGGTACGAAAACCTCGGTGCAATTACGCCCGTTGTCTTTGGCCCGGTAGAGTGCCGCATCGGCTTCGCCGATCAGTTCTCCACATCCGGCAAGACGCGAGCCATCAAAGCAGGTCAGGCCGATACTGGCGGTCAGGGCCAACTCGTTGTGCCAGAGGTCCTGTGACAGGACAGATATGGCCTGATGAAGGCGCTCGGCCAATCGTTTGGCACTGGCTGTTGTTGCTCCTGGCAGAATAATCGCGAATTCCTCTCCTCCGTAACGACAGGCGACATCAGAATCCCGTACCGTTTCAGAGAGAACTTCGGCGATCGATTTGAGGATTGTATCCCCTGCCTGATGACCGTAACAATCATTGAACCACTTGAAATGATCAATGTCGATCATCATCAGGCCAAATGAATTGCCACTGCGCCGGCTGCGGGCAATTTCCTGTCTCAGTCGCAGGTCAAAGGAAGCCCGGTTGCCCAGCCCGGTCAGGGGATCGCTGAGAGCCATCTGAGCCAGTTCTGCCCTGCGGTTTCTCAAGTGTGAAATCTGTTCCGAACGTTTGATGTGGCCGCGAATACGGGCGGCGAGTTCAGCTGTTGGGGTGACAAAAGTGACGCTGTCGCAAGCGCCCAGTTCAAGGCCGCGCAGTCGATGTTCCTGGTCGCCCTCTTTGGTAAAAACCAGCAGGGGCAAATCGGCCCAGGCTGGGTTTATGCGCAATGCCTCAAGCCAATCAGTCGGCTCATCCCCTTGTCCAAATGCCCAGCAGATCATATCAATTGTCTGCTTCTCCAGCTCGGCGATGACTTCCTCGCCGTTGCAGCAGACAATGGCACGGTCAAAAACTCCCGTTTTCAGTACTTTTTGCTCCAAAGCACCACGAGGAGGATTGCTGGTTGAAATAATCAGGGCAGTGGCGGTCATTGCTTGGTCCCTTTCGCTGGATGTTGCTACAGGTTGTTGTCTATGACCTATCGACAGAATTGACCCCTTTCTTTAGAAAAATTAGTTAATACTTATATTTTCTGCTAGCGATTTTTGTGCCAGCCAGGCCGACAATAGATAATATTCTTTAATAATAAAGGGTTAAGCAGCTTGGTTTTATGTTTGAGGTCTGAAGCGTTCTGTCAGTTGGCGGCCATGCCACTATTTTGACAGCGACAGCGCTGTTCATTAAAGAAGTGTCTGACAGAGGCCGATAAGTGATCTATGACAATTGTAAATCCTTTGGTCACAACAAATCTGCTGGTTCAGGCCAGCTCAACCACCGGTCGCCCGGAAGAACGGCAGAACAATCTGCGGATTGAGCAGATTGTTCAGGCGACTGTTGTTGAAGGTGGCCTGGATCGGGCGTTACTTGAGCTCAAACACCAGCGAATCCAGATCCAGACCGAGCAAGAGTTGCAGACCGGGCAGCAGCTCGAGTTGCAGGTTCTGGAGACGCATCCAAGACTTGCGTTTAAAATTATCAACTCTTCTTTTGATTCACGATTTGCCTCACTGTTGCCTCTGTTGGCAAAGCCCTTTGACTGGGGCTCGTTATTGAGCCATATCCAGCAAAAGGTGCCGTCCGAATCAGGGCTGTCAAAGGTGCTGGGCCGGCAACTGGCACCTCTGTTGCGACCGGTTGCCGATCTGCCAGCCGATCAGTTGACCTCTGTTGTTGTCATGCTGGGTCAGATGAGGCAGTCGAAAGACCTGTTTTCGGTGGCAAATGGTCCGGCTTTGGCGACAGCCTTTGATCAGGTCCTTAAGGTTCTGGATCGGCATGTTGAGGCTCTCGATCTGCCGCAAAAGCTAAGGGTCATGGCAACCCAGATCCGTCAGCAGCCTGAGTTGATGCGTCAGTTTGTAGCGACAGAACAAGAGCGGATTTCTCACCTGTTGACCCGTATCGAGCAACCGGAACATCCACTTCAGCCTCACCAGGCACGGCAGTTGGCGGCAGAGCTGAAAACACTGCTGGTGACCAACCCGGCACCATTGCCGCAGGAACTAACCCAGACAACGCGTGAGTTGACGGCTTTGATCAGTCGGCCCTCGCCAGCTGGACTCAAGTTTTCTCCTGCACTTTTGGGGCATTTGCAGAAAATGGTGCAAGAACTGCAAACTGCCGTGGACAGCAAACCTGCCTGGCCTCAGGATCTGCAACAGGTCGTTCAGCATGTTCTTGCAGTGATGCGCCCTTTGATGGCAGGGCCTGAAAACCAGATTCAGCCAGAAAAACTTGGATTGTTAGGGCAATTGTTTGGTTTGAACCTCGAGGCTGAACTGGTCCGTGGTCGTACCCGCGATGCTTTGCATAGCCTCAAGCTGGCATTGCTTGATGGCAGAGAGCAGTTGGGTTCCAGGGGGGAAGAAGCCCTGCATCGGATTGAACTTTTTCAGGTCTGTCGCGTGCGGTTGGCAGAGCAAAATCTGTTTTTTGTGCCCTTGCCTTTTCCTATTCTTGAGGAGGGTTTTCTGCTGGTTCAGGATGAGGGTCAACAGCAGGGTCAGCCGAAAGAAAAAAGTGATAAATCACGGATGTCAGTTCATCTGAGGTTGTCGGCACTGGGCAGCCTGCGCATTGACGTGCTGACAGAATCTTCGGGTGTTTTGTTGCGCGTTGCCTGTGAAGATTCCCAACGGGCAGATTTTCTGAAGTCTCTAAGTGACGAGTTGCAAGAGCGACTTCACGAGGTGCCAGTTCGTGGAATTACCTTCACCATTGGGGTTGATTCTCCGGCGACGGCACTGATCGAAAAAATTATACCCGCTACCCGTGGCATGTTCGATGCGCGGGTCTGAACTGGTCGGAAAAGAGACTTTCTGAAAGGCTTTTACGGGGATTTGTCGATGAAGGACAGAACGGACAAAAAAGATCAGGCTGTTGCCCTGCGTTATGATCGCAGTCTTGGCGGTGCGCCCCGGGTGGTTGCCAGTGGACGGGGAGAACTCGCAGAAAAAATTCTGGCTGCTGCCCGCCAGGCAGGAATCGATATTGTTGAAGACGAAGACCTGCTCGAGGTTCTGGGCAAGGTCCCTGTCGGGCAGGAAATCCCCCCGCAACTCTTTCAGGTTGTCGCCGAAATTCTGGCCTTTGTCTATCAGGCCAACAACCGGTATGCGGCCCAGTCTGGCCAGCTTTAAAGCATTTATCGCCTTCTTGAAAAGTCCTTTACACCCATTGACCCTTGGTGTATCTTGTTCCGCCTGCGGAGAGGTGACCGAGAGGCCGATGGTGCTCGCCTGGAAAGCGGGTGTAGTTAACGCTACCGGGGGTTCGAATCCCCCCCTCTCCGCCATAACAATAATAACGAATACTCCTTTTGGGGGGATTCGAAGCGGAGCGAGCGCTGACTTAATGTCAGAAAAGCCGACAGGAAGTCGGCGTCAGCGAGAGCAGGGGAGGTTACGCCGGAGTCGCCGTGATGGCGACGACAAAGTGACCGAATCCCCCCCCCTCTCCGTCCTATTCTACTTGGTCGATGAAAAACGCCCATCTGCGGCGTTGCCTTCATCCCGCTTCAACGGCGTACCTTCGGTGTACGCCTTATTCAGCGAGATTTCAGGCGCCTTGCAGTTGGACATTTTTGATCGACCCTGAACGATTACTTTTTGATTCGGTGCGTACAGAATTAACAAGTGATTGTTCTTTTGTCGCTATTAAGCCGAATGGCCTCGGGGTGCCCACTTCAAGGGTGTCTGGCGCCTGGATGGCGACAGTCGAGCCCCAGGGATGGGTTTATGCGGCCCTTGATGTGGGCAGCGCGAGGCCATAACGCAGGGCCGAAATTTCTCTTTTTGTCGGCAGAAGTGACAGCCGGGTCCCACGCAACGATCGGTTGTGAACCCCGTCAGGCCCGGAAGGGAGCAGCGGCAGCAACATGTTTCGTGTGCCGTGGGGGTGCCTGGCTGTCACTTGTGTCTGCAATGCAATTGGCCGTGGGGAGAGTGCAGACCTCACAGTTCTCTCCTCGATCCTGACGCCTCACCTTTTACGGACGAAAACCGCCAGCGGAGTTTCTACCCATGTCATACATGGTTCTGGCGCGCAAATGGCGCCCCCAGCAGTTTGATGATCTGATCGGTCAGGAGCATGTCAGCCAGACGCTGAAAAATGCGATCACCGCTGACCGGGTTCACCATGCCTTTCTCTTTACGGGTGCTCGTGGGGTCGGTAAAACTTCGGCGGCACGAATCTTTGCCAAGGCACTTAATTGCAAAGAGGGACCAACCGTTAATCCTTGCGGGGTCTGTCCCTCCTGTGAAGAGATCACGGCCAGTCGCGGAATCGATGTCTTCGAGATTGACGGGGCATCCAATACCGGTGTCGATGATATCCGTGAGTTGCGTGAAAATATCCGCTACCTGCCTTCAAATTCACGTTACAAGCTCTTTATTATCGACGAAGTTCACATGCTCTCGATCAATGCCTTCAATGCCCTGTTGAAGACACTTGAAGAACCACCTGAGCACGCCAAATTCATCTTTGCTACCACTGAACCACACAAGATTCCGGTAACAATCCTGTCGCGATGCCAGCGGTTTGATTTTCGAAAAATCTCATTGGCCAAAGTTGCCGCTCGCCTGAAAACAATTGCTGTTGCCGAGGCTGTTGAGATTACTGATGCCGGGCTGGCAATGATTGCCCGGGCCGGTGGCGGTAGTATGCGTGATTCTCTTTCGACCTTCGATCAGGTGATCGCTTTCTGTGGTGAGAAGATCGATGATGTGCAGCTTCAGGGGTTGCTGGGAATCGTTGATCAGCGTTTGCTGATCAACTTGCTGGAAGCGATTATTGCTGGTGATGCCGGACGTGGCCTGGGGATTTTGCAACAGGTTGATGATCAGGGTCATTCCTTTCGCCAATTCTGCCAACAGTTGATCGATCTGGTTCGTTCGTTGCTTTTTGTTGCCCTGGTTGAGACTCCAGGTGATCTGCTTGATGCCGGTGATGTTGAATTGCAGGACCTCAAACAGTTGGCTGCAACGACGGATCTTGATCGCCTGCAGAGGATGCTGACGCTGTTAATGCAGACCGAGGCCCAGATTGCACATTCCAATTATCCGCGACTGAGCATGGAAATGGCGCTGGTCAGGCTGGCAAGCCTGCCAAGTGGTGCCGATGTCGGAAATTTGATTCATAAGCTTGACCTGCTCGAAAAGAGATTGCCCGCAGCGGGAACAGCCCCTGCGGCACCGGCGAGAGTTGAGATGTCACCCCCGCCACCTCCATCTCCCCCACCAGAGGAAGAGCCACCGGTAAAAAAGGTTGAAGCCTCGCCCGGTGATGTGCCGCAACAACGTGACTGGGCGGGGCTGGTTGAATTTGTCAACAAGAAGCGTCGCGCCATTGGTTCAGTCCTCGAGCATGCCCACCCTCTGGATTTAACCTTGCCGCACTTGAAAATAGGTTACCCGGAAGGGTCATTTAATATTCAGTTGTTAAGTGACAGCGAAACACGTGCTTCGCTTGAGACGATGGTTAACGAGTATTTCGGGCAATCGGTCAGGTTGGAAGTTGCGCAAATGGGTGAGCAGGAGAACGCGGCTCCCACTTTCGCGCAGCAGCAACAGCAGCAGCAGGTCAGTCGCCAGCAAAAATTGCGCGAAAGCGCCAGTGAGCACCCGATGATCAAGGCGGCTCAGGTCATATTTGAGGCTGAAGTTGAGGATGTTCGACCGATAGATAAGGGTTTTGAGTCATTTTGACCAGTAAGAAAAATCGAATTTAGGAGAAGAGTGATGGCAAAGGGTCTTGGCAATATTATGAAGCAGGCGCAGCAGATGCAGCAGCGTATTGCACGGATACAGCAAGAGTTGGAAGGCCGTGAGGTTGAAGCAACGGCTGGTGGCGGGATGGTAACAGCCGTGGTGAGTGGCAAGATGCAGCTTGTTGGGTTGACGATCGAGAAAGATGTGGTCGATCCTGAAGATGTTGAAATGTTACAGGATCTGGTGACCGCAGCAGTGAATGAGGCTCTGAAAAAGAGCCAGGAGATGATGCAGCAGGAAATGAGCAAGGTCACCGGTGGTATGAACCTGCCCGGGATGTTTTAGCGTCAGGGCACTCAGGATTTATCCCATATTTAAAAGAGCAGGAGTCCCGCAGGCTCCATTGCAGGCCACCGGAGTCAGTTTCGGTGGCCTGTTGTCTTTTGTGAAGAGCAGGATATTGTATACCGTATACGATTAACTGTTGAAATGGAGAAAAAAGTTATGCTAATATTGGCATTTGGTCAGACCAATGAACCAAAATCGTTTTCGCGAGATTTTATTTTTTTAGCGTCCCTGAAAAAAATAGAACGGCATTTTAAAGTGTTGGAATTTGGGGTTTTTTCATGCTAGGCTCCCTCCCATCTTTTGCGAGACTGGTGGCAGAACTTGGCAAGTTGCCAGGGATCGGAGGTAAGACAGCAACACGTCTGGCCTTCCACCTGCTGCGCAGACCGCAAGAGGATGTTGAGGCTTTGGCAGCAGCTCTGATCGCGATGAAGCAGAATCTTTCTTTTTGTCGTCGTTGCTTCAATATCAGCGAGGGTGAGTATTGCTGCATTTGCCTCAATACTTCACGTGATGAGAGTTGTCTGTGTGTTGTTCAGGAACCACAGGATCTGATCGCGATTGAGCGCAGTCACGGGTATCGAGGACGCTACCATGTGCTGCATGGGGCCCTTTCGCCGTTGGACGGCATCGGCCCGGAGGATTTGAAAATTCCCCAGTTACTTGCCCGCCTCAAGAATGAAGAGATTGTTGAGGTGGTCGTGGCAACCAGCTTCACCGTCGAGGGTGAAGCAACAGCACTCTATCTGGCCCGCCTTCTCAAGGAAACCGGTCTCCGGGTGACCCGTCCGGCCCACGGGATTCCGATGGGAAGCGATCTGGAGTACATTGATTCGGCAACGGTACAGCTGGCAATTGACAGTCGGCGTGAACTGTAGCCTATTTTTGACGGCGCTTTTTCTCTTGACTGGTATTTTATCCTATAGTTTGTGGGAGATAAGCCCGGAAATTGCGTCATATAAACGTAAAGAATTAACCAGTAACGATACGTACGATCTGTTCATGTTTCCATTTTCCAACAAAGGAGAAAACTGATGTCTCGAAAGATGGTTTGTATTGACGGCAACACCGCAGCAGCCCATGTGGCTCATGCGACCAACGAGGTGATTGCCATCTATCCGATCACCCCCTCGTCTGTCATGGGTGAAATCTCTGACGCCAAAAGTGCTGTAGGCCAGAAGAATATCTGGGGCACTGTTCCCCGGGTTGTTGAAATGCAATCTGAAGGGGGCGCAGCGGGTGCCGTTCATGGTTCTCTGCAAGCGGGAGCCCTGACAACGACATTTACCGCATCTCAGGGTCTGCTGTTGATGATTCCCAACATGTATAAAATTGCCGGTGAATTGACCTCGACAGTTTTTCATGTTTCGGCACGGGCGATTGCCGCCCAGGCCTTGTCAATTTTTGGTGATCATTCAGATGTCATGGCATGCCGTCAGACAGGCTGGACCATGCTTTGCTCCAACAATGTTCAGGAGGTCATGGACTTTGCTCTGATTGCCCAGGCAGCAACGCTGGAGTCACGGGTGCCGGTGCTGCATTATTTCGATGGTTTCCGGACCTCGCACGAAGTGCAGAAGGTTGAAGAACTGTCCATGAACGACATGAAGGCCATGATTGACGATGAGCTGGTTGCCGCTCACCGGGCTCGTGGCTTGTCACCTGACCATCCGGTCATGCGTGGAACAGCTCAGAATCCTGATGTCTATTTTCACGGGCGTGAAGTTGCCAACGCTTATTATGAAAAAGTTCCGGGTATCATGCAGGCCCAGATGGACAAGTTCGCCAAGCTGACAGGCCGCCAGTACAATCTGGTTGATTATGTTGGCCATCCCCAGGCAGAGCGTGTTGTCGTGATGCAGGGCTCAGGTTGCGAAGCGATGGAAGAGCTGGTTCTGCACCTGGTTGCGCAGGGTGAGAAGGTCGGCCTGGTCAAGATCCGCCTCTTTTTGCCTTTCCCCATTGAGCAGTTCTGCAAGATCTTGCCGACCAGTGTCAGAAAGATCACGGTCCTCGATCGTACCAAGGAACCCGGTTCCATTGGCGAGCCTCTGTATCAGTCGATTCGGACCGCAGTTGGTGAAGGAATGGTTGAAGGATTTACCAGCTTCTCGGGTTACCCCTCGATTGTTGGTGGTCGTTATGGTCTTGGTTCATTCGAGTTCAACGCCGGAATGTGTAAAGCCGTTCTTGACAATATGTTGCTCGATAAGCCGATGAATCATTTCATTGTTGGTTTCGAGGATGATGTGACCGGCAAGAGCCTTTCTTTTGACGAGAACTACATGGTTCCGTTCAATGGTTACGCCGCAATGTTCTACGGTCTTGGATCTGACGGAACAGTCGGGGCCAACAAGAACTCCATCAAGATTATCGGTGATTCGACCGACAACAAGGTTCAGGCCTATTTTGTCTATGATTCGAAAAAGGCCGGATCAATGACCACCTCGCACCTGCGTTTTGGTGATGAGGAGATCAAGAATACTTATCTCATTTCTGAAAATGAGGCAGATTTTGTCGCCTGTCATAATTTCTCTTTCCTTGAGAAATATGACATGCTTAAAAATGCCAAAAAGGGTGCAACCTTCCTGCTCAACTCACCCTATACCAAGGATGAGATCTGGGCTCATCTGCCCAAGTATGTTCAACAGCAGATTATTGACAAAGAGCTGAAATTCTTTGTCATCGATGGTGTTCATCTTGGCGAGAAGCTTGGTCTTGGCGCCCGGATCAACGTGATCATGCAGACGGCGTTCTTTAAAATCTCCAATATCATTCCTTTGAAACAGGCTATTGCCGAGATCAAGGATGCCATTGTCAAATCGTACAGCAAGGCGGGTGAGAAAGTTGTCAACATGAACAAGCAGGCTGTTGACGTTGCCCTTGAAAATATTGCCGAAGTTGCTGTTCCGGCAACAGCCGACAGCCCAATCGAAATGCAGATCGGCAAGTGGGACGGTTGCAGCGATACGGTCAAAAAGACTCTTGGACCGATCATTGACGGTTTGGGTCACAAACTGCCGCTGTCGGCCATGTCGGAAGATGGAACTTTCCCGACGGCAACCGCCTGTGTTGAAAAACGGAATATCGCGGTAACTGTTCCGGCCTGGAAAGAGGACCTTTGTATTCAGTGCGGAATCTGTTCTTTTGTCTGCCCGCACGCCTCTATCCGGATGAAAATCTACGAAGAGTCTGAACTTAAAGGCGCTCCGGAGGCTTTCAAATCTGTCGCAGCCAAAGGCAAGGACATGGAGGGTAAGCTGTTCACCCTTCAGGTCGCGGTTGAAGACTGTACCGGTTGTGGTGCCTGTGTTTACAACTGCCCGGTCAAAAGCAAGACAGAAGAGGGTGTCAAGGCGATCAACATGGTCGAGCAACCTCCATTGCGTGAGAAAGAAGCCGCCAATTTTGAGTTTTTCCTCAGCTTGCCTGATACGGATGAAGCTCTGTTTAACCGTGCGACTCTCAAGGGCAGCCAGTTGCTGCCGCCGATGTTTGAATTCTCTGGTGCCTGTGCCGGTTGTGGCGAGACCCCGTTTGTCAAACTTTGTTCGCAGCTGTTTGGTGACCGGATGATCGTTGCCAATGCGACCGGTTGTTCATCGATCTATGGCGGTAACCTGCCGACCACTCCCTGGACCAAGCGTAAGGATGGTCTGGGTCCGGCATGGAGTAACTCGCTGTTTGAGGACAATGCCGAATTCGGTCTGGGTATGCGCCTGGCCGTTGACAAGACCAGCGGGTATGCACGGGAACTGCTGACCAGCAACATTGACTGTGGTTGCAAGGCCTGTGAGGGAACGGCAGAGCTTAAACAGGAGATTCTTGACAGTGCCCAGGACTCACAGGATGAGATCGAAGCCCAGCGTGGTCGGGTTGCCAAGTTGAAGAAAATTCTGGGGGCCTGCACCCACGAAACGGCCAAACAGCTGCTGGTTAACGTTGATTATCTGGTCAACAAGTCGGTCTGGATTCATGGTGGCGATGGTTGGGCCTATGATATCGGTTACGGTGGTCTTGACCATGTTCTTGCTTCTGGCGAGAACGTCAATGTTCTGGTTCTCGATACCGAGGTTTATTCCAATACCGGTGGTCAGGCATCCAAATCAACACCTATTGGCGCCGTTGCTCTTTTTGCTGCCGGTGGCAAGGTGATGCCGAAAAAAGATCTGTCGATGATCGCCATGAGCTATGGCAACATTTATGTTGCCCGGGTCAACCTGTCCAACCCGGCCCAGGCGGTTAAAGCGATGATCGAAGCCGATGCTTATGATGGTCCTTCGCTGATCATTGCCTATACACATTGTATTGCCCATGGCATTAATATGGCCAAGGCGGTTGATAACTGTAAAGAGGCCGTTGCCTGTGGGCACTGGCCACTGTTCCGTTATGATCCTCGCCTGGTGGCAGAAGGAAAGAATCCCTTGCAGATGGACAGCAAGGATCCAAGCCTCAGTTTTGCTGAGTATGCCGGAAACCAGAACCGCTTCCGGATGCTGAAGAAAGCGAATCCTGAGCAGGCGGAGGCGTTGATGGAAGCTTCGGCCAAAGATGTCGCAACACGTTTTGACCTTTATAAAAAGCTGGCAGAAATGCAGGCTGATTGTGGCAAGTAGGCTGATTTTCAGCTGTTGAACAAAGAAGGCTTCCGACATTGTTTTGTCGGGAGCCTTCTTTATTTCAGGATTATGGCAGTGCAAACCTCAGGTTGATGTTTGCCGTTCTTCTTGTTTCTGGTGCCTTGATGACAGAACTGTTTGCCGTTTTTTTAAATGTTATCCTGCCGGTATTCGGGATTGTTGTTCTCGGGTATCTGCTGGGAGCTCGCCTGGAGCTGCAGGCGCAGACTCTGACCCGGGCGGCCTATTATGTGTTTGTCCCGGCCTTTATTTTTCAGGCAATCAGCGGTTCAAAGGTCGCGCTTGATGGCACCTTGAAAATGATCGGGTTCATTGTTGCCGTCCACCTGCTGGCGGCTGTTGTTGCAGGTGGAATCGGGTGGCTGCTGGGTCGTTCCCGCGAGATGATCGCGGCCTTTGTGATGATTGCAGTTTTTGGCAATGTCGGCAATTACGGGCTGGCAGTTATCCGTTTTCGTCTTGGTGATACAGCCCTGACTTCAGCCACTATCTATTTTGTCGCGATTACCATTACCGCCTTTGTCGTGTGTGTCGGAGCCGCAGGTTGGGCCAAGGGGGGACGGAGCGGGGCCTTGCGTGAGGTATTGAAAACACCGGCTCTCTGGGCGACGGTTCCGGCAGTCTTTGTTTCTTCTGCCGGTCTGGAGATTCCGTTGATGTTTTCACGGATGATCGGGCTGCTGGCAGATGCCATGATTCCAGTGATGCTCTTTGCGTTGGGCTTGCAACTGCTGGAGCAGAAGCGGGTGGCACTGACAGGTGATGTCCTGTTGACCTCCTCTATTCGGCTGTTGCTGGTTCCGTTAATTGCATCTGTGGTGGTTATTCCCTTTGGCCTGGGGTCGGTTGAGAGTGCCGCCGGGATATTGCAGGCAGGGATGCCGACAGCGATCCTGGTGGCGATTATTTCAAAGGAGAACGATATTGTTCCTGATTTTGTGACTTCGGTTGTGGTCTTTTCCACTTTGGCCAGCCTGGTGACCCTGACCCTGTTAATGGTTCTGCTTTAGCTTTTTATGGGGTGTTGGCCTGGGGGCAGATTTGTCGGTCAGGGATTGACTTGTTTTTGACTCTGTGATAATTCAGGCTACAAATAGGGATATCACAGGTGGAGAAACATCAATGATTCACATTGCAGCAGCGGCAGCACGAGCATTTCAGGCGGCGACCTTACGCCTCTCAACTGTCCATCATCCCTGAAGGGGTGAGCTGCAAGGGTTTATGATAAAGAAACCAAAGGCCATGGACAGAGTGTTCATGGCCTTTCTTTTATGTCTTTTATGAAATGGGAGACTTGAGGCAGATGCGTAACAATATCGTGCATATCGGTGCCGGAGAACTGACTTACGAGATTCGGGCTATTGTTGAAATTGCCGAAAAACTGAATCGTTTCGGAATCAAGACCAATATGGAAAATATTGGTGATCCGGTTGCCAAGGGAGAAAAAATTCCTTTGTGGATGAAGGAAATTGTGTCCGATCTGGTGATGACAGATTGTTCTTACGGTTACTGTGCGACCAAGGGGCTGCTTGAAACCCGGCAGTTTCTGGCAGATCAGACCAATGCCCGTGGCAAAGCCCAGATTACGGCAGAAGATGTCATCTTCTTCAACGGACTGGGTGATGCTATCCAGAAAGTTTACGGTCTGTTGCGGCGTGAGGCACGGGTTATCGGACCTTCTCCGACCTACTCGACCCATTCTTCGGCGGAAGGTGCCCATGCAGGGCAGAAGCCTGTGACTTACTATCTTGACCCGGACAATCACTGGTATCCAGACCTTGATGATCTGCGTTTATCGGTCAAGTATAATCCGACAATTTCGGGAATTCTGGTGATCAATCCCGATAATCCGACCGGTGCGGTTTACCCTGAACGGATTCTTACCGAGATTATTTCCATCTGCAAGGAATACGATCTGTTTTTGATCTGTGACGAGATCTACAATAATCTGGTCTACAATGGCGAAAGTACCAGACCCATCTCGGATCTGGTCGGAGACCTGCCGGCAATCGCCATGAAGGGCATCAGCAAGGAACTACCCTGGCCCGGGGCGCGTTGTGGCTGGATTGAAGTCTACAATGCCGACAAAGATCCAGTTTTTGCCCAGTACGTACAGAGCATTGTCAATTCGAAAATGGTCGAGGTCTGCTCAACGACGTTGCCGCAAAAAGCGATCCCGCCAATTCTCAGTCATCCTGAATATCCGCTCTATCTTGAAGAGCGCCGCAAGCGTTATGAGAAACACTCCAATATTGCCTACCAGCTATTGAAAGAGGTGCTGGGTATCAAGGTTAACCGGACCAATGGTGCGTTCTATATGAGTGTCGTTTTTGAACCAGGGGTTTTGACTGATCAACAAAGTCTGCCGATTGAAAATGATGAAGTTCGGCGCATGGTGGAAGAGTTGGTTGATGTGCCGGATGTCAGCTTCGACAAGCGATTCGTTTATTACCTGCTGGCGTCAACCGGGATATGTGTTGTGCCGATCTCTTCTTTCTGTACTGATGAGCGCGGTTTCCGCGTGACCTTGCTTGAGATGGATGAGGACGAATTTACCAAAGTTTTTGAAACCCTGGCCAGGTCTATCACCGAGTACCTCGCCGCTGCAGAAGCAAAGGTGCTAGACTGACGGGATGAAGAATTCTCCACCGAATCGACCGATAGGTTCAAGAGAAGACCTGCTGATTTGTCTGCGTGCCGGAGCACGCCCCCGAGAAGACTGGGGGATCGGCCTTGAGACCGAAAAGCTGGTGCTGGATGCTGAAACCGGTGAGGCTGCCAGCTATCCGCGGATTCGTGATTTGCTTTCCCGAATGGAAGGGACTGCAGGTTGGCAGGGAATCTATGATGGCACGTCGTTGATTGGTTTGCAGGGCAAGCGGTCCTCGGTGACCCTGGAGCCAGGTGGTCAGCTTGAGCTGTCGGGGCGTTTTTGCTGTGATATGCACTGCAACTGCCGCGACCTGCTGCGTTATGTCAACCAGATCAACGAAATTGCTCCGCAATTGGGACTCTGCATGGTTGGTTTTGGTATTCAACCCTTCACCCCTTTGCAAAAAATTGACTGGTTGCCCAAGAAACGTTATGGCGTCATGGGTCCCTATATGTTGAAAACGGGCGACATGGGGCAGCGGATGATGAAGCAGACTGCTGGAACCCAGGTTAATCTTGATTATCTTGACGAAGCCGACTGTATCCGCAAGTTGCGGGTGTTGCAGTGGCTGACGCCGGTTTTTTATGCTCTGTTTGCCAACTCGCCACTCCTTGATGGCGAAGACAGTGGCTTTTTGGCCGTGCGGGGCGAAATCTGGTCTCGAACCGACAATGACCGTTGCGGGCTGATCCCTGCGTTTATGCAGGAGGGTGCAAGTCTGGACGATTATGTCGACTATGCTCTTGAAACCCCGGTCTATTTTTTACAACGGGGAGACCGGCTGATCAATCTGACTGACAAGAGGGTGACCTTTCACGATTTTATTGAACAGGGTGCTGCTGGTGAGGTTGCCTGTCTGGATGATTGGGATCTGCATCTTTCAACGCTCTTTCCCGAGGTCCGGTTACGGCCCCAGCTGGAATTACGTACCGCCGACAGCTTGCCACCAGACCTGGCCTTGGCAGTTGCGGCTCTGGTCAAGGGGCTTTTTTATGATGAGGTAGCGCTTGAGCGGACCGAGGACTTGCTGGCGGGTTTGAACCCGGAAGAACGCCTGACGCTTTATCGCGACTCCTGGAGCCTGGGATTAAAAGCCCGTTTTGGCAACCAGAACCTTCTTGACCTGACCCGTGAGCTGGTTGCCGAAGCCCGTCGCGGTTTGCAACGACAGTATCAACAGGGCCATAACGCTGATGATGAGGCCGAGTTTCTGGACCCTCTGCAACCCATCCTGACCTCCGGAAAAACCCTGGCCGAGCAGGTTCTTGCCGGTTGGCAGGGGAGCCAGCAGCAGAAGTTCGAACATCTGTTACGGTTGTGTGCGTATACATTTTCTGCCCGGCAATAATTTTGGCAACTGCGTATCCGCACAGTTGCCAAATGCCTATCTGATAGCGAATATTTGCGCAAAACCACCTGTCTTTCCTTTTGAACTCCCCTTATGATAGCTAACATCAGTCTGCTGGTGTGGCAGTCGGCAGGTTGATAACAGAACTTTCAGCAATACCCTCCTATTCTATGTGGAACGGGTCGGTTTCGGAAATGCCTCCTCCGTAACCGGCCCATTTTTTTATGCTTTTTACTGTCCGCCCAAATTAATGATTCTGAACACCGAGAAAAGCCGTTTTTCATCCTGCTTATCCCTTGTTTTTTGGCCGTTTTCCTGTTTCAATGGCACCGCTCGACCGGTACAGGAAATCCCTGTTCGCTTTTCGTTATTTTAAAAAACCTGATCAGTTGTGCAGCCGTGATCCTGCCGGGTCACCGTCTGTTCTCAAAGGAGTTATCATGCTGGCGCAAGAATTCGCGGCCCCCGTCGTCAAGGAATCGATCAACACTATCCGACTGCTGGCGGCTGATGCCGTAGAAAAGGCGAATTCCGGACATCCTGGAACTCCCATGGAGGCCGCCCCCATCGCCTATCTGCTTTTTTGCCGCCATTTGCGACATAATCCGGCCAATCCTGACTGGGCTGGACGTGATCGCTTTGTCCTGTCCTGTGGCCATGCTTCGACCTTGATTTATAGCATGTTGCACCTGACCGGTTATGACCTTTCTCTTGACGATATCCGTAATTTTCGTCAGGCCAACAGCAAAACTGCGGGTCATCCCGAGTTTGGTCATACTCCCGGGGTTGAAACGACGACAGGTCCTTTGGGGCAGGGTGTTGCTGCTGCCGTGGGTATGGCAATGGGGGGACAATTTCTTGCCGAACAGGTTGATGCTGATCTTTTTACTTATCGGACCTGGGTGATCTGCAGTGACGGTGATCTGATGGAAGGGGTCTCGGCTGAAGCGGCCTCTCTTGCCGGACATCTGCGACTTGGCAATCTGAATTATCTCTATCTCGACAACAAGATTACGATTGAGGGGGATACCTCTCTTGCATTTACTGAAGATGTTGGCGCACGTTATCTGGCCTGTGGCTGGCATGTCCAGCGAGTTGAAGGTGAAAATCTGGCCGAAATTGATGCGGCAATGGAACGTGCCAAGAATGATCCGCGTCCTTCACTGATTATCGCGCGAACCCATATCGGAATCGGCGCGCCCAATAAACAGGATACTGCCGGTGCTCACGGGGCTCCACTGGGGGGTGACGAGCTGGCACTGACAAAACAGGCTTATGGCCGTGATCCGCAGCAGAGCTTTGTGGTTCCGGGTGAGGTTGCCGAGCATATGCAGACTTGCTTGCAGCGTGGCGCCGAACTTGAGCAGGGCTGGAACAAACAACTGAAAGAAAAAAAATCAGATCCAAAAGTCAGCGCCTGGTTGGCTGTGGCTGATGGCGAGCTGCCAGTCGGCTGGGGGAGCGAACTGCCGGAATTCAGCCCCGCAGACGGTGCCAAGGCAACCCGTCAGACCAGTGGTGCCGTTATTCAGGCCCTGGCAAAAAAGATCCCATTGTTACTGGGAGGATCAGCCGATCTGGCCCCTTCAAACAATACCGAAATCAAGGGAGAGGCGTCCTGGTTGCCCGGTAAAAGTGGACGCAATATTCACTACGGAATTCGTGAGCACGCCATGGGTTCAATTATGAACGGTCTGTGTCACACTCCCGGAATTATTCCTTTTGCCGGGACCTTTTTCGTTTTTGCTGATTACATGCGGCCACCAATCCGCCTGGCTGCCATGATGGGTCTGGCGCCGATTTACGTGATGACCCATGATTCGATCGGTCTTGGCGAGGACGGACCGACCCACCAGCCGGTTGAACATCTGGCCTCCCTGCGGGCAATGCCGAACCTGACAGTTATTCGCCCTGCAGATGCCAACGAGACAGTCGAAGCCTGGAAAGCGGCCATTGCCAATCGTCAGGGACCGACCATGCTGGTTTTGACCCGTCAGGGGCTGCCAACAATTGATCGTGATTGCTGTGGGGCCGCCAGTGGGTTGCAACGTGGGGGCTATATTCTGGCTGCCGAAGATGGTGATTTACAGATGATACTGATCGCGACAGGATCAGAGGTGCAACATGCTCTGGCGGTTCGTGAAACCTTGCAGGCCGAGGGGGTTGGTACCCGGGTGGTTTCGCTGCCGAGTTGGGAGCTGTTTGATGCCCAGGATCAGGAATATCGCGACGAGGTGTTGCCGCCGACCTGTACCCGGCGGGTGGCGATTGAAGCTGCCTCAACTTTCGGTTGGGAGCGCTATGTCGGCAGTCATGGCCGTATTGTTGGCATGACCAGCTACGGAGCCAGTGCCCCGATTGGGGCCCTGATGGAACAATTCGGGTTTACTCCGAAAAATCTGCTTGCCGAGGCTCGCCAGCTGCTCGGTTAGGATTTTTTTACGGCACAACAAAACAAGGGTGATCATTCTGTAATGATCACCCTTGTTTTGTTGGTGCTGACCAGCTTGAGTCAGATAAAAACGTTATTCAGTGTAAACCTTTTAGCCTTTTGATACGTCAAACAGACAGCACCAAAGTTCTCCCGTATTGACTGGACAGGAATGGGCGGCTACCTTCTGCAGATGGACAACCGTAGCGAACAGATTCTGTTGGCCCAGGCCAGAGACGGAAATACGCAGAGCTTTGAGCAGCTGATGCGGGCCAATTCTGCCGCCGTTTATCGCCATGCCCTGCGGATGGTGGGCAATACTGCTGATGCTGAAGATTTGACGCAAGAAGCGTTCATCCGGCTGCATCGCTCACTCTCTTCGTTTCGTGGTGAATCGAGCGTTGCAACCTGGCTGTATCGCACCGTATCACGTCTGGCCCTTGATCAGCTGCGGCGTGAAAAAATCAAGCGGGCTTTCTTCATTGGCCGAAACAAGGAGGAAGAGGATGATCCCGTCGAGCAGGTGGCAGACTCTGCACCATCGGCCCAGCAGTTGCTCTTGCAGCAGGAACAACAACAGGGATTACTGAAGTTGATGCAGAAGCTGTCGCCAAGGCAACGAGCTGTTTTCAGTCTGCGTCATTTTGAAGAGATGCCTCTTAAGGAAATTGCCGAGGTTCTTGGCCTTGAATCCGGAACGGTCAAGACTCATTTGCACCGGGCTGTCAGTTTGTTGCGCAGTGAGTTGATGCCGATTCTGGACAAGTAAGGTTTTCGATCCCTGGCTAAAGGAAAGGGCGCATGAAAAGAAAAATGAGATGTGATTCTGCACAGTTGACATCCTATCTTTACGATGAGCTTGATTCCCAACAGAAAGCTGCCGTTGAAGAGCATTTGCAAGGGTGTGAGCAGTGTAGTGAAGAACTGGAAAAAACACGTCAGCTGAAATCGCTTGTCTGGTGTCCTGAAGCCGATCAGCCTGCGGTACAGCGGATAGAAGCAGCGGTTCTTGAGCGAGTGAATCGTCGTCGCGTGCGGTTTGCGATACCCGGCTTGGCTCTGGGGGGGAGCCTGGTCGCAGTTCTTCTGTTGCTGACGCTCAAGCCGGATGCTCCTTCGCCGCAACCGGATGGAACAAAGACAGTTCTGACTCAGACTGAAATTCTCGAAAAAATAGACATACTTGAAAATCTGGATTTGCTGGAGGCCTTTGATCTGCTGGCCGAGATCGAGGACTTGGGATGAAACGAACCATTTTTTGTGTGCTTTGGGTCTTGTTGGCAGGGTCGCAGGCCTACGCAGGTAACGAGCAAACGATTGATCCTGGACAAGAAACCACCCAGCTGAGCACAGAAGAGCAGCAGATGCTGGAAGTTCTCGAACTGCTACAGAACTATGATTTCCTTGAGGAAATCGAAGTCCTCTCCACGATGGAGAAAGAACAATGAGACAGCTATTATTGATATTGGGATTTCTGTTGCTGCTGGCTGCGCCACTACTGGCTGAAACCGTGGAACCAGAAACAGGGTCGGTAGTCGTGTCGCCACAGGTTATACAACGCTGGCAACAAATGACCCCGGAACAGCGTCAACAGATCAAGCAGGTTTATCAGCGTTACAAGAAACTGTCCCCGGAGCAGAAGCAACGCCTCAAACAACGCCTGCAACGTTTCAAGCAAATGTCGCCGGAACAACAGCAACGGTTACGGCAGAATTATCAGCGTTTCAAGCAGATGTCGCCTGAAAAACGGGCTCGTATGCGTGAAAATTATCGAAAATATCAGCAGTTGTCACCTGAGAAAAAAAGAGAAATACGCCAGGATGTTAGAGAAATGCGTCAGTTGCCGCCAGCCGAGCGCCAACAGCGGCGACAATTGTTGCGACAAAAATACTTCAACGGTGGACGACGAGGAGGTGGCCACCGTTGATTGAACGGTGATTTTAATGGCAGATCGAAACAATGACTTGCAATGGCCCGACAGATTCAGTCCTGATCTGTCGGGCCGTTGTTGTCTGGTCAAATGGGCAGCTGAGCAGTAATTTTGCTGACCTGTTTGGCGGATTGAGAACAGAATCGTTGAAAACTGGCGAAATTGCTGCTAGTTTACTAGGGTCATGATTGTCTCTGTAGAATTGTGCTTGGAGGGGAGGATAGATCAATGACTGGAATGGCCCAATCTCACTATCGTCTTGGCATGAATTACTATCATGGCAAGGGCGTAGAGCGAAGTTTTTCTGAGGCTCTCAAGTGGTTTCGCCTGGCAGCCCAGGAAAACTACTCGCGAGCTTTTTTTATGCTGGGTCGGATGGCTGATACCGGCAAAGGGATGGAGCAAAACCCGGAAGAGGCGGTCAAATGGTACCGCTTGGCTGCCAATGAGAATTATGCCCGGGCCCAGAACCAGTTAGGGCAATGCTACTTCAAGGGCCGGGGTGTTGATCCAAGCTTTGAAGAGGCTCTGAAGTGGTTCCGTCTGGCAGCCGCCCAGAATTACTCTGATGCCCAGTATAACCTGGGTCTGATGTATGCCAAGGGGCATGGGGTTACCAAGGATTTTGCCGAAGCAAAACGTTGGTGGAGCAAAGCTGCGGAGCAGGGGAATCCCAAGGTTCAGTTTACCCTTGGCCACATGTACCTGATTGGCAAAGGGGTCAAGCGCAATTACGCAAAAGCGCGTCAATGGTTCAGGCAGGCCGCGGATCAGGGCTTGCCGACAGCTCAATATCATTTGGGATTGATGCATGCTCGTGGGACGGGGGTCCTGCAAAACTTTACCGAAGCCCGCAAGTGGTTGCTGAAAGCGGCAGAACAGGGCTATGTCGAGGCCCAATACAGTCTCGGCAGCATTTTGACCCGGGGTAATAACGAAATACATGATCCTGCTGAGGCGCTCAAGTGGTATCTCAAGGCCGCAAAGCGCAGCCATTTGCGAGCGATGGTTGCGGTCGGTCAACTTTACGCAAAAGGGCTGGGAGTAGAAACCAATCTCAAAGAGGCACATCACTGGTGGTTGACAGCTGCTGACGCCGGTAATTCGGATGCCCAGTTCAATCTGGGTGTGATGTATATCAATGGCAAAGGGGTTGAGCGGGATTACGCAGAAGCTCGCAAGTGGTGGACCCGTGCTGCAGACCAGGGGCATACCAAAGCGCAGTATTGTCTCGGGATCATGTACTCGACCGGGACCGGCGTCCCTCAGGATGTTGATGAGGCGATGAAGTGGAAAGAGGCCGCTGAACTTTGGGAAACACTCGATTAACTCTTGCGGTCAATGATTTTGGCTGCCGCGGGAGAAGGTTCATCTGGACACGTCCATTGCCGGTATAAAAAACCAGTTTGCGTCCTTGCAGTCCACCGGTATTTATTATTGTCGGTTTGAGATTGTGGTCACGTAAAATATTCAGTGCTGCAGCAATATTTTTCCGCCCGACCCCAATTTCACTGTGCCCTCCGGTAAACATATCCGCCCCACCATAAAGTTCGGCCTTGATCTCGGTCGTTTTTTTCCCGGAAACAAAAAATTGACGAAGAAGATGATTGAACGCCTGGTCAACAAAATGATAGCCCGCTTCCGTGCCCTTTGATTGGGGTAAAACGGCATGGCAAAGCCCGGCCATTCCGGTTTCTGCATGGTGCAGTACCAATGAAACGCAAGACCCCAGAACTGTCGTGATCAGTGCTTCATCTTCGACAATGACCAATTCTCCCGGTTTGATAAAGATGGTGCGAACGCGAGAAGCAGACATTCCTTGTCCTTTTCTATTGGGCAAGTCCGACAGGCTGCCAGACGACTTAAAAGCTATCAGCGATACGAACAAAGTCAAAGATTTCTAATATTAAAGAAAGGGCTCTTTGGGGCTGTTTCGCTTGAAGGATATTTTTTTACTTGAGTTATGATTGCGTTATACTTGAGGGGTACAGAAAAGGAGCAGATCTTTTCTGTTTTGACCGCTGCCGGTCTCTTGCCTTGGGCAACCCCCGATTCGCAATCTGACAAGCATATTTTGCTTTTTTGAAGGAAAGCCTTGATGAATCTTGCCGAACAATTCAGGGATAATTGTGGTTTTGGTCTGCTGGCCCAACTCAACAACCAACCGAGTCACCAACTGTTGCAGGATGCAATTCAGGCTTTGAGCCGGATGATGCACCGGGGGGCGATTGCCGCCGATGGTAAAACCGGTGATGGTAGTGGTTTGCTTTGTTCAATGCCCCAACGCTTTATGCGTAAGGTGGCTGAGGAACAGGGTGTTTCGCTTCCGGACCAGTATGCTGTGGCGACACTTTTTCTCAGCGACAAGAAAAAACAGCTGGCAGTTTTTGCCGAGTGTTGTGAAAGAAATGATCTTCAGGCTCTGCTGGTCCGTGAGGTGCCGCTGAATACAGATGCTCTGGGCGAATATGCCCTGGCGATGCGTCCGGACATTGTTCAGGTTTTTGTCGTACCAGGGGCTCTGATTGCGACGCGACGCTTTGATGCTCTTCTCTATCTGACACGTAAAGAGATTGAAGATCAATTCAGGGATGATCCGGCGTTCTATGTGCCGAGCTTCAGTCGGACGCTGATTTCCTATAAAGGGCTGGTGATGCCGACCTATATCGCTCGACTCTTTCCCGATTTAGAGGATGAAAGTTTTGAAATCAGCTTTGCCATGTTCCATCAGCGGTTTTCCACCAATACCCTGCCGCAATGGAAGCTGGCCCAACCTTTACGGCAGATTGCACACAATGGTGAGATCAACTCCATCAAGGGAAACCGGTTCAAGGCGCAGTCCAAGTTTATTGGCGCCAAAAGCCCGGTGTTCAGTCAGAGTGAACTGAAGCGCATCATTCCTTTTCTTGAAGAAGGGGTCAGTGACAGTGCCAACCTCGACAACATGCTTGAATTCATGTTGGTCAATGGCATCGATTTTTTTAAGGCAATTCGTTCTCTTATTCCCCCGGCCAGACACAATGTGGCCAATATGCCTGCCAAGTTACGCTCCTTTTACGAATACACGTCAGGTTCTTTTGAACCCTGGGATGGCCCGGCAGCAGTCAGTCTTACCAACGGACGCTATATCGGTTGTGTTCTTGATCGTAATGGATTACGTCCGGCCAAATATGTCATTACCACCGATGACCGATTGTTGATCACCAGCGAGTACGGGGTTCTTGGAACCCCGCCGGAGAAGGTGCGAGAACGCGGACGTCTGCAAAGTGGCGAGATGATCGCCGCCGATCTGGAGCAGGGTGAAATTTTCTATACGCGCGATATTGATCGTTATCTGA
The DNA here is from genome assembly GCA_024276935.1 of Deltaproteobacteria bacterium. Lineage (GTDB taxonomy): Bacteria > Desulfobacterota > Desulfuromonadia > Desulfuromonadales > Geopsychrobacteraceae > Geopsychrobacter. The sequence goes on from JAJRWH010000043.1 coordinate 94,469, forward strand.
TGAATTCCCGGCCCTACAATCAGTGGTTGACCGAGCATACCCATTATCTTCAGGAGTTCATCGAACGGCAGTTTGAAGATCTGTCAGACTATCGTTATCCCGATCTCGATCGTTTGCAGCGTTATCACAATGTCACCAGTGAGGTTGTCGATCTGGTTGTTCGTCCCATGATCGAGCAGGGTAAGGAGCCGGTTGGCTCAATGGGTGATGATACTCCGTTGGCCTGTTTCTCGGAGCAGCAGCGCAGCTTCTGTGATTTTTTCAAACAAAAATTTGCCCAGGTCACCAATCCGCCTATTGATCCCCTGCGTGAAAAAGCGGTCATGTCAACGACAATTGGTCTGGGTGAAATAGGCAACCCCCTTATTGAAGACAAGGGCCGGGCTCGACGCCTCAAGAGTATTTCGCCGATTCTGTCGCGCGATATCTTCGATGCCCTGCTTTCTTTTGGTGATCCGGAACGACCCCGTTACGAACCCTGTTATCGTCACGCTACGTTCTCAACCGGCCTCAGCGGTAACTTGCCTAAGGCCCTGGAAGCTCTGGCGCGCAAGGTGATTGCCGCCGTACGCAAAGACCAGGTGCGTATTGTGATTCTCGATGATCGCTGTTTAAGTGACAAGCAGAAGTTGATGCCCATGGCGCTGGTGGTCGGATATCTTAATCAGAGACTTCTGACGACCGGAGTGCGGCAACATGTTTCGCTGGTCGTCTGTACCGCCGAGGTTTTGGAACCTCATGCGGCCTGTGTGCTACTGGGCTACGGAACGGTTGCCATCTATCCCTGGCTACTTTATGCCACCGGCCTGCAGCTGTGCGACAAGCAGCAGATGAGTGCCAAGGAAATTCGTCTGGCGTTGCAGAACCTCTATGCCGCTTTGACCAAGGGGATTCTCAAGGTCATGTCGAAGATGGGGATCAGTACCGTTTCCAGTTATCGCAATGCGGCGTTATTTGACGTGATCGGTCTCGATCAGCAGGTGGTTGAACGCTGCTTCAAGGGGTCGGCAGCTCTTTTGCCGGGGCTTGGATTTGCCGAAATTGAGGAGCGGATTCAGGCTGTCCACGACAAGGTTTTTGCCCATGCGTTTATGAAGCCGATCTATCCGCTTGAGATTGGTGGTTTTTATCGCGATAACCCGGGGTTTGAATTTCACGATTTTGGTGCTCGCCTGGTAACACAAATGCACCGTTTTTCGGCGGTACGCAGTCGGGATGAATACCTGAAGTTTCGCGAGATGGTCAATGGCCGAGGGCTTAAATTTATTCGTGATGCGTTTGAGTTCAAAACGGCGCGCAAACCTCTGCCTCTTGATCAGGTCGAATCGGTGGCTCAGATTACCCGGCGTTTTGATTCGGCAGCCATGTCTTTGGGAGCCCTTTCTCCTGAGGCCCATGAAGCTCTGGCTGAGGCGATGAATATTCTGGGGGGCAGTTCCAACAGTGGCGAGGGGGGAGAAGACGCCAGCCGTTTTGCAACGGTGCGCAACAGCAAGATCAAGCAGATTGCTTCAGGTCGTTTTGGCGTGACACCCGGTTATCTGCGCAGCGCCCGGGAAATTCAGATCAAACTTGCCCAGGGTGCCAAGCCGGGTGAGGGGGGACAGCTGCCCGGTGAAAAGGTCACCTCCCTGATTGCAACCCTGAGGTTTACCATTCCCGGAGTGACCCTGATTTCTCCGCCACCTCATCATGATATCTATTCTATTGAAGATCTGGCCCAGCTTATTTTTGATCTCAAGCAGATCAATCCTCAAGCGATCATCAGTGTCAAACTGGTGTCAAGTGAAGGGGTGGGAACAATCGCTGCCGGGGTGGCCAAGGCCTACGCGGACAAAATAGTTATTTCGGGTGGTGATGGTGGAACCGGCGCAGCCCCCTTCAGTTCGATCAAATATGCCGGTAACCTCTGGGAGTTCGGTCTGGCCGAGGCGCATAACAGCCTGAAAGCCAACCGGTTACGAGAGTTGGTCAGGTTGCAGACTGATGGCGGGCTTAAAACCGGGCGTGATGTGGTTAAAGCTGCGTTGCTGGGGGCCGAATATTTTGGTTTTGGGACCCCTCTGTTGGTGATTCTGGGGTGCAAGTTGCTGCGAGTCTGCCACCTTAACCGCTGTACAGTTGGTATCGCGACCCAGGACGATAACCTGCGAAGTCACTACGTGGGGACAGTCGAAAAGGTTGTGGCCTACCTGCAAAACGTTGCCGAGGATGTTCGCGAAATTCTGGCTGAACTGGGATTTTCCTCATTGCAGGAGATCATTGGGCGCAGTGATCTGTTGCAGTTGGTGAATGACCCCAAGGTGAAAAGATTCGATTTTTCTCAGGTTCTGATGCGGGTTGATGGGGGTGATACCTGGCAACGGGAGAATCCTCCCTTTGACGACAACCTCTTTGAGAAAAAGGTTCTTGAAGAGGTTCTGCCGGTGATTAAAAACCCTCAGGAAGAGATTGTCATCGAGCGACAGATTCTGAATACCAATCGCAGTTTTGGGGCTTTGATCAGTGGGCAGATTGCCCGTTATTATGGTGATGAAGGTTTACCCAAAGATGCCATCACGCTCAAGCTCAAAGGGGTAGCCGGTCAATCACTGGGGGCCTTTTTGTCGCAGGGCATGAATCTGCTGCTGACCGGGGTGGCCAATGATTATGCCGGAAAAGGTATGCATGCGGGCCGGATCATCATTACCCCGGCGATTTATCAGGAGGGAGCTTCAGCGGTTGGCAATACCTGTCTGTATGGGGCCACCGGGGGCAAGTTGTTTGTTGCCGGAACAGCTGGCGAACGTTTTGCGGTGCGCAATTCAGGAGCCCTGGCAGTGGTTGAAGGAACCGGCGATCATGCCTGCGAGTACATGACCGGTGGTACCGTTGTGGTTTTGGGAGATACCGGCATTAATTTTGGCGCCGGGATGACCGGTGGCGTTGCCTTTGTTTATGATCGGCAAAAGAATTTCATCGACCGACTCAATCAGGAACTGGTTGCCGCACGCCGGATTGATGTTGACGAAGACAATGAAGGCAAACTCTATCTTAAAAAGATTCTGACCAGCTATCACAATCGTACCCGGAGTGCCAAGGCCCGGCGTATCCTCGACAACTTCCGTGAGGAGTTGGCCTATTTCTGGATGGTGACACCCAAAGATATGCAGGCACCTCTCAATCCCAAAGAGGGAGATTAGGGTGAATTCGATGCTGACGAATTATTTTGATGCCAGGCGGCAGAGGCAATAATATGCAGAATTTTGTAGAAACCCAGCGGCAGAATCCTGAAAAAACCGAGGTTGCCGACCGCTTGAAAAATTTTGATGAGGTCTACCGTTTCTTCGATAGCAAGCAGGTTCGGCGTCAGTCCGAACGCTGTGTGCAGTGTGGTGACCCCTTCTGTACGGTCACCGGGTGCCCGTTGCAGAATCATATCCCGCAATGGCTGGAAGCGATTGCCGCCAGAGATCTGGAACGGGCCTTTCGGCTTTCAAATGAAAGTTCGCCTTTTCCCGAAATTCTGGGCAGGATCTGCCCCCAAAGTCATCTGTGTGAAGGAGCCTGTACTCTGGATGATGGTTACGGTGCCATTACCATTGGTGCGATCGAGGCCTCGGTGACCGATCTGGCTTTTGCAGCCGGGATGAGACCGGAATTCCCTGGAGTCAGCGGGGAAAAACGGGTGGCAGTGATCGGATCTGGCCCCGCCGGAATGTCCTGTGCTCATTTTCTGCTGCGGGCCGGGATCGGGGTCGATATGTACGAACGTGCTGATCGTCCCGGTGGTTTGCTGACTTACGGGATCCCTGGGTTCAAGCTGGATAAAAAAATTGTCAATTTTCGTTTCGAGTTACTTCAGGAGGCGGGCCTGAGCTTGCATCTGGGTCAGACTCTCGGTCAGGACCTGATGCTTGAAAAACTGTTGCAAACCCATGCCGCAGTTTTTCTCGGTGTCGGAGCAACCCGGGGTAAATATCCGGAGATTGAAAATCAGAACCACCCACAAATCCATCTGGCCATGGATTTTTTGACCCATCAGCAACGCCGACTCTTTGGTGATGACTGGGATCTCAACTACGACGTCCGTGGCAAGAAGGTGGTGGTGATCGGCGGGGGCGATACAGCGATGGATTGCGTCCGTACGGCGATTCGTGATGGCGCAACCAGTGTCACCTGTCTCTACCGACGAGATCAGGCCAATATGCCCGGCAGTCGTAAAGAGTTTCATAATGCGGTAGAAGAGGGGGTAGAGTTCAGCTTCAACCGCAGCCCGGTCAGGGTATTGGTTGATGAAAAGAACGATCTGATCGGAATTGAAATGATAAAAACCGTTCTGGGAGAGCCTGGCCCGGATGGTCGGCAGCGGGTCAGCGAACTGGCCGGGACAGAGCAATCTGTTGCCGCCGAAGTCATCATTATGGCGCTTGGATTCGACAGTGAAACGATTCCGGGACTCAATGATGTGGCTGTTGAAGTCAATGACTGGGGCCAGATTCTGGCCAATACCGAGACCGGTCAGACAAACCATCCGCAGGTTTTCGCCGGGGGAGATTGTTCCCGGGGGGCTGATCTGGCGGTGACCGCCGCCGCCGATGGTCGCCAGGCGGCACTGACTATCATGAAGCAGCTGCTTGGTTGATGCTGATTGGGCGCAAAAAAAGCCGCGACAGTTGAAACTGCCGCGGCTTTTTTAACGAGGGATCTGAGTCATCAACGTTTATGGCAGCGTTTGCAACTCTTTTTGGCCGCGAAGGCCCGTTTGCCATTGTGACATTTGCCGCAGAGCTTTCCGGCGTAAATCTTGGACATTTTAATCTCGACCGTACCCTGCTTCATTTTGGGAAAGGTATCGGGATTGTGACATTCTTTGCATTTCACTCCCGCATCAGCGTGAATTTTTCCTGAAAAAGTGACCTTGCCCATCGGGCTTTTGGTGAATTCCAGGGTTCTTCCCGGTGGGACAGCCAGCGCGATACCAGACACGAAAAACAGACCAGCAACAATCAACAGAACTCTTTTGCTCATTTCATTTCCCTTTCGTGTGCAATCTGCAATTGACCAATGACGAGCGCCCCCAGCCGGGTGCGCAACAGAAAAAAGGTTAGCTGATTGAAAGGTAATAGTCAACCGGGTCGGTCGTCTATCCTCGGAAGGGTTTACTGGAAAAAGTTAATAAGGGCTTGCTGAATAATACGCAACCCTCTGAAAATACTGGATTAAATGTTCATTTTCATGCTAATATGTGCAAGAAAAGCAGGAGGTTAGCCTTAAAACCCTTGCACATGGATGATCAAAAATGTATCGAACAACACCCAA
>JAJRWH010000044.1 GCA_024276935.1 Deltaproteobacteria bacterium
AGCCTCACCGCCCTGCCTCTAAAACAATGATGATGATCAGGTGCAATTTAATCTGAAATTCTCATTCACCTCTCTAACACATTGCGAAAATATGATGCCAGTTTTTATCAAGCCAATCTGAGATCTAACAAAGGTCTGTTCGGCCAGGAGAAAGATCAGGGATTTAAAAGTGCCCTCGGGGCGATCAATCAGACCTTTGATGGCAAGGATGTTTATCCCAGTATCGAGGAAAAAGCCGCCAACCTGCTCTATTTTATCGTCAAGAATCACGCTTTTACCGATGGGAACAAACGCATTGCCGCGGCTGTTTTTATCTATTATCTCTCTGCCAACGGCATTCTCTATCGTCCCGATGGTAGCAAGCGTCTGGCTGACAACGCGCTGGTGGCACTGACACTGCTGATTGCTGAAAGTCGACCCGAAGAAAAAGAGATCATCGTCAAGGTGATTGTCAATTTGATTAATCGGAGTAACGACTAGGCGATGGGGTATAACCCTGCCATTCATCACCGGAGATCGATTCGTCTCAAGGGCTATGATTATTCGCAACCCGGGGCCTATTTTTTGACCCTCTGCACCCAAGATCGCAAATGTTTATATGGAGAAATTGTTGATGACAAGATGTGTTTGAATGATGCAGGGCAAATGGTTCAAACTGTCTGGAATGAAATCCCGGCCTATTATCCAGGCATCGATATCGACGCATTCATGATCATGCCCAACCATATCCACGGCATTATCAAAATCGTAGGGGCGCCCCCCCGTGGTCTCCCTGAACCAACTGACGTATCTGGGACGAGGTTCCTGATTTGGCAGTCGGATAAAAAACGAGAATTGTTGCGGTCAAAGAAAACAACGGGCAACGTCTCATGTGTGAGAGGTTGCCCGTTGCTGTGAATACAACGTTGAATCTTTATCCCTGCCGTCTCAGGCTGCTGCCTGACGTTCGTATTCTTCGACCATCTGTCGGTAGCGGGTTTCCAGTTCGGGGGTTCTGGCCGCGGCATCACGGTAAGCATCCAGCATCCGCTCTCGGACTTCTGCGGGCAGGACTCTCTCCGACAGGGGGTAGAGGATGCCATCTTCTTTTTCAATATGGCCGCGCAGCAGTTCGGCATAGCCTTGCGCATGTTCGATGATAAGCGGGATCTGTCCGGTTTCACCGGCCTGTGCCTTTTGTGCGGCTTCTTCCATCCCTTTGACATGGGCGCGGCCCTGATCGTGTTCCATCAGCATTGCTTCGATGGGTGAACTCTTTTCGGGCATGCCGTTTTTGACCAGTTCGACAAAGAGGACATCTTCTTCTTTGGCATGATGAAAGCGGTCAGCGTAGTTGCGAATAAAGTCAACGGCATCCAGGTAAAATTGCCAGTTGCGGAATTTGCCGTTTGCCAGCAACGCGGTATTGTTTTCGACCAGGGTGATCATGCGCAGAATCAACTGATGTTCATCCTTCAGCATTTGAGTGACATTTTCAGCCATCTTACGCCTTCCTTTCGCCACCAACTCCGATCACTGCAACCTCAAAGGGAATCTCTTTTCCTGAGAGTTGCAGGGCTTTTTCAGCCATCATCCGTAAGCCGCCACAGCAGGGGACTTCCATGATCGCAACGGTCAGTGATTTGATTTCGTTTTCACGCAGCATAGCGGCCAGTTTTTCAACGTAGGGGCTGGTGTCATCCAGTTTGGGGCAGGCATTGACCAGCACCTTGCCTTTGATGAAATCGCGATGGAATTCGGCGTAGGCAAAGGGAACGCAGTCTGCAGCAATCAGCAGGTGAGCATCCTGCAGCCAGGGGGCTGAAGGGGGAACCAGGTGCAGCTGGGTCGGCCATTGACGCAGTTCAGATTGAAGGCGGCCTGTGGTTTCGTCGTTGGTGGTTTTTGGGGCTTCTACCGTGCGGACCTGACTGCCGGGGCAGCCGCAAGCAAGTTTACTCATAATTCAATCTCCTTTTTAACTATTTGGTTGTTTGTCGTTGATGATCGTTTGTATTTATCTGACATTTTACTGGTTCTCAAGATAGGCCATAATTTCAGCCTCGATTTTGGCTTCGATTTCATCACCCAAAGCGTGAATGGCGACGACATCTTTAACCAGACAGATTCCTACGCCACAGGTCACACAGCCAATTTCGTATTTATCAAGGATTTCGCCAATTTTTGGATGTTGCTTGATCGTTTCGTTGATGGCCTGATCGCCAATTTCTGCTGGCAGATTCATGTCGGATCTCCTTTTGCTTGCCGTTGATGATGCCAGATTAGGGACTTTTCTCGCTTAAAAACATGATCCAGGTCAAAACCTGATGAAAATTGTCAGATTTATTTTGACAAGTGATATCAAGACAAGGCAGTTTGGGATAGCTCTGTTAAAATGTTTGTGCAGCAGAAACGTAACCGAATCCCAATCGGTTGTTTTGTGTAATATAAAATGATATATATTAATATTGATATCTAAAAGATGTTTTCCGAGATCTGATTGTTTGGAGTCTTTTGTGCTTTTTGCCAAAGAGAGAAGCGAACCATGAAACAGGTGTTGTTGTGGTCCTTACTACTGGTGGTTTTGGCCTGTGGCCAGGTTTTGGGTGCGGATCCTCAGGTTCCTGAGGTGTGGACGGCCCGCAATGCGGTCCGGTTTGCCCGGCTGAATAGTCCTGACAGTTTGATTGCCAGTCAAAGGATGTTGGAGGCGCGGGCCATGTTGACCAAAGCAGATGTCGGATTCTATCCACAGCTGATCTTGAGCAGCAGTTACAATCAGACCAATAATCCGATGTATTCCTTTGGGAATATCCTGAATCAGGGACAGTTTGATTCCGGGCTGAATTTTAACAATCCGGGGCGTTCTGACAATTTGACTCTGAAGACGGAGGTTCAGTACCGGCTCTACAACGGTGGGCAGACCCGGGCCCATAAAGATGCCGCAACTGCCGGAGTTGACATGTCGGCCGCCGCTCAACGGGAGATTTTACTGCAGCTGGAGTTTGATACCTTTCGCAGTTTTCAGCGGATTGTTGAAGCACAGACGGTTAATCAGGCACGTTTGGCTGCGCTGACAGCGATCCGTTTGTCCCTGGCCGTTGCCCGCGCTCGCTATGATGCCGGTGATCTGCTGAAGGTTGATTTGCTGAACCTCGAAGTTCAGGAATCGCGGGCGTTGGAAAATCAAATTCAGGCTGCCCATACTCTCGAATTGGCAAAAAAGGTTTTTCTTACTCTGGTCGGGCTGAAGGCAGATGATGTCAAGATATCTTCTGCCTCGCAGGAGATTCCCGCTATCCCCGATCATCCAGATCTGTCTCGCCGCCCTGAGTTACAGCGGTTGCAGGCGGCGGTGCGTGCTTCACAGGCCAGGCTGCGTGCCGCACGTGGAAGTCGTTTGCCGACGGTCGACGGGTTTGCTTCTTACCAGTATGACAAGGGTTATGTCTTTAATGGCAATGGTGATTCCTGGATGGCCGGAGTCAAGGTAAACTTTAAACTTTTTGATGGCCACAATTCTGCGGCAGATATCGCCCTGGATGAGGCTCGGCTCGGTTCATTGAGGGCCGAACAAAAAAAATTGCAGCTGGCATTGGATCTTGAGCTCAGACGGGCAGAACTGGCAGTGAGTCAAGCTCGCCAGCGGCAACAGGTCACAGCCAAAATGGTTGACCAGGCGACAGAAAGTGAGCAATTGAGCCGGGCCCAGTTCCGCGAAGGGGTCATTCTTGCGTCTGATCTGATTGAGAGCGAAACACGGTTGACCGATGCGTTGGTCCACAATGCGGTTGCCACAACGGCACTACAGATCGCCGTTGCGGATCTGAGACGTGCGGCCGGCCTGACACAATTTTCGGTAACTTCCAACGTAAACCCTGCTGTGGAGAATAAGCGATGACACTGAAACAGAAAATATTTCTGCCATTGACCCTGGTTGTTTTGCTGGTTGTCAGTGGTTGTGACAGTTCGTCGGAGGTATCAACAGTGAGGTCTTTACCTGGGGCCAGTGTTCAGGTTGAGCCTCTGGTTCCCAGTGAGGTGCCTTTCGAGGTTGAGGTGGCCGGAACCCTTCAGGCTGTTGAGCAGGCGCTTATTTCGGCCCGGGTCAGCGGGCAGGTTGTTGCCGTTCCGGTGCGGGCGGGATCTGTGGTGAAAAAAGGTGATTTGCTGGTAAAAATCAGTGCTGCAGAGATCAGTGCCCAGGTGTTGCGGGTTGAGGCACAACTGTCTCAGGCACGACGCAATCTGGCGCGAGAAACCAAGTTGCAAAAAGCCAACGCCTCGACCCGAGAGGCCGTTAAATCGTTAAAAGAGATGGTTCAGATTGCCGAGGCAGCGTATCGGGAAGCCAAGGCCATGCTCGACTATACCGTTGTGCGGGCGCCTTTCTCCGGGGTTGTTACCCAGAAAATGGTTGAGGTTGGTGATTTAGCTGCCCCGGGTGGACCTTTGCTCAAGCTTGAAAATGGGGCTGCTCTTGAGGTGGTGGTGGCGATTCCGGAGGCCCTGGTCTCAACCCTGACGTTGGGGGCAAAGCTACTCGTCAATATTCCCGCCGCGAATTTGCAGTTGATGACTGCCATCAGTGAAATTGCTCCGACGGTTGATCCCCAGTCACGAACGACCCGGATTAAACTGAAGCTTCCAGAAAATGTGGCATTGCGCAGTGGGCAGTTTGCCCGGGTTTCCTTGGCAGACAAGGGGACCGCCACCTTGTTGATTGCAAAAACGGCTCTTCAACAGCAGGGTCAGTTGGAGCAGGTTTTTGTTGCCGAGCAGGGGGTTGCTCGCCTGCGTTTGGTACGCAGTGGCGCCAGTTATGGTGACCGGGTTGAAATATTAAGTGGTTTGCGAGCCGGAGATCAGGTCATTGTTGCAGCAAATACCCGTTTGCATGATGGCCAGCCACTAAAAGATATCAAGACAGGTTTGTCACAATGAAAACACCGCAGATGGATAATCCCGGATTTGCCGGGCGAATTGCCGCCCTGTTTGTTGATTCGCGGCTGACGCCCCTGTCGATTATCGTTTCGTTATTACTTGGTTTCATGGCGATCAGCATGCTGCCGCGTGAAGAAGAGCCACAGATCAAGGTGCCGATGATCGATGTCATGGTGCGAATGCCTGGTGCGACTCCTGCTGAAGTCGAACAACAGGTTTCGATTCCGATGGAAAAGTTGCTCTATGAGCTGCCGGGTGTCGAATATGTTTATTCGACATCAATGGCGGGCCAAAGTTTGCTGGTGGTTCGTTTTTACGTCGGGGAAGATCTGGAAACTTCAATCGTTCGTCTCAATCAGAAACTGGAAACCAACTTTGATCGGATCCCCCATGGGGTTTCTCCGCCATTAATCAAACCGCGCACAATTGATGATGTGCCAATTCTTGCTCTGACCTTTCACAGCCCCCGCTATGATCACTTTATGCTGCGTCGTCTGGCGGCTCAGGTTGATGATGAGATCAAGAATATTTTCAATGTTGCAGAAACCACCCTGATCGGGGGAACCAGACGTCAGGTGCGGATCGAATTTGATCCGTTATTGCTGGCAGCCAGAAACCTGACCCCCCGTCAGCTGATCCCGGTCATCACTCAGGCCAACAGTCAGAGTTATACCGGAAACCTTGAATCTCTTGATCAGCAGATTCTACTGCAGACTGGCCAGTTTTTGCGCAGTGCCGAGGAGGTGGGACGGGTCGTCGTCGGGGTCTATGGTGGCCATCCGGTTTATCTTGCCGATGTTGCCCGAATTACCGATGGTCCCCAACGGCCTGATAATTATGTTTTCTATGCCGAACCCGGTCAGGACGGAGAGCCTGCGGTGACCCTGTCAGTTGCCAAACGTCCGGGGGCCAATGCAATTAATGTTGTCGATGAGGTTCTGGCCAAGGTCAATGGGCTGAAAGGATCTTTGATTCCGACAGATGTCAGTGTCAGTGTGACACGTAATTACGGTGAAACGGCCGCAGATAAATCAAACGAATTACTGTTGCATATGGGGATCGCTGTTTTTGGTGTGGCCCTGTTGATCCTTTTCTTTCTCGGCTGGCGAGAAGCACTGGTTGTTATGCTGGCCATTCCTTCAACTCTCGCCCTGACCCTGCTGGTGTTCTACCTTTATGGCTATACCCTGAACCGGATTACCCTGTTTGCCCTGATCTTTTCTATCGGGATTCTGGTTGATGACGCGATTGTTGTGGTTGAAAATATTGTGCGCCACATGCGTTTGCCCGGGGCGCAGAACAAGTCATCGCTGGCGATTGCCGTTGAGGCCGTGGCCGAAGTCGGTAATCCGACGATTCTTGCGACTCTGGCGGTTATCGCAGCCATCTTGCCGATGGCTTTTGTTGGTGGATTGATGGGGCCTTATATGCGACCGATTCCAATTGGTTCATCGGTAGCAATGGTTTTTTCGATGATGATTGCGTTTACCGTAACGCCCTGGGCGGCAGTTCATCTGTTGCGCCGCACGAATAAATCGGGGGATGAGGAGGATGAAGACGCCTCAGATCATGATCACGCTCCGGATGATTTTTTTACCCGACTTTACCATCGGGTTATGGATCCGTTGCTGGCCAGCGGTTTCTGGCGAGCGAGTTTTTTTGCCGGCTTGATTCTGTTGTTTCTGGCCAGTTGTTCATTGGTTTATTTTGGCCAGGTCAAGGTCAAGATGTTGCCGTTTGATAACAAGAGCGAGTTTCAGGTCATCCTCAATATGCCTGAAGGTTCCACTCTTGAACTGACCAGTCAGGTCGTTCATGAAATGGCCGAGGTGGTCCGTAAAGACCCTGCCACGATCAATTATCAAATTTATGTTGGGACAGCTTCTCCCTACAATTTCAACGGGTTGGTTCGACATTACTTTATGCGTCGTGGTCCGACAGTGGCCGATATTCAGGTTAATCTGAAACCGAAAGATCAACGAAGTCTGCAAAGTCATGACATTGCGGTTCGGATGCGACCTGCTATTGCCAAAGTGGCTGAAAAATATGGCGCGACAGTTGCCGTTGCCGAGGTGCCCCCCGGTCCGCCAGTGTTGCAGACGCTGGTGGCAGAAATCTATGGGGCTGATGACGCTCAGCGGGTCAAACTGGCCAGACAGGTCAAAAAGATCTTCTCGACGACCCAGGGTGTGGTTGATATTGACTGGTATCGGGAGAAAGACCGCAAGCGGGTGGTCTTCAGGATCGATAAGGAAAAAGCGGCTCTCAACGGAATCAGTGAAGGAGAGATCACCCGGACATTGCAGATGGCAACCCAGGGCCTGCCGGTAGACCTTTTTCACCAACCGACTGATAAAGAGCAGATCAACATTGTTCTGCAACTTCCGCCCCGCTTGCGGGCGCGGGTCGACGGTCTGCTGAATATCGCCCTGCGTTCCGAAGTTGATCCTCAGGCGCCATTGGTGCCCTTGCGAGAGCTGGTGAAAGTTGAAGAACGGCCAGTTGAACAGCCCCTCTATCGCAAAAATCTCAAACCGGTCATTTATGTGACAGGTGATGTTGCCGGAAGCATTGAAAGCCCGGTTTATGCCATTCTTGAAATCAATAAAAAACTGGCAGAGCTGAAAGGCACAGAATTTGGCGGGCAGGTTGATGATATCGAAATTTTCAACCTCAAGCAGCCTTTCAGTACCGAAGAGCCCGCAATCAAATGGGATGGCGAGTGGCATATCACCCTGGAGGTTTTTCGTGATCTCGGGTTGGCCTTTGGCGTGGTGATGATTCTAATCTACGTGCTGATGGTCGGTTGGTTCAAAGACTATTTCACCCCCTTGGCGGTTATGGCGGCCATTCCTTTTTCACTGATCGGGATTCTGCCCGCCCATTGGGCGCTGGGGGCGTTTTTCACGGCAACTTCGATGATCGGGTTTATGGCTGGAGCCGGAATCGTTATTCGAAACTCAATTATTCTGATCGACTTTATCGAACTGAGAATGAGTCATGGGTTACCCTTGGATGAAGCCGTGGTCGAGGCCGGTGCGGTGCGTTTTCGTCCGATGCTGTTGACCGCGTTGGCAGTTGTTGTCGGGGCTTCGGTCATTCTTGCCGATCCGATTTTCCAGGGTTTGGCTATCGCACTGATGTTTGGTGAGATTGCATCCTTGCTCTTCAGCCGAATGGCGGTACCTGTGCTCTACTATATGCTTAAGAAAAAGGGGGCCACGGCCAAAGCTGCTGGTTGAGAAATGGTGTCGGTCTGCTGGTGGCAGAATGTGAGAGGGGTGCGAAGACCTGCCCGATACTGGCCAAGGAGATTTGAAGGGTGAAAAAGTACCTCTGCTACTGTTTTGAACACACTGAAGAGGATATCCGCGATGACCTTGCGCGGCATGCCGGACGTTCAATTATTCTCGAACAGATTGTTGCGGCGAAAAAGAAAGGCACCTGCCAGTGTGCTGACAAGCATCCGGAAGGCAGATGATGCGTCAATGACGTCCGCCGTGTTGTGGACGCAGCGAAAAAGGAGCCGGGTTATGGGGTCAGGGATAAAGACTGAATCGACCTTGACCTGCCCACATTGTGGTCAGGCCGAAACACTGGTCATGCCGACCGACGCCTGCCAGTTTTTCCACCAGTGCAGCGGCTGCGGACAGCTGCTCAAGCCGCAGGCGGGAGACTGCTGTGTGTTTTGTTCCTACGGCGATGTCCCCTGTCCGCCCATTCAGCTGGAGTCGCAATGATGGTTTCACGCGCCCGATTTCGCAAACGCTTTATCGCGGCCCTGGTCGGTACCGGTCTGGTTGCTCTTTGTTGTTTCACGCCGCTGCTGGTGATCGGGTTGGGGTTGG
>JAJRWH010000045.1 GCA_024276935.1 Deltaproteobacteria bacterium
AAACCGTGAATGCCTTGCCTGGCGCAAGATGTCGAGAACTGTCGTAAAATTGCTGCCTGCCTCCACGCCGATAATTTCAGTTCGGGGCAACATGACATCGCGGACCCGGGTTTCTGACAGATCGAAAACCCCGTGCAGCATCCGACGTTGTTCGGCAGCGACCACGCCACTTTCTTCGCCAACTTCGATAATCGCCCGAATTTCATCTTCGGTCAGCAGCTCGTTTTCTTTCTCCTTGCCACGCAAAAAACCGGTCAACAGACCTGAAATGCTTGTCACAATCCGAATAACCGGGGTCAAGAACCACAGAACCAGTAAAATCGGGCGCAGAACCAGAAATGATGTTTTTTCCGGATATTGTGCCGCATAGGTTTTGGGGCACACCTCGGCGACAATTAGCAGTATCGGGGTCAGAATCAGGATTGTCAGCAACTCGCCCCGCTCACCATAATGGTGGACAAAAAACCCGGTTGCCAAAACCGATGCCGCAATATTGACCAGATTGTTGCCAACCAGAATCCCTCCCAACAACCGGTCTGGACAATCCAGCAACCGCGCCAGGCGATCCGCGCCGGGGACTTCTTTTTGCTGCAAATACTTGACCCGCAGACGATCCAGCGCCAGCAAGGCCGTTTCAGAACCGGAGAAAAATGCTGACAGAAATAACAGGGCCAGCAAAGCCACCAGTCGCCACAAGGTTTCATCCGACATCAATTGCTCCAGAGAATCAAAGGAATCCCGCCAAAAAAACTGTGCGGATTTTTTTGAACTTGACCTGACCCTGTGAGCCTCTCCATCCAACAGAAACTCACGAATTCAGGTTCAGGGAATACTATACCAGCTTCTCGAACCTGTCGAATGCAACTTCAATGACAGGAATTGCTGATCTAAACAGCCCATGGTATAAACGACCGACCTATGATCTGATTTAACCAGCAGGATATCCGAACTATGACCATCCCTGAAGATATCCGGACAAAGCATGCTGAGCTCTGTCGCCAGCTGCATTATCACAGCCATCTTTATCACGGCCTCAATGCCCCGCAGATCAGCGACAGTGAATATGATCAGCTGTTGCAGCAGTTATTGAAAATTGAGCAGGATTACCCGGCACTGATTACGCCCAACTCACCCTCACAGCGCGTTGGCAGCAGCCCGCTGTCCGGGTTCCGCCAGATTGCCCACAGTCGTCCGATGCTGTCACTGGAAAATGCCTTCAACGAAGAGGATCTGCGCGAGTTTGATGCCCGAATCAAGCGTTTTTTGGGAAGCAATGATCCGATTGAGTACCTTTGCGAGATGAAACTTGACGGGGTCGCTATCGAACTGGTTTACCAGGACGGACAACTGCAGCATGCCTCGACCCGGGGGGACGGCCTGACCGGTGAGGAGATTACCGCCAACGCTCGTACCATAGGAGCCATCCCCCTGCAATTACAGCCCGGTGCACCGCGGCGGCTCGAGGTGCGCGGCGAGGTTTATATGGAGCTGGCCCCCTTTCGACAACTGAACGGACAACGTCGCAATGAGGGTGAAAAAACCTTTGCCAACCCACGCAATGCCACCGCAGGAAGTTTACGGCAACTTGACCCACGCATTACCGCCAGCCGTCCGTTGACGATCAGTTGCTAC
The DNA here is from genome assembly GCA_024276935.1 of Deltaproteobacteria bacterium. Classification (GTDB taxonomy): domain Bacteria; phylum Desulfobacterota; class Desulfuromonadia; order Desulfuromonadales; family Geopsychrobacteraceae; genus Geopsychrobacter. The sequence continues at coordinate 1,633 of JAJRWH010000045.1, forward strand.
GGCCTGGGTGAAATCGACGCAGAACAAACCCCGAACTCTCAGCTGGAAATGCTGCAAAAGCTTCACGACTGGGGACTGAGGGTCAACCTTGAGCGCCTTGCTCTGGCAGCAGATATTGACGCCGTTCTTGAACACTATCAACAATTTCTTGCCGAGCGCGATCAGCTGCCTTTTGAAATTGACGGCATGGTGGTCAAGGTTAACAGCTTTGCTCTGCAACAGGAACTCGGTGAAAAAAGTCGAACCCCCCGCTGGGCCATCGCCTGTAAATTCCCCCCCCGGCAGGAGCAGACACGACTGCTCGATGTCCAGTTGCAGGTTGGGCGAACCGGTGCGATCACGCCGGTTGCTCATCTCGAACCGGTTAATGTCAGCGGGGTCATGGTCTCACGTGCCAGCCTGCACAACTGGGATGAAATTGAGCGCCTTGATATTCGTATTGGTGACCAGCTGATCGTTGAGCGCGCTGGTGATGTTATCCCCGACATTGTTAAAGTCCTCACCGAGAAGCGGGATGGCAGTGAAAAAGCCATCCCGGAACCAACCAGCTGCCCGGCCTGCGGGTCACCTGTCAGCCGTGGTGAGGATGAAGTTGTACCACGTTGTCAGGGTCTGGCCTGTCCGGCCCGGCTCAAGGAATCGATCAAACATTTTGCCTCACGCGGTGCGATGGATATCGAAGGGCTGGGCGACCGGATTATCGACCAACTGCTGCGGCTTAATCTGGTTCACAGTGTGGCAGATCTTTACACCCTGACCAAAGAAGACTTTTTTCGCTTCGAGCGCATGGGCGAGGTTCTGGCGGAAAAACTGCTGGCCGCCATCGCCGCCAGTCGCCACCGCCCCCTGGAAAAACTTCTCTTTGGCCTGGGGATCCGTCATGTTGGTGCTCACCTGGCCAAAGTGCTGAGTCGACGCTTTGGCAGTCTTGACAACTTGCGTCAGGCCAGTCGTGAAGCCCTGCTTGAAACCCACGAAATCGGGCCGCAGGTGGTCGAAAGCCTGCAAGCATTTTTTACAGATCAGCACAACCTTGACGTTTTGCAGCAGCTGGAAGCAGCCGGAGTCAAACCAGAAGAAACAGCCCAGCCCCAGGGCACAATATTTTCGGGCAAGGTTTTCGTTTTCACCGGCAAGCTCGAACGTTTCAGCCGCAGTCAGGGACAGGAACTGGTCGAACAGCAAGGTGGCCGCGCCAGCGGTTCGGTCAGCAAAAAAACCGATTATCTGGTCGCCGGACCTGGCGCAGGCAGCAAACTGAGCAAGGCTGAAGAACTTGGTATTACCATTCTGGATGAAGAAGGTTTTCTGCAACTTTTCAAAACGGGAAATACGGAGGAGCAATGAGTCAGATCCGTTATCATCTGTTGATCTCAGGACGGGTTCAGGGTGTCTGTTTTCGCTACTACACCCGTCGCGAAGCCTTGAAAAACTCGCTCACCGGATGGGTACGCAATCTGCCGGATGGTCGCGTTGAGGCTCTGCTTGAAGGAGAACGGGCAGCGGTTGACGCAACCATCCTCTGGTGTCGAAAGGGGCCGGAAATGGCACGGGTTGATGAGATCGAGATTGAAGAACAGGCAGTCACCGGAAAATTTACAAATTTCACCATTCGCTGAAATCGTTTTTGCTCTCTAGCTATTCCAGCGTATCTCACCTTGCATTTCAAACAAAATCAACATATACTTGCACATATAGTTTCGCAGAAACACCTCTCGTCAAACTTTTGTACGGAGACCGTCATGGGCCAGGTGACCATCTATCTCGATGATGAGACTGACAAAAAAATGCGTCAGGCAGTCAAAAAATCCGGTCTGTCGAAAAGCCAGTGGGTCGCACGCTTGATCAAGACAAAAACCACAACGGAATGGCCGGATGAAATTCGGGAACTGGCGGGACAATGGACTGAGTTCCCTGAACAGGAGGAAATTCGTCAAACCGAGGTGCAAGACCTGCCGCGAGAAACATTATGACCTGGCTTCTCGACACCAACACCGTCATCTATTTTTTCAAAGGGATGGGCCAAGTTGCCAACAATCT
>JAJRWH010000001.1 GCA_024276935.1 Deltaproteobacteria bacterium
CCTCGACTATGCGAATATATGACGCCAATGCCCGTTGCGACAAGCTCACGGAAAGACAGCTCTACGATTCGACCGTGGGGAAAGGGAATCGCGGCGGGAACTACTGGTTGCAGCGGGCGAGAACCAAGAGTGCGCCGCGCTCGCCGATCGGAAAACCCGGCGGTGTAAAGAGACCGTACGCGCCGCGCCCGGCACCGACCAAGCCCGGCAGCAGCTTCCAGCCCAAGTGGGGCAACTAGTGTCCCGTGCGGTTAATTCTGCCTTCTAATTCTGGCCCTTTTGGCTGCGGCCTGTGTTCCACCTCCTTGGCTTAACTCAGGCTAGGCCTGTGTCGGCGCGCCTTGTCCGCAGTCAAAATGACTCAGAATTAATTGACACAACTAACCAAACGGGACACTAGGAAATCGGCCGGGGCGAGATCGCGTGTCGTCGATGGTTTGACGATCAGAAAAGGGTTCTTTGTCTGCCGGACAACGACAACGATTGAGAACGATCAACGTCTGGAACGAATCAGAGGAGGATATGATGATGAAATGGTGGATATTTCTATGCGGTGGTCTTGTTTTTTTGGGGTTGGCTGCAATCTGTGGGGCTGAGCCCCTGGCACCGAGTGCGCCTCTCGACCCGGGGATGGCCATGATGGTGACGCCGACAGAACGCGAGGTGCCCGATTTGGCGACGGTGAAGATTCCGGCCTATCCCGGCAGCGAGTTCTGCAGCGTAAAAAAAGGTAAATGGGGACCCTCGGGCGCGGTCTGGGTTCAGCTGCTGTCGAAGGATTCCTATGCCCAGGTCAGTCAGTGGTACGAAAAGAAGATGAAGGGCTGGTACTGCAGGGAATGGGGACAGGGAGTGGTTTACAACTGTTCCGACAAAGATCCCGGTGAGGCGGGTAATTACGATTACGAGACATTCAATGTCGTCGAAATATTGAGGAGTAATCTCAGCTTTCCGTGCCGGGTCGAAGGTATGAAAACGCAGATTGCGATCAGCTTCCAGCCGGATTGATTGTTGTGCAAGCAAAACGGGGAAGCCGTATCGTCAAGTAGTGAAGTCGAATATGAGAGATGCCCATGAGACGATTTCGGTTTATGTTCTGCACGATGGCGCTTGGCATGGTTGCGGTTTTGCTGGGCTTCGTGCCCTCTTCGGCCCGCTAACGGTATTCTTCCCCTGGTTGTCGAGAGTTTGTTGCTGGTGAGACAGGCCCTTTTTTTAAGGTGGTGAAGATTTCGTCCAGAGAAAAACCGCGCCGTTGGAAAAAACTGACCACGCGCCGACGTTCCTTCTGCTCGGCTGTGGCGTAGTTGAAGTCGGGGAACCGTCGTTCGAGTTGCTGGCGCAGAACTTCTTCTGCGGGATATTCCCGGCAGGCTTCTTCAAGGGCTTCCTGGGCCAGGCTCTCGCGGACTCCCCGGCGGCGCAGATCGAGCAGGATTTTTATGCCGACCCCGCGGCCAGTGCGCAGCATTTCTCGACATCTGGTCAGGGCAAAGCGTCTGTCATCCAGATAATTGTAACGGTAACAGCGTTCAATGACCTCATCGAGCACAGAGGCAGAAAAGCCGAACCGTGCCAGTTTGTGGCGCAGTTCGGCTTCGCTGTGATCGCGATGCGCAAGAATACGCACTGCACGGGCAAAGGGGTCAGAAACGTTCGATTTTGATCTCTCCATTATCTGCCTCTGCCGCATCCTTTTCGGCAGCCTCTTTACGACCACTTTCGAAATCCTGCCAGGAACTGTCTGTGGTTGAGGAAATGCCCGAGAACTTGAGCTTGAAGTCATCGGGATTCGAGCTTTGCCGCAATGCTTCATCAAAAGTGATGATGTTTTCCTGGACCAGCTGCATCAGGGATTGATCAAAGGTCTGCATCCCGTAACTGGTGTGTCCCTGGGCAATGGCATCTTTAAGGTGAGCGGTTTTTTCACGATCATCAATCAAATCGCGAATGCGGGCGGTTGAAACCATAACTTCAACCGCAGCGACCCGACCTTTGCCCTGGGAGCGTGGAATCAGACGTTGGGAAATGACCCCTTTGAGAACGCCTGAAAGTTGCAGGCGGATCTGACGCTGTTGATGAGGGGGAAACATGGCGACGATGCGGGTGATGGTTTCCGGGGCATCAATCGTATGCATGGTCGAGAGAACCAGGTGACCGGTTTCTGCTGCGGCCAGTGCGGTTTCAGTGGTTTCCAGATCGCGCATCTCGCCGACCAGAATGACATCCGGGTCCTGACGCAGGGAGCTCTTGAGGGCGATAGAAAAGCTGTCGGTGTCAAAACCGACTTCACGCTGGTTGATAATACATTTGCGGTCGCGATGCAAATATTCGATCGGATCTTCGATGGTGACAATATGGGCAGTACGTTGACTGTTTATGTAATCGAGCATGGCAGCCAGGGTGGTCGATTTGCCGGTTCCGGTCGCGCCGGTGACCAGAACCAGTCCTCGTTGTTCTCCGGCAATCTTCTTCAGTACTTTCGGCAGAACCAGTTCATCGAGGGTTGCCACCTTGTAGGGGATGGCGCGAAAGACTGCCGAGACACTGCTGCGCTGTCTGAAAACGTTGACCCGAAAACGGCCAAGCCCTGGAACGCCGTAGGCCAGATCAACTTCGTGGGCCTCTTCGAAGCGTTGTTTCTGGCGTTCGTTCATGATCTCTTCGCACATCTGCTGAATGACTTCAGCCGTCAGCCGGGGGGCTTTGGGCAGTGGGCGCAGATTGCCATCAATTCTGAAAACCGGAGGGAGTCCTGCCTTCAGGTGAATATCAGAGGTATTCGACTTAAGGGCCAGGCCGAGAATGTCGTTAAGGGTCATAGTGCTATCCTTTGACGCAAGAAGACTGGTGACAGTTTATCAGATCAGCTTGCGACCGGCTCGGATTGCTCTGTTTTCAAACCAAAGAGCTCACGCAGGCGGTTATCGATTTCGTTGAGAATGTCGGCATGCTCGGCAAGAAAGTTTTTGGCATTTTCCCGGCCCTGACCAATGCGTTCGCCATTGTATGAATACCAGGAACCACTTTTTTCGATAATGTCATTGTCGACGCCGAGATCGAGCAGGTCTCCTGTGCGCGAGATTCCGGTGCCGAACATGATGTCAAATTCGGCCTGCTTGAAAGGGGGGGCCACCTTGTTCTTGACCACCTTGACCCGAGTCCGGTTGCCGATGACGTCGTCGCCTTTTTTCAGCGCTGCGATCCGGCGTATATCAAGGCGCACAGAGGCGTAGAATTTGAGAGCATTGCCACCTGTGGTGGTTTCGGGATTGCCGAACATGACCCCGATTTTCATCCGGATCTGGTTGATGAAGATAATGCAGCAGTTACTCTTGCTGATTGTAGCGGTCAGTTTACGCAAAGCCTGTGACATCAGGCGAGCTTGCAGGCCCATATGTGAATCACCCATTTCGCCTTCAATTTCGGCGCGGGGCGTCAGGGCGGCCACCGAGTCAACGACCAGGACATCAATGGCACCACTGCGAACCAGGACTTCAGTAATTTCAAGAGCCTGCTCGCCAGTGTCTGGTTGGGAAACCAGCAGGTCATCGGCTTTTACGCCGAGGTTTCCGGCATATTGGATATCGAGAGCATGTTCGGCGTCAATAAATGCGGCAACCCCGCCCAGTTTCTGGGCTTCAGCAATAATATGCAGGGCCAGGGTGGTTTTACCGGAAGATTCCGGGCCGTAGATTTCAATAATTCGCCCCCGTGGGACCCCCCCGGCACCCAACGCCAGGTCAAGACTTAAGGCACTGCTCGAAATGGTCGAAATCTCCGGCAGGTGATTATCTGCGCCCAGGCGCATGATGCTTCCTTTGCCAAACTGCTTTTCAATCTGTCCCATGGCCAGGTCAATGGCTCGATTACGGTCGTCGGACATACTTCCTCCCTGTTATTCGCTAATTTTCAAAATAGTTTTAAAGCGTGATGGATGGCATGAATTCTTACCGGATCACAATGACAGAATAAGTCATGTGCGAGAATTTGCCTTCCCCCTCAGCCCGGTTCTTCCTGATTTTATTCAAGCCAGGTCTATTGTGACTCAGAGGCGATTGACCGAAGCCGCTCGAAACAGGAGACTCGGAACTTTCGTTCTGGATTTTATGATGTTACTCCATTGTTTCGTAACTGTCGAACGGTGACCGCGAAAAAAATGAACAACCGCTCCGGATATCCGAAACGTTCAGTCTGATTCACTGGTACCGGCCTACCGATAGCACAGGTGTTGCTATTTCTTCAAGGGGGAGAAGATGCTGCCTGTTGCCCCTTTATGGACCATCAATAGCGATCTGCGAACGACGGCGATACAAGGGCAGCATGGTATGAAAAATACTGCCATGCCCTTCTGGCCGATTTTCACTCCAGAGCAACCCACCATGGGCCTCAATCAACCCCTTGGCCAGTGGCAGGCCCAGCCCGACGCTGGGGGTCGAGGGGGCACGACGATCACGACCATGCTGGCTGATATCACCGCAGCCATGAAACTTTTCGAAAATACGCAAACGTTCAGCCTCCTCAATGCCGGTTCCGCTGTCAGCAATCCGGATATCAATCATGTCGGGAAAGTTGCTTTGATTGAAAAATCCGGGGCAGAAGGGTTCAAGCCGTCTCTGCATGGTCAGTATTTCGCCGCAACAGATGTAGTTGGCATCAATTTCGATCCAACCGCCTGCCGGGGTAAATTTGATCGCATTATCAAGAATGTGGGTCAGAGCCCGCTCCAGATGATGGCGATCACCACAGGGGGAAAGCAGGTCCGGAATGTTGCCGCGCCGGATATTGATACCACGCTGTCTGGCTTCGGGTTCCTTTTGTTGCAGCAGATTATTCAGCAGGCAACTCAGATCGATATTTTCGCGGGCCAGGTAGATATCTCTCGATTCAATCCGCGCCATTTCGAGCAGGTTTTCAACCAGAGAGTTGAGTCGTGCTCCTCCTTGTAGCATGGTCGAAAGCAGAGCCTGGGTGTCGGGCGGGCTATCCTGCAGATGAGTTTCAAGCAACTGCCCGGCAGAGAGAATGCAGGTCAGGGGGGTTCGCAACTCGTGGGAGGCCAGGGCCAGAAAGCGATCTTTCATCCGACTGAGTTGTTCGAGAGTGCAGTTGGCCACTTCGAGGCGGTGAAGGTGTTCGCGGAGCTGCTTGCGTGAGCGTTCAAGTTCGCGTTGTCCCGCCTGGGTCAGGCGGTGTTGCCATTCGAGTTTTTCGAGCAGTTCGCAGGTGTCGATTCCGGTGGCGATAAACAGGCAGATCTGCTCCAGCAGATCGATTTCAGTCTGGGAAAATTGTCGAGGAATACGTTGGAAAAAGAAGAGGACCCCCAGGGGGCGCTCACAGGCGATTAATGGCAGGGCCAGCAAGCTGCGCCAACCGGCATCAATGACGGCTCCGCAGTAAAGTTCTGCTTCACCCCGCAGATCGACCCAGTTATGGGGGACTCTGCTGATAATGACCTGACTGGCCAGGCCCTTGCCTGCGGGGACTTTCTGGAGTTCCCGGCTGAGTTGGTCGTCAATTCCCAGATGGGCAACCAGGGTCAGGGGGGAGTCAGGTTGGGGGATCTGATAGAGCCCACAGCCATCAACGCCAAAAGATGAGGATAACAACTCAAGGATTTTCGGTAGAACTTCTGCGTTGTTGCGGCTCCCGGCAGTGAGCAGGGCGACCTGTTGCAGCAGGCGCAGACGGTCGATCTCATGCTGCAGGGCAAAGCTGTCGGTGGTGACGGAATCTGTTTGAAGCCGTTTTTCCACGCTCAACTACTCCAGAAAAAGACAGGTTGCAGAATCTGAAAAAGATTAGAAGAGATTAGCACCCAATTTAACGCAGTTTGCCAGGCCAGGTCCAGCCCTTGAGTTCTGGCCCTTCTTTCTATGTCAGCATTTCCAGGGCAAATCGGCGTAACCACTCAAGGGCCATGCAGGCGCTCATACGCTGGATCTTTTGTCGATTGCCGTTAAATTGGTAACCACGTACCTGGTGGATTCCTTCGGCGGACAGGGCAAGAAAGACGGTGCCGACCGGTTTCTCTTCGGTTCCTCCTGAGGGACCGGCAATCCCGGTTACGGCCAGAGTAAGATCAACACCCGTTACCCTTCGGAGCCCTGTCGCCATCGCCAGGGCACATTCTTTACTGACGGCACCATGGGCAGCAATGGTTTCGGCGGGGACTTGCAGCCAGTCGATTTTGGCCGAATCAGCGTAGGTGACGGCCCCTCGCTCCAGAAAGTCGGAGGCTCCGGCGACCCCGGTCAACATCTGGCTGATCAGGCCACCGGTACAGGATTCGGCTAGGGCCAGCCGCAGTCCCGCCCGACGCAGCAAGCCACCAACATGTTCTGCCATGCTTTCATCATTGCGTGAGACGAGGTAATCACCAAGTTGTTCCACGATCTGGGCCTCGGCGGTATCCAGCCGGGTTTCGGCGTCTTCGGTGGCAATTCGCAGCGAAACTTTTACCAGGGGATATTCAAGAGAAAATCCAACCTGAATTCCTGTGGGGAGTTCCGCATAGGGAATCCGTGATTCGATTTGGGGCTCGGACAAACCGAAAAAACCGTAATTGCGTTGCAGCATTGGAGCCGCGCCCGGTTTGTTTCGTTGCAGGGCCGGAAGAACGGTTTTCTTCAGCATTGCCCGCATTTCGGTGGGAACTCCCGGCAGAAAAAAGAGATCACAGCCCTGTTGGCGTAACCAGAAACCCGGGGCCGTTCCTTCAGGGTTGGGCAGGGGGACAGCTTTTTGCGGAAGTTGGGCCTGGCGTAAAACCTGTGGATCGGGTTCCCGTTCCAGTTTCGCGTAGCGCGAACGAATCATCTCGACCGCTTTCGGGTTTTCTTCAAGAGGACGGCCCAGGGCCTGGGCGACGGTTTTGGCTGTCAGGTCATCTCCGGTTGAACCTAACCCTCCGGTGGCAATGATGACATCATGCTGCGGAATCAGCAGCCGCAGTGCCTGTGCGATTCGCTCGGGTGTATCCGGTACGCAGATCGAGGTGGCAAGCTGGTAGCCCGCAGGGCCCAGAATCAGGGCGATGTCGCGGGTGTTGGTATCGCTGATGCTGCCGTTGAGCAGTTCATCACCTGTAGCCAGAATGGCAACACGTATAAGACTCATCTGGTTCCTCTGTTCAAATATTATGAACGGTATTTGTTGAGGGCTGCGGTTTCAACCAGACGATAAACCTCTGGTAGGAGCAGACCGGTTGATTTTGCCAGGCGGCGACAGGGTTCATATTCAGGCGCAACGCGGAGCAGTTCTTTGCCGTCGAAAAAAAGTTTGGCTGTTGCCGGTCCGATTTCGGTTTCGACTTCAATTATGCGGCGCTCAAGTTTATAGCGTTCGACCGGATAGCAACGAACCCCGCTGGCACTGCTGCCGGTCAGGATCAGCCGGGCCAGTTTTTGCGTATCCTCCTGGTGAGCAACAACGGTCAGCCGGGCTGCCGGGCGATTTTTTTTCATCTGCAAGGGGTTAAAAGCGGCATCCAGGGCCCCGGCGTCGAGCAGATCTTCGAGCAGGGCGCCCAGCCATTCAGGGTTGCCGTCATCAATGTGGGTTTCAAGAACCATTACCTGGTCCGATTGCAGGCCGGTTTCAGTTGCCTGACCAAGCAAACCCCGCAACAGGTTGGGGCGATCCTGCAACTGCCAGCCACCGACGCCATAACCACTGGCTTCAATCTGCATGGTGGGCAGGCCGCCAAAACAGACCGCTTCACGCGCAATGGCCGCACCACTGGGCGTGACCAGCTCTTTGTCGCTACCACTGTCGACGACGGGTGTTCCGGCCAAAAGTTCAAGGACTGCCGGAGCGGGCAGCGGCAAGGCCCCATGGGCACAACTTGCCATGCCACGTGAAAGGGGTAACGGAGAGCAGATCAGCTGTTCGACACCGAGTAATTCGAGGCCGATGGCCGCACCAACCAGATCGATAATGGCATCGGTGGCACCGACTTCGTGGAAGTGGACCTCTTCCAGTGCTATGCCGTGGACTTTGGCTTCTGCCTGGCCGAGACGCAGAAAAATTCTGCGAGCACACTCTTTAATGTTCAAATCGAGTGAACAATCGGCCAGCAATTTGTCTATGTCGCTCCAGTGACGATGCGGCTGATTTGTGTCACAGAGCACCTGGACCCGACATCCTTCAATCCCCTGACGTTGCTCGCGATTGATCTGCCATTGCCAGCCGGGGAGGTGCAGTTTTTTGAGTTCACTCTCAAGCAGGAGAGGGTCCAGCCCCAGGTCGATCAGAAGACCGAGGAACATGTCACCAGAAATGCCGGAGAAGCAATCGAGATAGAGGGTTTTCATGGTCACCAGTAATTATCCGCATCAGGGGAAATTTTCAGCTTTTGATCTGACCGATGTGCCAGATCAAAAGGGTAGATCGTCAGCCGTATTCTACTGTTTTGTCGGTTTTTTTTGCAAACCTGTAACCTTGCCATCCCGTTGTGTTTATTCAACAGGGGGTGGGATTGGTTATGAATTCAGACTGTCGATCCCCAGCAGAACGAAAAAATTCTGCATAATGCGATAGCTGATTCCCCACAGAAAATGATCACAGTATCCGTCAAGCGCAATGATTGGGTGGCTGTGGTGGCTGCCGCGATATTCAAAGGTGCGTTGCCGGTTGCGCTCAGGTTCGAGCAGTACCTCGAGCGGAACGCTGAAGGTGTTGACGACCTCACCATTCAGGGTGACCGGAGGCAGGGTCGATAAATGGTAGACATGACAGGCAATGCTGACCGGAAGAAAGGCGCCGCTGATTGATCCCAGGGTACCAAGATAGGCTTCTTGCGGTAGCTTGATACCGATTTCTTCAAGGGTTTCCCGCTCAGCTGTTGCTCGACTGTCGATATCATGTTCTTCGACACCGCCGCCGGGAAAAGCCACATCACCCGACCAGGGATCGCCCTCGAATTCGGCCCGGCGGATAAAGAGCAATTCTTCAGCCCTCGAGTTGCCAAGCAGGATCATTGCTACTGCGGTACGACGTTTGCCTGCGACCGGATCCGGTTTAAGAGCCTCATCCAGCTGTTTACGGATATGATTGCGGTTGAACGTTTCGGACATGGGGAACTGTCAGGCGCGTGAGACGAAACGACATTCGCGGGTGTCGACCTTGATCCGTTCGCCCGCTTCAAGATAGGCCGGAACCTGGAGCTTGATGCCGGTTTCCAGAACGGCTTCTTTGGTCTGGGCCTGAGCCGTGGCATTTTTGATTGCCGGGGCGGTCTCGCTGACCAGAAGTTCGACAACCATTGCCGGCTCAAGAGTCACGACCTGTTCGTTGTAAACACCGAGAGTCAGTTCGGTTCCGTCGAGCAGATAACCTTTGACCGTGTCGTAGATATCACCGCCGACTTCAAATTGTTCATAGCTTTCCAGATCCATGAAAACACCCTGATCGCCATCAGCATAAAGAAACTGACCTTTGCGGCGGGCAAAGTCGGCTTCGTCGATACGGTCACCGGATTTGAAGGTTTCGTTCAAGACCTGACCGGTCCGCAGATTACGAAACTTGGCTTTGATCAGGGTATTGCCACCACGAGCAGTGGGAGATTGAGAACTGACGTCGAGAATTGTACAGGGGGCATTGTTGAACTGGATGACCAGCCCCCGTTTAAGATCTGATGCGTTCATGCGCGTTGCATTCCTTCCCTTGGCGAGTGTTCCGTGCGTTTGATTGCCACAAGAAACTGAACTGAGGTGCTCGTTTTTGTGCCGCTGCGAATCATAGCATAGCTTTCACAGGGGTTGGAGGCCTTCGGATCATTTTTTGCGGCGGCCTTTGGGCTGTCTGCGTCGTCGGGGTTGTTTTTGCTCAAGTGGAGCAATTGGCTCCGGTACATTCTTTTCACGGGCTGCGCAAACCCGGATACAGCGGTTGATCAACAGGGTTCCATCAAGAGTGTTGATGGCATCTTTGGTTTCGGCATCTGTTGCCATACGGACATAGGCGCGGCCACTGAACTGACCCGAACCAGGGTCGTTAAGCATGTGGATAGCACGGACAGTGCCGCAAACCGAGAACAGCTTACGGATGTCCTCTTCAACAACATCAAACGAAATGTCAGCCACATAAATCTCTTTGATTCTCGGTTTGGTCTTTGGCATGTTGGGTTTTCTCCAGGAGGTTCTAAAAATAACCGGGCAGGTGCTTGTTGCGCTACGCTAACATTGAGCAGGATATGTTGCAATTGGCCTTTTACGTTCCGGGACGATCCGGGTTAAACTTGAACCTGAATCAGTGCGTGCCTGTTGAAGCTATCCTGGATGGATTTTCCCAGGGCTTGTGAGGAGCGAAAATGGATGCGGTTTATCTGAATGGTGATTTTGTGCCCGGTGCCGAGGCGAAAGTATCGGTTTTTGATCAGGGTTTTCTCTATGGAGATGGTATTTACGAAAGCTTTCGTTCGATCGGGGAAAACCTCTACCAGTTCGCTCACCATTTTCGGCGTCTTTGCCAGTCGGCAGAGGCTCTTGGTTACCTGCTGCCCTACTCACAGGAAGAATTGGAAATGGTGCTGTATGAGTTGCGCAGACGCAATAATCTCAATCACGCCTACTACCGGATTACGATAACCCGCGGAACGGGTGAAATCGGGTTTCAGCGTCATATCAGTCATGATCTGACCTGGCTGATTATTGCACGTGAGTTTCAGGGATTTGCCGAACACTATTATCAACAGGGGATTGAACTTCATCTTGCCCGCACCCGGCGTAATGCCCCTGAGGCGATTAATCCCAAGATCAAATCAATCAGTAATCTCAACAGCCTGCTCGGTAAACTGGAAGCAAGGCAGGCGGGTGTTCTCGAAGTGCTCATGCTTAACAACAAAGAACAGATCTGCGAGGGGTCGGCGTCAAATATTTTCTGGGTCAAAGAGGGTTGTGTCTATACGCCGTCAGCGACAACAGGTCTGCTGGAAGGGGTGACCCGTTCAACCCTTGTCAGGCTTTGTCAAACCCAGCTCAACCTTCCGGTTGTAAGCGGTGAGTATGGCCTGTCTGTCTTTGAGGATTGTGGCGAGGTTTTTATCGCGTCAACCTCTCTTGAGGTCATGCCGGTCATCAAGGTTGGAAAATACAAAATCAATCAGGGCCAGGTCGGGCCGGTTGCCCAACAATTACGAATGGCATTGCATCAGGATATGGGGCTGGTAGCGTAGCTCTGAGGTTGTTACCGAATCGACTCTGATCTGTCCTCACTGTGGAACAAGCAAAATGCTGCAAATGCCGGCCGATGCCTGTCAGTTCTTTTACCAATGTGAAGGATGTGACGCATTGCTCAGACCGAGCGCGGGTGATTGCTGCGTCTTCTGCTCATTCGGAGATGTTCCCAGTTCGTCGATTCAGCAGCAACAAGACTGAAAAGCCCCCTGACCTTGAGTCAGGAGGCTTTTGGAGTCGATAAGGAACTGAAGAGCTAGAAGATGATCATTTCTTTTTTGGCGTAAATCACCGCGAAGATTGTGGCCGGTTCATCGCCATGACATGACACGATATGGGGCAGGTTCGAATCGTAATAGATCGAATCCCCCGGGTTGAGAATATCGGTATGATCACCTAGGGTGACCTCAACCTGGCCTTCCAGAACAAAAATAATTTCTTCACCAATATGCTGGTTGGGCTCAATTTGGGCGTCTTTGGCTGGCGTCAGGGTAACCAGAAAAGGTTCCATCTGGCGATTTTTCTTCTGATGCCCGAGAGACTCGTAGCTGTAGCTGCCTGAGTTGCTGCCCGTTGAGCTGAAGCGGGCAACAGATTTACGGCTGTCACTGCGAACGATGCAAAAAGGTGAGTCGGCGCTGTCACCAAAGATATCTCCCACGGGAACCTGAAAAACCTTGGCCAGGCTGACAATGTTTCCCAGGGGGGGGGAGGCTTTATGAGCTTCAATATCGGCAATAAAGGATTCGGGCAGGTCTGTCTGCTGGGCGACTTCTTTGAGTGATAGTCCTTTTTCGATTCTCAAACTCTTGATCTTTTCGCCGATTGTGCTGTTCAGGCTGGACATTGCTGCGCTCCTTTTTGTTCATGTGGATGACAGTGCATAGTTTTTTTCAGGCAGAACTGCTTCCTGTTTCACCGCGGACAAATAAGATGTCATCAATTTACGTGAGAAAACCGCTTAAGTAAAGATCTAGAAAATAGCGGTATCTTTTCGGTAGACAGTCCCCTGAAACTGGGCAACCAGGTTTTCATCCTGATCGGTTACCCGAACCTGATAGCTGGCCAGTTTGTGGTTGATGGCGATTTCCGTCGCTTCAGCAAACAGGGTGCCACTGGAGATGGCCCGAATAAAACTTGTGCTGGTGTTGATCCCCATTGCGAGCTTGTTGTGTGAATTGGCGGCAACTGCAAAGGCGAAATCAGCCAGGGTGAAGATGGCTCCCCCGTGAACCGTTTTGGCACCATTGAGGTGATGGGGTTCAATATGAAGCCTGGTGCGAGCTCTTCCAGGTTCGACATCAAGGAGTTCTGCTCCGATGTGACGGGCAAAGTGATCCTGACTGGTAAAGAAGTTTCGGGCTTTTTCCATGAGGGCTCCTCTTGATTTAACCCCAGAAGTTATCACCGCCGTTTTTTTTCAGCGGTAAGGGATTGTGAAGGTATTCGGCCCGGTTTGCCTTGCGTCGACATTTACCACAAACAAACTGCGGGTTGTTGCTGCGCTGATCAATCTGCTCCATCATCCCTGCACTGTGCAGCTCACACATCTTGGGTTCATTGTTCTGCTGATCACTCATACTTTCTCCCGAAAAGGCTGTTGAAACAGGGTTTGGTTAGGCAGACGTTTTTTTTGATCATCCATAAAAAAAGCTGTTAAGAACCACAGAAGCGATGGTCGATTCGGTTTTTTTTGCAAACAGCATTTTAGCAAAAAAAGTGCTTGACCGGTGGACCTGCGGTGTTTATTGTCCGCGCCGTCTTATCGTGAAACACTATGCCTGATCGGAATTTTACCCTGATGTTCAAAAGACTTCTACTTTATTTCGGCAAGAACCAGACGGAAAAAGTCAGCTGTTCACTTCATTTTGGTGCTCGTCGTTTACGGCGTATGCGCTTGCAGAGCAATCGTCTCCAGCGGCGCTAGTGTCCTGTTTGGTCAGTTGCGCCAGATTTCCCAGAAAAAAGTCAGCCACAGCCAGATAACGGTTCGGTTGCGCCATCTTCTTACCTGTTTTTTGTCCTGTCTACGATAGATGCCATCGGCATCTTGCCGGTAGCGGTTTGAACGATTTCGGCTCATGGCAAGATAGAGATAGAAATTGAAGCCGGGAGTCTTTCGCCCGGGTTGTTGCCTGGCGCGCCGATTGGTGAACTCAGCCTGTTCGGCACTGAAGAAGAACTGACAGGTTCTTTGTCCGACATGGCGGATTTTTTGACAAAGAAGTGCAAAAGGGGACCTGGCGGATACCTGGGTTTGTCTGTTTGCTGGTGGCGGGCAGGTTTGTTTCGGATAGTTCAGGTTCTGCTCATGTTGTTTGTCGTATCTTGCGCGTTGACGAGGGTCGCAGAGAATTCGTCCGACAGTGATGACCTGGCGTAACAAGTCTTCGTTCTGGCGGTTCCCCTGGTTGGCGTCAGGGTGATAGCGGCGTAAGGCCTTGCGGTAAGCGGTGCGAACAGTCTGGTGGCTGGCTTTTTTATCGATGCCGAGCAGTTGGTAATAATCGGGTGGAGTCAAGCGGAAAACCTTTCGATTCTCCGTCCCTGGAGCGTTAAAAAGGGGCTCTCCCGTTTTGGGAGACCCCTTTGCTTATCGACCGGTTTGAGGGATAAGTTTAGCAGGGTGTTGAAAAACTATCTGCGTTGCGATTGCTGGGTTAAAAATTGTCTCAAAATGCTCATTTACCGGGTGTGAACTGCGCTTTTTTGACAATTTTTGCCTTGCACTCGCGGCCTCGAAAACGTTTTTCAACAGCCTGTTAGTCAGCCGGGAGAAAAGTTGACGTCCACATCCTGACGGTGAGCAGGATTGATCTTCCACAGGCCGCGTGGGGTAAAATTGAACAGGCGTGCTACGATCATATCGGGAAACTGATCAAGGCGGGTGTTGTAGATGGTGACCGCAGCATTAACCAGTTCACGTCGGTCGGCGATTTGATCTTCAAGTTCGGTGATACGGTTTGCCAGCTGACGAAATCCTTTGTCGGCCTTCAGCTCAGGGTAGCGTTCCGTGACCATGAAAAGGGATTTAAGGGTTTCGCTCAGAGCATTCTGGGCGGCCATTTTCTGATTTTCGCCGCTCGCTTTACCAACGTCAGCGCGGGCCTTGATGACAGCCTCAAGGGTTTGCTTTTCGTGCTGCATGTATCCTTCGCAAACCTTGATCAGTTTCGGCAGTTCGTCGTAGCGCTGTTTGAGCATGACATCAATATTACTCCAGTCGCGATCAATGCCGTTTTTCATTGCAACGAAGCCGTTGTAAATCACGATGACATACAAAACTACCAGGGCAATAATCAGGACCAGCACACCCAGTACAATCCATCCGGTCATAAAGGCTCTCCTTGTTGTCAGGGTCAGTCGCGCAACAGTCTAGCATATTTGTTGGTCTGAATCAGTGAGTCAACAACAGCCACAGGGTCAGAGCGCCACAGCTTGCAGCGGTGGCGAACAACAGCGTGATTGACAGGCCGTAGCGACGAGTCAGTCTGGCTTCTGTTGCTGTTTCCGCGATCACAAAAGGAACCCCGCGCTGGCGCGGCTTGCCGATTTCAACCAACTCATCCTGGGTCTTACGCCGGGAGCTGGCCGCAAGGTCTTCATGAAGCAGCTGTTCGTCTACATCGTCACGGGCTGTCTGCCATTCATTTTCGTCGAGGCGTCCATCCGCGTTGGTGTCGTAATGGGCGCGTTGGTGCGGGTCCTGCTTGATGCGTCGCAGAGCCTCGGCGCGGCGTTGGCGGCGGTCAGGACGGGGTGATTTCTTGACCCGGGCTTCGCCCAGAACATAAATCAGGGCTCCGTCATAGATCATCTCTTCGACCCATTTTTCATCCGTACTGCTGAATCCGCCGAAGGCGACAGTTCCTTCTTCGAAACTTTCCTGACGATGATCGGCTTTTACTCTGGCCTGATCCGGGTTGACACTGACCCGGCCAGTATCATCTTCTACCCAAAAAGGGACATGGCCACTGCTGGTTATGCTGCTGATGACCCAGTTGTTGCGGTGGTTACGTTTATAGCGGGTCAGCCGATAGTAAATACAGGCAATCTGGGTCATGGGTGAGACAAGGGCATATTGCCGTCGGGCGGTCCCGCGAATTTCTACCAGGCCCATGGCGATTGAACGAATTTTGCTGGTGGGGGTATTTTCAATCAGCCTTTTCAATGTCAAAAGTCGAAAGCCACCGATCAGAAAACTGATTGTCAGCAGCCCGCTGATCAATCCCGAGGAGAATGCCTTGACGGCCAGAGGGGCCAGCCAACCGTTGCGGGTGCCGAAATGGGTTATCAGACCAACCAGCACCATCAGGACGATACCAATTATGGCGCGTGGGCTGGTCCAGACCTTGTGATGCTGAACATCTGGCGGGGTGGGGAGGTTTTTTTTCGGGCTGCGTTCAGCGGTGCGGTTTGCTTTGCCGGTTGAAGCGGGCTGGTCCACGGTTGCTTGAGGCTGAGACTGGTTGGTGATCTGGTCTGGCAGGGTTGTCGCCAGTAGACTGGCGGTGGGTGCCATAAGGTCTTCGGGGTCGGAGGCAGGGGTGTCCTGAGCCCGAAGCCGATCAATATCTGCCTGTAGCCAGGCATAGCGGGTCAGATTGCGCAGATTTTTCTTCAGAACGTCCAGATCATTTTCTTTGCCGACAGTCAAACTGGCTCCTGGCAAAGGCGAAAGCCCGAAATGCATATCCACGCGGCAATCCTCGGCATATTCACGGGCCAGCTCTGCCAGCTTAAGCAGGTTTTGACTGGTACTCAGGGTCGCACGTTCACCGAGCCCATGGTGATCAAATTTGCCCGGAAAGGCGCGCGCTGCAGCCTGGGGAAAGCCTTTCTTGTCCAGAAGATAAATATCCAGAACCGGTCGGCCCTGCAGAATAATACGTTCGATTTTTTCCTGTTCCAAACCGGAATTGCCCGTGGTGCCACGATAGCGATGAGCCGACAGAATAAGGCTGAGATTTCGTTCTGCCAGTTGTCCGGACAGGTCTGAGAGCAGGATCAGCAGGCGGGATTTACGGGGGATCACAAGTTGTTTCTCGCGGCCCATGAGACACAACTCGGTGGCACGTATCTCGAGACGGTTCAGAATAAATGGGGCAAAAACCAGGCGGGTTGGTGTCAGGACATAACCCTGTACGGCATAATCTACCAGGGTTTGTCTGATTTCATGCAGCTGGTCGGCGGGGCCCTGGGTGAGAAGTGCCAGCCCTTGCCCAAGAAGGAGTTGGCGGCATGAATAAGCATCAAGTTTACAGGTGGTGGACAGCTCCTTGAGCAGCTCCGCCAGATTTTCATCGGGGGCTGGCAGTTGCTCGACGATCAGACGGGCTTCAGCAGTCATGCGATATCCACCTGGGCTGATAAAAGGGATTGGTTCAATTTAGCGATACGCCGGGTGCCTGGCAAGAAAAAAGCCGCAATCCTTGATGCAGGACACGGCTTTTGGGTATGGCGAAAATTTATTCGTTGGACATCAGCCACTCATGCCAAGCATGGCCTTGTAATCTGACTCGACCATTTCAAGATGGTGGTGGGTTGAGGCGGCATTGCTCAGGTAAACCTGTTTGATCTCCGGGTCGTCGATGGTTTCAGCCATCTTTTTAAGCTCTTTGGCTAACAACTCTTCCTGGACGATAGCCATTTCCAGAGCCAGCCTTTCATCAAATTCACTGAGCATCGCTTTTTGCAGAGCCAGATACCAGGACGACTCGGTGTTGGGGGCCTCTGCCATCATTTCGTCGAAGGGTGGTAAATCATCACCTTTGTAGGCCTGGTAAAACGAAAAGGCATGCTGGCGTTCTTCACAGGCCAGAATTTCGAAGGTTGCTTTGGCTCGTTCATCAAATATTTTACCTGCGCCCATGCTGTAGTAATCCATTGCATCCTTTTCAGTCTGGATAGCTTTAATCAGGGCTTCTTTCAGTGTTTTGGCGTCCATCTACCGCTCCTTTTGCGATCAAAATCGAACACCGCCAAAGGTGATGGCGGCGGATAAAAGCATCGTCTGTCGGGCTTCAAACTGTCTACAGTATACAATTTAACACAGTCGAAGCCGACGATCCAGAGTTCTTTTGATCCGGTTTGGGAGCGGTTGTTCAATTGTCATCGGGAAAATTGAATCGGACTGAATTCTGGAGTGACAGGCCGTTTGTGGATGGCAGGGCCAGAGCCAGGGCATTTTTGACATGGAGCTTTTGACCGGCACTAAACCCCATGAAGTCAATACATTCTTCAAGGTTGTAGGAAATCAGGACATCGGTACGCGCTTCGGCCGCAAAGGTTGAGTAGGCACGTGCCAGACCAAAGGTCAGAGGATCGGTGACCAGTATGGCCAGTGGTCCGGTTCCGGCGAGCGAGCGCCGTTTTTCGGCGGCTCCTGTCTTGGTCAAGGTTTCGGAACTTAAGCCGCTGAAATCGACATTGCGTGAAAAATCAATGATTTCACAATGCTTGTCAAAATCAGCGATTTGCCTGGTCAGTTGATCGGAGTAGGCGCGAACTTCAAGGTCATCGACAGAGTCTGTGAAATAGGTGAAAACAAAATTGTATTCGGGGAGCAGAACGTTTTTGATCGGCATTGGGGAGGGTCTCCTTCCGTGGATATTCCCAATCCCCCTCCGTGGCTTTTTGGATGCCGTATACGCTATATTTTTATATTAATTTCGTCAACAATTTTTAATCATGTCCACTTTCTTTTTTAACAATAGATTGTTGAGTGTTTTGCATCCATGGCGGATTGTGTTTGCTGACTTCATGAAAAACAGGGCAATTCTCATGGTGAGCCCCCTGGAGATATCCTGTGCTGAGAAGAAATTCACCTGTAATCTCACCTCCTGTAAACAGGAATGTTTTCTTGAAAAGGCGAACCCAGTCTTTTTTGGGTTGTGGGTGATGCTGGTCCAGCCAGGCGGCAAAACTGCCGTGGCTGGCACGGATTTCCACCAGTCTGCGGGCATTTTCAATACAGGCGTTGATCTTTAATCGATTGCGGATAATCCCGGCATCATTCAGGAGGCGTTGGCGGTCTTTCTCGCCGTATGCCGCAACGAGGTCCAGGTCGAATTGATCAAAGGCCCGGCGGAAGTTGGCCTGCTTTTTCAAAATTGTCAGCCAGGAAAGACCCGCCTGGTTAATTTCGAGGACCAGACGTTCGAACAGTTGTGAATCCTCCCGAATCGGGAAGCCGTATACCTGGTCGTGGTAAGGGCCATGCCAGGGATGGTCGGGCGCGGTCGTGCAATAGTGACTCATTCCGTTCTCCTTCAGGATGCTTTTTCTGTGAACGTGTTCTTGTTGCTTTAACGATTCTATGCTATTCTTAAATCAACCCTAGCGTAAAGGAGGAAGATGATATGCCTGTCTCTGAGCCGCCGGATCACCTGGGAGAAAACCAATCACAATAAACGCACAATTGACCCGGCGAAAAGGTAAATCCGGGTATGATCCCCCAGTGGGGGGATAAAAAAGATTGTCTATAAAGAAGGCCTTCATCATCAGGATGGAGGCCTTCTTATTATTTTACCCCTTGACGTTTTCTTCTGTTCGTGGATAGTCTCGACCCTGGTCGAATTCGACCAGGGTCGAGACTGGTGTTCAGGAGCACTAACCGCGAAAGGTCTGCAAGAATGACAACTCTCCGCGCTCAAAAAAAACGTCAGACACGAAAATCAATTCTCGAAGCGGCGATCAAGCTTTTTACCGAAAAGGGCTTTGAACAGACGAGTATTGAAGAATTGGCCAAGGTTGCCGGTATCGGCAAGGCCACGATTTACGGTTATTTTGCCACCAAGCAGGAGATCTACCTTGCTTTTTGTGAGGAGGAGATGGATTACGTTTTCAGGCATATGGATGAAGAGGTGGATCCACAGGCCCCACTGCTTGAACAGATTGTTGCCCTGTCAATGGCCCAGTTTGATTTTGTGACGGCCAATCGTGAATTTGGACGATTGTTCTGCCGCGAAATAGCTTTTCCGCGCGAGAGTATGGCAGATAAATCGCGCGAGCTGGATGCACGCTATCTTGCGCGGGTCATGGAGATTATTCAACGTGCCCAACAGCGGGGTGAGTTGCATGAGGATGCCGATCCTCTGCTGGCTCTGGCAAACTTTCACGCGTTTTATCTGCTGGTTATTTCTGGTTGGTATGGGGGATACTTTGCAACCCGTGAAATGGTTGCCACCATGTTGCGCGCACTTTGTCGCCAGTCTTTGATCGGTTGGGGTGAGGGAGATCCGGGGGAGGTTCCTGATCGGGAGATCATGGACCAGATCAAGGCTCCCTTTGCCAACCTTCATCTTGCCGAGGTTGATTCTCAGGAGGACCAGGAATGAGATACTCCCGGTTTTTTTGTGCTGTTGTTACGGGGCTGTTACTGGGGCCGGTTCTTTTTCAATTACCGGTTTCAGGTGCAGAAATTTCCGCAAAACTCTCACTTGAACAGGCCATTGCTCTTGGCTTGCAACGTAATCTTGGCCTGCAGGCCAATGGTGAAAACATTGTGCAGGCTGAAGCCGGAGAGCAGGTTGCTGTCGCTGATTTTGATCCAACTCTTAAGGTGGGTCTGGGGCTGGGGGCAGAACGCAAGCCGGTGGCGTCTCAATTTGTTGGCACCAGCGCTCTTCAGGAACGGACAACCCAGGGAGAAGTCGGGGTGGAAAAGCGCTTCACCAGTGGCCTGAGCGTCGACCTCAACCTCAGTAGCCGTCGTCTGACAACCAATGACAATTTTGCCGGTCTTGATCCTGAGTATCGGACATCTCTGGTTCTGACTGTGACTCAGCCATTGTTGCGTGATTTCGGACGTAAAATAAATCGAACCGGTATTGAGCAGAACCGATTGTTTGTCAAACAGGCACTACGGGATTATCAACGTCAAGGTCAATTACTTGCGGCAAAGATCGAGACGGCCTATATCGATCTGGCACAAGCCCTCTCTCTGGTGCAACATCGGCGGGATTCTCTCGATCTGGCGCTGGAGCTTCTTGACGGAAATCAGCGCAAACTGGCTCTTGGTCAGGTTCCAAAATCTGACGTTCAGCAGGCGGAAACCTCCGTCGAATCGCGCCGCGAACAGCTGATTCTGGCTCAGCAGCAGTTCGAGAACTATCGCGAACAGTTGTTGGAGCTGCTCGATCTTGATCCTGACGCCGTGCTCGAAATGACCCCTTTGGCACCACCTGCATCCGCGAGATTTGCCCTTGAACAAGCACTGGAGACAGCGCATCGACAACGACCAGATCTTGAGCAGGCCGCCATCGACCAACAGCTGGTTGAAACCGATCTTCGTTTTCGAAAAAATCAGCTGTTACCAAGGCTTGATCTGCAAATCAAAGCGGGTCTCAATGGCCTTTCAGGATCTGAGCAAAATGGCTTGAACAGCTCCTATCGTGGGGGATGGGCAGACAGTTTCGGGTCGGCATTTGATCGAGATGGTTATCAGTGGCAAGCCGGTCTTGCGTTACGTTATCCCCTGGGTAATAAAGCTGCCCGTGCCAGATTGGTTCTTGCCAAATCGCAACGTCGTCAGAGCCGACAGTCTTATCAACGATTATTGCGCCAGGTGACAAGCGAAGTTCGTAACGCCTGGACTGCCCGGCAGCGCAGCCTGGAGCGGATTGCGGTAGCTGAGCGTTATGTTGCTCTGGCAGAAAAAACTCTCAACCAGGAGGGTAAGCGCGTCAAGGTTGGACTTTCAGACAGTTTTCGTTTGCTGATCGTTCAGGATTCATTGGTTGATGCCAGAATTCGTCTGGACCAGGCCCGTGGCGATGCCAGACGAGGTCAGGCTCTGCTTGATCTGAGCATGGGAACCAATCTGCAACAGCGTGGAATCGCGTTGCGCTTACCTCGGAAAGAGAGTTGAAAATGCCAAGAATTATCCTGACGTTGTTGGTGGTGGTCGCATTGTCACTGGTTGTGAATGGCTGTGGTGAGAAAAAAACGACGGCGCAGAAGACTGCGGAGCGTCCGGTTAAAAAAGCCCGGGTTGAACTTGTCAAGGTTGTTGCGACCAACTTGCAGGAGACCTTTGTTTTACCAGGTCGGCTGGAGGCCTGGGAAAGCCTGACCCTGGCTGCCGAATTGGCGGGACCAGTTCGCTGGATTGGGCCTGCCGAGGGAGATTATCTCACCGTCGATGAGGCGATTCTACGGATTGATACCGATACTCTCAAGGCCAATCTGCAACGGGACCAAACCGGTTTCGAGGTTCAGCAAAAGGAATTCAACCGCTATCAACAGCTGCTTGCCGAACAACTTGTCAGCCAGCAGGAATTCGGTGTTGTACGCAGTGCCCTCGAAGCGGCTCGTGCCAACCTGCGTCAATCGCAACTGGCTTTGGACAAGAGCCTGTTGAAAAGCCCGATCAACGGTATTTTGGACCGTCTACTGGTTGATCGAGGTGAGTATGTCAGCCCGGGTGATCCGCTGGCAGAAATTGTTCAGATTGACAAACTGAAGGTCATTGTCGACGTGCCTGAAAAGGATGTCGCATACCTTGCGCCGGGTCAGAAGGTTGAAGTGATTTCCGCTTCATTGGGGGATGACACAACGGACTTTCTTGCAGGCAAAATTCTTCATGTCGGTTATCAGGCTGACCCGGCTTCACGAACCTTTCGCGTGAAGGTCGAGGTTGGCAACCCGGCCAAAAAGCTACGCCCGGGTATGATTCTGCGGGTTCGTTTTTTACGTAAAAAACATGTGGGTGTCCTGGCGGTGCCCCTGTTCGCGGTGGTAGATCGGGACGGGCAGAAATATCTTTTTGTTTCAGACCACCAACAGGCTCGGCAGAAACTGGTTCGGCTGGGAGCCGTGGTGGGAGACCGGGTCATTGTTGAGGCCGGACTGAAGCCTGGAGAACAGCTGGTCGTCAAGGGTCAGCAGTTACTGACCGACGGGGCTCAGATTCAGCAACAGGAGGACCGGTGAGCTCGCAGTACACCGGAATTTAACCCTCAGGGTTTGTGAAATCGCTATCCTGCTTTAACAGTCAGAGGTCCCATGCTTATTTCCAATCTTGCCATTGAGCGTCGCAGTACTGTCTTTGCGCTGATGTTGATTATTGTCATCGTCGGGGTTTACAGCTATCTGGTCCTGCCCCGTGAATCGA
>JAJRWH010000046.1 GCA_024276935.1 Deltaproteobacteria bacterium
ATAACTGGCCAGCATAAAGAGAGTCGATTGTTTCCATAATTACGATACAGTGCCTTGCCTGACGTGTCCTTCCAAGAATACCTGTTGCCGACTAACAGTTCGACATGTATAAAATGGCAAACGATTTTATTGCAGCCTTCCCCTAGATACGGATCTGCCACATGAGTCCCCTCAACCATTTATCACAAGAAACCACTTTTCGAACAAAATATCTGAGCCGCACTCTCGGGATTATGTTCCTCAGCGTACCCCTTATCTACTTTGCCTCGATACGTGGAGCGACTGAACCGAAAGACTTTCTCGCTGAGATTATTCTATTCGGCCTGTTTTTCTACGACATTATCAGGAACCGCTCTCTACCAAAACCAAAAACACCTCAAGACTGGATAATTACTCTATTTTTTCTGTTTTATCTTGGCTCGGCACTACTGGCCGAAAACTACTATTGGAGCCTCTGGGGCTTCAACAAGTGGACCGCCATGATGATTCTTTATTTTCTCTCTCAGCAAATCGGAAACCAGCAGCAAGACAAACTGCTTGCGACCTTCCTGCTCGCGGGTTCACTCGTTGGTGCATTTGCAATCATCAATTACTACGGTTTTCATTTTGACAGGGTCATTGAAACCCTGAGTTGTCGCGCAGGAATGATTTCTACTTTCGGCAACCAGAATTACCTCAGTGCTTTCATTGCGCCACTGATCCCATTAAACATTTACCTGGTTCTTGCTAAACCAAAAAGCAAAAAGCTGCTTTTGTATATCAGCTTCACTCTTCTTCTCGGCACCCTTCTTTACACAAAGACGCGCGGTGCATTACTGGGGCTGCTGATTTCAGTGACAGTCCTGATC
The DNA here is from genome assembly GCA_024276935.1 of Deltaproteobacteria bacterium. Lineage (GTDB taxonomy): Bacteria > Desulfobacterota > Desulfuromonadia > Desulfuromonadales > Geopsychrobacteraceae > Geopsychrobacter. The sequence goes on from JAJRWH010000046.1 coordinate 849, forward strand.
ATCCTGAATCTGATCTACCAGAAACGAGAATGGTTCCAGGTCAGGCATAAACACTTTGCAACCCTGGGCTTCATAACACTCGTCCTGATGCTACTTCTCAGTGGCACCCCTCCATTTTCCGATCATTGCGATGAAAGCCTGGCGGACCGCTTCAGTCAATACTCTCTTCAGTCTGAAAGCACCCAAACCCGCTACATGCTCTGGGGCATCACCCTTGACATGATCAAAGACCACCCACTCAAGGGAATCGGTATCGGCGGCTACGGTTTCAGCATGCCTGCCTATCAGAAAAACTTTCTTGTTCGACCAGAAAACAGAAGCTACCGCCCTTACGCAGGTTGGGCACTTGATGCCCATAATCAATACCTTCAACTTGCTGCAGAAGGAGGATTGGCCGCAGCGGCTCTGCTCATTGCATTGCTAGGCTATTTTTCTATCCAGTTTTTCAAGATCATCAAAACAAATCGCAACAAACTACAAACCATTTGCCTTCTTTGCAGTCTTGCGACGGTAGCTATCCATGCTCTGGTCAGTTTTTCTTTCAGTCTGGTATCAAGTGCGATACTCTTCTGGTTTATCGCCGGGCGCACCAACCTGCTCCTCCATCAGCAACAACTCCCTGCAACATCCCCAACCTTGACGTCCAAACCATTTCGTATCCTCATACTTGGACTGCTGTCTGTTATGACAGCAACGACTCTGATCAAGTTTACCAGCGACCGCTTTCTGGCTCTTGGCAATCAGTATGAGATCGCAAGGGAATACGCACGTGCAGAAAAAGCATATCGTATCTCACGAAAGACCAACCCCTTTGGGTGGCGCAACACCGAACGACTGGGAGTTGTCACCAGCCTGCAAGGCAAATTTTCTGAAGCATCACAGTTTTTCGAACAGGCGCGCAAAAACGCAAAGAGTGATCTGCTGGATAATGCGGTGGGCATGAACTTTGTGCGACAACGTCACTTCAGCGAAGCACTGGCCTCTTTCAGACATGGATATCAATACTTTCCGGCAAACTTTAATCTTAATCAAAATAGCGGTCTGGCGGCAGAGGCTCTGGCCAAATCGTATCTTTTTAACGGACAGACAGAAGCTGCTGTGAGCTTAACAAAGCTTTCCTTTCTTTTTTTTGAGCAAGCTTTGCCGCGCGTTATCAGCAATCAGGATCGTGCAAAAATCAACTACCACCTGAAAAGGCTGGCAGAAAGCCTTTTCAAACAACCTCCTGCGCTTTTGAAGCAACCGATCATCAACACTGAAGTTTTTTATTATGGGACTCAAGACAAGCCATATCAGCATACAGTTGAAGACATCCAAACAGGTACAAGTCGCCGCATTCGACTTTTTTGTTCATCGCCAAACCAGGCTGACGCACAGCTGCCAACGCAGGCAAGAGACATCCAAACGGTTTTCCTAAACGATGCCAGGCTTTATCAATACCAGATCAAAAAACAAACCCAAAACAGGGCAGAGTAAATTTCATCCATTATGGAGTACCTCCAGATAGCTCGCGATTACACACGGTCATATCACGACGCAGCACTGCGAAAAGACGACGGATCCAAACTGTGCAATTGCACAGAAAGGTACGACCCGGCGAAATCTCACATGTTTTCAGCTTGGCACAGGTAATGCACAACTCGTGAGGCATCAATAGAAGACTGATTCCGATTGATATCGGAAAGAACTTTCTGTTTCACCCCGGAACGGTGTTGAAACAGAACTAATTCCACCCTTCCGGCACAAAACGTCGGGAATTTACAGGAGGTAGTAAAAATGAAAAAGGTTCTGTTAACTGTTGCCCTGGTAGCCCTGATGGCCAGCACATCGTTTGCCATTATCTCTGGCACCAAGCATGACTTCACTGGTCAGTCCTGGTCGAACGGCGAAATCTGCCTGCCCTGCCACACTCCTCACGGCGGTGACACGACTGTCAGCAACGCCCCTCTGTGGAATCACGCAGTAACAACCCAGAACTACACCCCTTACACTGGAACAGACATGCAGGCTACAACCGCCGCCAGTCCAACCGGCATCTCTGCTCTTTGCCTCTCTTGCCATGACGGTTCCGTTGCCCTGGATGAGTTTGGTAACACCCCGACAACCACAACCTACATCTCTGGTCCGGCTGCCCTGCAGGCTGATGGCACCATGGCCAATGACCACCCGGTCTCATTCACCTACAATACCGCTTTGGCCACCAGTGATGGGGCCCTGCAAGATCCAAGCACCTATACAACTGCACTGGGTGATACTATCGCAAACGACCTGCTTTTCGCCAACCAGCTTGAGTGTGCTTCCTGCCACGACGTACATGATGGCAACAACAACGGCAGCCCGCTGCTCGTTATTGCCAATACAGGCAGCGCCCTCTGCCTGACCTGCCACATCAAGTAAGATCGTTTTAGTAAGCAGATAAAAGAGCCCGCAACAGATCTCTGTTGCGGGCTCTTTTATTTTTTGCCTGCCAGGCAGGAAAAACAACTTCACTGCAGAGAGTAAATCGCTTAAGATTGTTCCAAAAAAAAGGGAGCATTCACATCATGTCTAATTTGACCCACAAGTTTCACTTTACCACCCTGACTGTTATCGCTCTTTTGCTTCTACTGCAAGGCTGTGCTGGACAAAAAATCGCTCCGATTTTTTATCCACCACCACCTGACCAGCCACGCTATCAATACCTCAAAAGCTACTCCAGCGAGGTCGACGTTAAAGAGTCTGTGATTGCTAAAACACTCGCTGAAGGGATGTTTGAATTTCGCAAGGCTTTCGGTGTAACCAGCTACAAAAATACCATTCTGGCCACCGACAACCGCTTGCGCGGATACGCGGTCATCGATCTTGACCAACAAAAGATTCACTTCGTCGCTCGCGACCCAGGCAATCAGCGCCGCAGCAGTTTTTCTTCAGCTTTTGGAATTGCCGTTGATCAGCAGGGGCGCCGCTATATTGCCGACAAAAAAGCTCACCGCGTCCTTATCTATTCAGCGGATGACAAATACATTCGCTCAATCGATTTCAAACAAAAAGATGCCTCACCAACAGCCGTTGCCGTCGGTGGTGGAAAACTTTACGTTGCCCACCTGCGAAACAGTCGAATCGATATTTTCGATCTCAGAAACGATACCCTTGTCGACTCAATTGGCACGGAACACCTGAGATGGCCCAGTGGTCTCGACTGGCGTAACAATAAACTCTATGTTTCCGATCTATTGCGTTACAAGGTTCTGCAATTTAACGATAAAAACGAGTTTGAGCAGGAGTTTGGAGAGATTGGTGACGGCACTGGCAAGCTTTCACGACCCAAAGGAGTGGCCGTCGATAATGAGGGGAGAGTTCTTGTTGTCGACAGTGCCTTTGGTAATTTTCAGATCTTCCGCAAAGACAAACAACTTCTCGGGTTTGTCAGCCAATCCGGCCAGGCCCCGGAAAATCTGTCCCTGCCTGCCCATATCCATGTCAGCTACAGTCTGGCACCTTTTTTCCAGAAATATGCAGCACCAGGCTTTCAACTTGAATATGTTGTACTCGTTGCAAACCAGTCTGGTCCCAGCAAAATCAATATTTATGGCTTTGGTCACAAGAAAAAATAAGGGCCCACAAAAGAGCCAGATGGGTTACCATCTGGCTCTTTTGTGGGCAATCCCATGCGAGAAGTAATACTCTAAACCTATCCAACCATTCCCCTCAACAAAACCTCAACCCTCTGCTCAATACAATATTATCATGAGAACGATTCCTCCCCAACCACCATATTCTGAGCAAACAGGATCAAGATTATCTGGAATAGTTTATTAATTCACGGAGAAGAGATCAGAAAAGTTTTTTAACTTTAACTTCCCAACGATGCTCAGTTCTTTGAGGTGCAGAGACACCAGAAGTACGATCACCGTAAGAATAATCGAGACTTATTTTCAGTTTCCGGAAATCAAGTCCGGCCGTCAAATAAGCAATCAATGTATCGGCATGAGCAATGCTATCAACCTCATACCTCAATTTGGCCGACAACAAAGTTACACGGGTCGGATAATAATTACCGAACAGGGTGAAGGCGACATAGTTATCACCAACCGAAAGGGAATCTTGCAGACTCTTATTGAGTTCAATCTCTTGCCCCAAAACAGCCAGCTTACGAATCAGCCCGGCAATCTTCCAAATCGAATAATCTGCGATCTCTCGTACACGATAACGTTCAGTATCAGAACCGGTAGAAAAGGAACGCTGTTCATATTCCAGCTCCAGACTGGTCTTGACAATGCGGCTGGGCCGGTAATTTACACGAGTGCGATTGCTGAAATAATTTTCAACCCCAGTACCTAAACCAACAGAAGTCGTTGCCAGCTCATCTCCAGTACCAATTTCACTGTCGGTAGTCACTGACCAGGCTTTCTGACGATAGGAAAAACGGTGAGCCAGCACCACCTGAAGCCCGCTGAGTACCGGGCTGGACTGATAGTCAAACGCCAATTCGAATCGGTTATTAAATTTGCCAAGCGAACGATGATCCGCAAAAAACGTGGTTAGACTGCGAAAAACCGTGCCGTTCCCAACACCCTTATAGTTAATAATTCCATCTGTTTTGGCAACTATATTATCGGCAACCGTTGAATCATAAGAACCGTTAGCCAACAGGAATTTTTGAGTCAACCCACCGCGCAACTGCCCAGAAAAATCCTTTTCGATCTTACCTTCCAGCAGATGTTCAAGATAATCAACAGACTGCCCGGTATCTCCTGTCCCTGTAAACCAGCGTGCTTCGTAACGCCCAAAAAGATCATATGCTGAGCGATAACTCGAGTTGGTTCTAAACTCTGCTCCGGCTCGAACCGCATAACCTTCACCATCCAGGCCCGTTTTTGATTCGGCGGCAACAACAGGAGAAAAGATATAACGCGATTGGCGATAAGTATCGATCCGTGCCATTGCATAGAGATCATCTGCCTGCTGACTCACCCCACTCGAAAACAAATCACTCTCAGTCCGGCTGGCAACCATTCTGGCGCGCCAGGCTGTATCGCGATTCAGCTCACCGCTGGCATACAGAGGGATATACAACCTGCGATCGAGTGAGTTTTCATCACTCACCCGACTATAGCTGGTATAATTAGAACCCCGCCAACGCGTTCGCTGTGCCTTGCTGAACAGATTTATATCGTATCGTTTCTGAAACTGACGGCTGGCTGTGGTGTCATCAGGCAGGGTTTCTGAATATGAAACATCCGCCGACACCTTGATCCAGTTAGTCAGGTTTATCCATTGGCGACGGTCGTGATGATCAATCGTTCCCAATAAAAAAGTTTGTTCACGATAATCGGTACTCGAGTCGATCCGATCCTCGTGAGTAAACATACTGTAATGAAACCAGTTGTTTTTCTTATTTAAAGAAACAAAGGCCAGATTGCGGTCAGTATAGTCACGCGGCGTCAGGCTTTTTACGTCATAAACGTCGTTCTGTTGAAAATCAATCAGTAAACGTGGCACACTCGACAGAACATTGCGATACTTTCCTTCGTAGTGGCCATTTTCTACCCCAACCTCCAAGGTCAAACCCGTCACACGATTACTACCATTCAATATATTGGTAACCGTATTACCCGAAACTGAAAAACCTCGTGATCTGAAAATTTCACCCAAATCCTCCTCGACAAATGTGGTGCTACGCATATCATAGGAATATGCATGCATATTAAATGGCAGACCGCCGGGTGCAAGGGTCAGCTCACCACGATAGAGCAACTTGTCAAGAGGATTATCGATGACAACATCAACGTTATTGCCTCGCTTGGAATCAACCCAACTCCATTCATAACCCAGCGCGAGGTCATAGGTCCCCAGACGACCACTGGCCAGAACACCTTTTTTTTCCGCCAAAAAAGAATATTTCTGCGTAAAGTGACTGGCATCAAGAACCTGAGTGCCATTTTCCGTTGCAGTATGAGATCCGTAACGCCATTCAAGTACACCTGATATCTTTGTCGGCGCCGCAACAGCCAACGGCACAAATCCGATCAGGACTGTGATAATAAGCAAGACTGTCAGTGTTATTCTTTTCGGCATCAAGGATCTTCCTGTTTACTCTTTCAAGCCCTAATTCATGGGTTTTCCAAGGTTTCGTACCCCTCTTGTGCAATATACATACCCAGCAAACAGTCCCCTTCAAGCAAGGGATATAGCCCTGCTCATTCTCGTCCGCAAAAAACCTCACGCCATATCACGGCGGGACTCGCTGAATCACTGCAATTCGCCGGTCAAAACTTAGTAAACTATTAGAAATAGAGAGTTTTTTAACGCAGAGGCGGACTGCGCATATGCACAGTCCATCAAGGAAGATCGTCCAGTGTTCTTGATACCGTAAGGATATTTTCGTTCGATTCTCTACCTGTGCTCTATTTTTTGTGGCAACGCTGACAAAGCATCATCCGGGAAGTCGCCCCACCACGAAAATAATAACGTGCCGCGCCAACATGTGGATCATGACAGCCAACACAAGAAAGCTCGACACCACGACTTGGGTCTTCGACCCCACTTAGGGGATGTGAACCCCCAGAAAAAACCGATATGACGTGAATCTCCTTATCAACCCCCTCATGGCACCCCAAACAAAGCTCATTGATCGGCCTGAGTACCTGAGCCGGATTATCTGACGCATGCGAGTCATGACAAGCGTTGCACAAACCGACTTCTACCGGTCCATGGATTTTTTTCGATTTTTTAAATTTATTGACGATCCCTTCGTGACATTCATTACACAACGGGGCGTTGACCTTGCGGGGCACGTAACGTACCGGGCTGCTTTTGGCGTCGTGACAGTAAGCACATTGCCAGGCCCCTGCCGGACCGTGGACATTTTTATGCTCAAGCATCCGTTTGTGACAGCTGGCACAGGGATTGTCGGCACCGACCATTTTAAGCTGATCCGGGGTTGGATTCATGGTGTGACAATCGGCACAAAAAGCTTCTTGCTCAGGGAGGTGCATTGTGAACCTTTTAAACCCGGCAGGAGGGGGCTCAGTCAGGTTGGTTTGATAAAAGAATGTCGATTTTTTTTCTGCGATCTTTTTTCCCGCCTTATAGGCTTCAACGATCACAGTATTCTTGCCTGAATCCCAATTGGGTTGCACAATCAAAAAATCACCAAATGCCGCCCGATAGTCAGCACCCGAGATGTCAAGCAAATCGCTTTTCTCCCCTCCGATATCAAGCGTCAACCCGTCAACACCTTCTCCTGCTTTGACGATTAAAAAATCGGAGTGAACGACATAGGTTCCATCTGCCGGATAGAAAATCTCTACCGCAAAAGCTGGCGACGCCAGCAACAGCAGAATTGAAAGTATGACAAGTCGGTTGATCATAAGAGTTCTCCTGACATTTCTGCCTAAAACAACGATAAGAAATACGATTCAATTATCACCAGGACATAATAATTGCTGACAATACCGTTTGTCCCTGGATTGCTTAAATAAACAGGAGCAACCCCCTAACGCAATCCTTCAGGGATAAATATCTTCCCCTCCGTCAGAGGATGACGTTTGAGGTAATCATCACTTAAAAACTGAAAACGGTGCACCATTCTGCTCAAAGAATCGACAATCCAGATTTTTCCATCGGGATCGGCGGCAACCCCCTTGGGCAGATCAAGTCCACCCGGATGGACCTGCCCACCCCGCAAAACAGACCGCCCACCGATCGACAACAGATAGTTTCCCTGTAGGTCAAAAATAACAAAGCGATTGGCCTGGGCATCAGTCACATAAATATGGCCAAAACCATCTACCGCCAGCGCCTTGGGCATTTTAAAGGAACCAACAGCAGTCCCCCGCTCACCAAACATGCGGACAAAGGTTCCGTCAGGATGTAAAACCTGAACCCGGGCGTTCAGGGCATCCAGTACCACCAGATCTCCATCCGGGGCCAGGGCAATGTCGAGAGGAAAATTGAATTCAACCTCACCGATACCACGCTTGCCAATACGTTTTATCAGTTTTCCTGCAGCTGAAAATACGGCAATTTGATGATTCAGAGTATCCGCCACATAAAGCTGCTGGTTGGCGGGATCATAGGCCAGACCATTGGGTCGGTTCAGGCCTGCTTTTTTTCCAAACCTGCCAACAACAACCTCGTCACTGTTAAACTGCAAAATCTGGCTGGTTGCGGTATCCGCAACATAACCACCACCGTCAGGCCGATAAACCAGAGCAACCGGAAAACTGAAGGCGTAAGTCTCTCCGGTTGGCTTCTTCAACCAACGGATTTCACCCGCCGGAAGATCACAAATAACCACTTTATTCAAACCGGGATCAGTGACGGCAAAAACGCCATCACCACGCGAACCGATCCCGTGCGGGGCATCAAATAACGGGCGGCCCAGTTCAGTACCAAGGATCGCCTGAGCAAGCGGACTTTCAGGATGCTTGATATCTCGGTCTGCTTCATAAAACCCGATATATTCAATCTTGGGATTTTCACCCCCGATCGGCCAGAAAAAGCGTGGTTTAACCACCGTTGGCGCAGCACACCCCGAAAATAACAGCATCATGCAAACAATGAGAAAACGGCTTGAATATTTCATCGTCAAAAATACCTGAAAATCTATCCCGGAAACACAGACACAACCTTGACCAACAGCTCCAGAATGTCAATTCTGTACAGCCCGCGAACGATTATAACTTTTGGTTTTGTGGCACCCCACGGTGCAGGTTCCCCCGAACGGACCCGGGGTATATTTGATCGGAATCTCCCACTTGCCGAAGCCGGGAATCTTGCTTTTAATCATTTTTGCCTGATCCGCACCATGAACCCCATGGCATGTTTTACAGACTCGTCCCTTGGTGGACTTGTTGACATGGACAAAGTGCAGATTGCGGTCACCATTGCGAAAATTCGTCAACTCGCTGGTTCGGGCATAAAGAAAGGCACTATGATTATGGCACTGAAAACAAAGCGCATATTTTTCTTCGGCAAACCCGGTATAAAACTCTTCAGGATAGGCCTTGCGCAATAACACCCGATTATCAGAACCATGCGGATCGTGACAAGCCCAGCAGGTTCCTGCTGCAACAGGCTTATGCTGATGCGTTGCAGCGGCGATCTTTTCACCCATCTCGTCATGACAGCTGACGCAAAAGACCTTGGGATCTTCCTGCAACATGCGGATATTACCATTGCCATGCGGATCGTGACAGGTTTCACACCCTTCTTCCAGGGCCTCATGCTTAACGGTAGAATTTTGTGCCTTGTCACCAATCTCTTCATGACACAGCAGACACAGGGCATCGCCCTTTTCGGGCAGCATATATTGCTGCGGTCCTGTATGGGGACTATGACAAGAGGTACAGCCTTCCTTGACTGCCGGATGGGTATTCGCCATTTCGGCAAGCTCTTCCTTCTCATCATGACACATGAAACAAAGATTATTTCCCTCGGCCGCAAGCTGAAACTCGGCATCCGAAGCATGGACATCGTGGCAGCTTTCACATTCTCCCGCCGCAACCGGGCCATGATCAAATTTATCATCGGTTTTGCTGTCATGGCACTGGTAGCAAAGATCCTGCCCTGATGCGGGCAACATCCCCTTCACCTTCCCTTCGTGCGGATTGTGACAACTGGTACAGTCTCCGCCAGCAACCGGGGTATGGACGTGTGCCTGCCCCTCCGTTTTACTTTCATGGCACTGATAACAAAGGGCAGGGACTGGTTCTAACAACAAGGACGGGTTCTTGCTGGCATGCGGATTGTGACAGGACAGGCAATCACCATCGACAACGGGCGGATGCCCGGACATTCCCTTGTTGCCTGCTTTCTGATCGTGGCACTGATAGCAAAGTTCGCTCCCATCAGCAGCAAGCATCTTGCGGTTATTGCTGCCATGAGGATCGTGACATACCGTGCACCCTTCCTCCAGGGCAGGGTGAACAGAGGCCATCCCTTCGATAAAATCATCATGACAGGTAAAACAAAGCTCTTTCCCCTCGGCTGGCAACATCCTGGGGGCATCTCCCGCGTGCGGATTGTGACAACTGATACAATCGCCTTCGGCTACAGGTGGATGCAAAACCTTTTTCCCCTCACGAGGGTCATCATGACAGTTCAGACAAAGATCGGCCCCTTCGGCAGGCAACATCTTAGGGGCCGGGCCGGCATGGGGAGAATGGCAGGAAGTACAACCTTCTTCCAGGGCAGGGTGGACTGAGACCTTCCCTTCAGTCTTGCTGTCATGGCACATGTAACACAGAGCATCTCCCTCCTGGTACAGGAAGAGCTTATGGTTGGATTGATGGGGGGAGTGACAACCCGTGCAATCATCCTCAAGCGCAGGATGAACAGACGCATTTCCTTCTGTTTTACTATCATGGCACAGATAACAGAGTTCAGTTCCCTGGGCTGCAAATGTGAATGCAGCCTTGTTGCCAGGATGTTTTTTACCCGTTTCCTCGTGACAGACTGTGCATTCATAAGCAGCGACCGGACCATGAACAAAGCGAGACTTGCCGAGAATTGCGTGGCAGCTTGCGGTCACACAGCTTTCTGCGGCAAAAACACTGACCGTTCCGCCTAAAAGCAGTGAAAAAACCAGAAAAAATCTGACAACCCCGGACATGGCAATACCCCTTTAAGGCAGAGAATTAAAAAACGCCGCCAGAATACAGGATTCACTGTTGTGAATCCAGTGAAAAGCAGCTCTTTGGCGTGCAAAACCAGCGCCAAATAAAGAGAAAGAGCCGCCCTGTGACCAGGAGCGGCTCTTTCTTGTTACCTCAGATTGATAAAACAATTTTTACTTGACGTGACACTGCTTGCACTTGGTCGGACCATTCTGCTTTTTATGGCACCCTTTACACTTTTTGTGGAATGCCTTCTTGGCCTTGGGAGCGTCCGCCTTTACGCCATGACAACTCGTACACTTACCAGCCTCGACTCCCTTGTGATGGCACTCGGTACAGTCAGAGACTTTTCCCTGGTGAGCTGCATGATTAAAGGTAACAGTCCCCATGCTTGCCTTGAGCTTAATCTCGGCAGGACCATTGTTTGCCACGGCAAACAGAGCGGTACCGGCAACAAAACCGGCAACAACCAACAGAATCAGCATTTTCTTCATTGAACATCTCCTCCGTGTCTGTTGAAACGATATGTTTCAAATTGACGAAGGAAAATATTACATATCTTGGGAATTATCAACAAAAACAAATGATACAGCGCAAACAAAAGACTCTTCTTGCCGCCCTCTCCGTTAAAAGAATCGAGCCCCTCCCCTCAAAGCAGCCCATCATCCAGCAGGCGCTGCTCCAATGATTCGGCCTTTTTTATCACACCGGCCGCCATCTCGCGTTTGTAATCCTCAAGTTTGGCCGCCAGATCACTGTCGCCAGCAGCAATAATCTGCGCCGCAAAGATCCCGGCATTTCTTGCCCCCGCCTTGCCGATTGCCATGGTGGCAACAGGAATCCCGGCAGGCATCTGGACCATCGCCAGCAAAGCATCAAGCCCCCGCATAGCTGTCGCATCAATCGGAACCGCAATAACCGGCAAGGTGGTTTCAGCCGCAACAACCCCGGCCAGATGCGCCGCAGCACCGGCACCAGCGATCAGCACCTTGATCCCGCGTTGCTGAGCTTGACGGACAAAGGTTGTTGTGCGCTCCGGAGTGCGATGTGCGCTTGAGACAATCATCTCAAAGGGAATCCCGAACTGCTTGAGAGCCTTGCCTGTCTCGGCCATAATTTCGTAGTCGCTGTCACTTCCCATCAGGATTCCGACCAACGGCTGTTTCCTCATTATCAACTCCATCTTGGTTAAAATATGTGAGGGGTGAAGCGCAAGAGGTGAGGGATGAAGTCCCAGGCAAGAGAAGGTTTCACGCCTCACTCCTGATGCCTCACCCCTCACTGCATTCTAACGATTGAGTGCCTTCTGCCCGATATCCTTACGAAAATGAACATCCTGCCAACTGATTTTGGTCACACCCTGATAGGCTCGCTCAATGGCAGCGGCAACATCATCCCCCAAAGCGGTGACCCCCAGCACGCGACCACCGTTATTCACAACAGCACCATCTTTCAATGCCGTTCCGGCGTGAAAAACAACCAGATCCTCAAGCTGGGCAGCATCATCCAGTCCGCTGATGGGCAAACCTTTCTCAAAGCTGCCCGGATAACCACCTGAAGCCATCACCACGCAGACCGCTGCCTTGTCGTGCCACTCAATGGAAGACTGAGTCAGCTCACCGCGGGCACAGGCCTGAAGGACCGGCACAATATCAGACTTCATCCGCATCAGCAGCGGCTGCGCCTCAGGATCACCAAAGCGGGCATTGAATTCAACCACGCGCGGCTGCCCATCCTTGATCATCAACCCGACATAGAGGATTCCGACATAGGGGTGACCATCTGCGGCCATGCCATCGATGGTCGGCCTGACAATTGTTTCGACGATTTCATCGTGCAGTTCTGCCGTAACCACCGGTGCCGGTGAATAGGCCCCCATACCACCTGTATTGGG
>JAJRWH010000047.1 GCA_024276935.1 Deltaproteobacteria bacterium
AAGGGATCACCGCCGGTGATCAGAACATCGCGGACTTCGGGATGTTCGGCAATCCACTTCAATCCTTCATCAACATTGAAATCAAGCTTGAGATCACCATCAACCACCAGTTCTTTACGAAAACAATGACGACAATAGATACCGCAGGTCTGGGTGACGGTGAAGGCAACCCGATCGCGATATTGGCGGGCGATACTGTCGGGACGTTGCTCCAGGGTGGTGCGGTTCTCTTTCCACAGCAGATAATCCTGCATCCCGAAGCGATTTTCGTGCTCATGGAGCGAAGAGATTACCTGGCGACGAAGCAGACAGTTGGGATCATCCTTGTCCATCAGTGAGGCAAAGTAGGGTGTGGTCCCCCAGGTAGTTTGCGTCTCACTGAGGATCTTCTCTTCCTCGGCGGTAAGATTGATGTACTGCTTGAGTTTTTCGATACTGTTGACAAATTCTCTGAGTTGGCCTTGCCACTCGCCTGACATGAAAGCTCCTTTTAGCAGGTTAAGGTTGCGCCGAAGCACACCCGAGTCCCGCGTGGGAAACAGTTAGGTTGCTTCAGCAGAAGCACCTGCGGCAGACATGACAAAAAACAACTAGCAGAATAAAGAAATAATTTCAGTCGCGAAGAAAGTTCAGAAGGGCAGCCAGCAGAGTGCTGAAAAAGATGATGATTGATTTTAAAGAGGCAGGGCCACCCGCACCCGGTCTCACGACGGAACGACGCAATCCAGTGCTGCCCTGTAGGATGAGGGTTCGATCCGAACATGCCTGGGGCATGAACAGTCCACCTCGTTTGCGGGTCTATGGTCGTAACATCCAGTGAGGATGCCGCCATGAACTCGGGTACCCTAACACAAAGAAGAGCAAAACAACAAATGAGGCCTCCATAGATGACAAAGTTCTGCACGGGGAGCTTCCACCAGGAGAGAAACAACTCCTAACCTACTCGGGTGTAGAAGGTCAGCATTCTTCCCATTAATGGTTTTTCGTTTATTTCTCAACAGTTTATGCCGCAACGTGTTAGAATAGCGACTTAAGCTCGCCCAGTGGGAATTTATTTCCACAGCATCCAACCTTAGTTGGGACTACTCGTTGACAATCGGCCAATCCTGGTCGGCACGATCCCGTCGCCTCCTCTGAGACTTTATACTCAAAGGAGTAGACTCTATGTTAGTCATCCCGCCTGTCGTATCCTCGACCGCACCTGAAGCCAATTTTAAATCTGTCACCAGTAATGGTGCGGTGAGACCCTTGCCGCTCTGTGCAACAGAAAAGATTCCCCGTAGCGCCACGGCAATCGTCTATTGTGAAGCCAATTTTGGCGAGATTGATGGTAAAACGGCCAACGGTCTGATCAGACGTTCAGAGAAATATAAAATCCTTTCGGTGATCGACAGCAAAAAAGCTGGCCTTGACACCGGCATGATCCTCGATGGCAAACCGAACACGATTCCCGTTTGTCGCGACCTTGCGGACGCATTGGCACAGGCTGGATCGATCCCCGATTTTTTCATTTTCGGCATGGCGCCATCAAGCGGTATGCTCTCGAAATACGAGCGGGGCCTGGTGCTTGAAGCGATGAGTCACGGGATGAATATCGTCAACGGTCTGCATGAATTTTTGAATGATGATCCGGTCTTTGCTGCTGCCTGCCTCGCCAACCAGGTCGAAATTATCGATGTCCGCAAACCTCGCGACAAAAAAGATCTGCGTCTGTTCAGTGGTCGGATCGCCGAGGTGACCTGCCCGGTTATCGCGGTGTTGGGCACAGATTGCGCCATCGGTAAACGTACCACTACCAATATGATCACCAGCGCCCTCAATGAAGCAGGGATCAAAGCCCTGATGATTGGCACCGGCCAGACCGGCTTAATCCAGGGCGCACGCTACGGCGTTGCACTCGACGCAGTGCCATCACAATTTTGTGCCGGTGAACTGGAAGCAACAATCGTCGAAGCCTTCGAAGCCGAGAGCCCCGATATCATCGTTGTTGAAGGACAAGGCGCACTGAGTCACCCGGCCTTTTCCTCCACCTCCTTTATCCTTCGCGGCAGTTGCCCCAACGGCGTGGTGCTCCAGCATGCGCCCAGACGAAGTCAACGCTGTGACTTTGAAAACATGCCGATGCCGACACCAGCCAGTGAAATCAATCTTATCGAGACCTTTGCCGATACCAGAATAATCGGCCTGACCCTCAACCATGAACAGATGAGTGACCCTGAGGTGAGCACGGCTATCACCCGGTATGAGCAGGAACTCGGCATCCCGGTCACCGATGCGCTGACCCGGCCGACTGAGCACCTGCTGGAGATGGTACTCGCTGCCTTCCCAACTCTCAAAAGGAAACAGGCCGCCAACGCATGATGGCCGCACCGAGGCTGGAGATCGACCTCGACAAAATCGGTCATAACGCCCGCATTCTGGTAGAACGTCTGGGCCAGCGCGGCATCGTGGTGACCGGTGTAACCAAGGCGGCCCTTGGCTCTGCCGAGATTGCCGCCACCCTGCTACAGGCGGGGGTAAAGGGTTTAGGTGACTCGCGAATCGAAAATATCGAATCGATGCGGATCGAGCAGCCATCGGCACCCATGGCCCTGATCCGTTCACCGATGCTGAGTCAGGTGCAACGGGTTGTCAAACATGCCAACCTGAGCTGTAACACGGAAATCGAAGTGGTCAGAAGGCTCTCGCGTGAAGCCCAGCAGGCGGGATGCAACCACGGGGTTCTGCTTATGGTCGAACTGGGAGACCTGCGTGAAGGGATCATGCCCGACGACCTGCTGGACTTTGTCCGCGAGACCCTCTCTCTGCCGAATATCGATTTCAGAGGGATCGGGACCAATCTCGCCTGTCGCAGCGGGGTCGCACCCGACGCCCGCAACATGGCAGTGCTCACCGAGCTTGTAGAGCAAATCGAAACAAGCTTCGATCTGCACGTAGAGATCGTATCGGGGGGCAATTCTGCCAACCTGCAATGGGCACTCAGTGGAGCACAGATTGGCCGGATCAACGACCTGCGCCTGGGGGAAGCCATTCTGCTCGGTTGCGAAACCCTTCACCGGCAACCGCTCGTCGGATTACATACCGATGCCATCACACTGATGGCCGAAGTCATCGAAGTGAAACTCAAACCGACCCTGCCAACGGGCCAACTCGCCCAAAATGCCTTTGGCGAAACTACGGTCGCAACCGACCGGGGACAGGTCACTCAGGCGATCCTTGCCATTGGCAGGCAGGATACCGACCCGGATGGCCTGCAGCCACCTGCCGGAATAAATATTACAGCAAGCAGCAGTGACCACCTCATCCTCGAATCTGATCACAACGAACTCACTGTCGGTGCAGAAGTGGTTTTCCAATTGAACTACAGCGCACTGGTCCGGGCCATGACTTCCCCCTTTGTCAGCAGGACTTATGCAGGTGATGTGACGAGATAAGGCGAGATCCAAATTGTAAGTCATCCCCCTGAAGCCCTCTTCCTCGACTCACGACACCAAATCCTCACCCCAACTTCCGATCCACCCCGCGATACTGAATCGCTTCCGCCAGATGTAGCGTCTGAATCTGCTCAACTCCGGCGAGATCAGCAATTGTCCGCGCCAGTTTGAGAATCCGGGTAAAGCTCCGCGCCGACAACCCAAGTTTATCGGTGACCTGTTCAAGGAGTTGATCGCCCTTGTCATCCAGTTTGCAGAAGCGGCGGATATGCCGCGCCTGCATCTGGCTGTTGGCGTGCAGGCCGAAGGGGGGTCAGGCGGTCACGCTGGATCGTGCGCGCCTGGTTGACCCGCTGGCGGATGGTGGCGCTGTCTTCGGCGGGTGATTGATCGGTGAGGTCTTTGTGCGGTACGCGCGGCACTTCGATATGCAGGTCGATGCGGTCGAGCAAGGGACCGCTGAGGCGACTGCGGTAGCGCTGGAGCATGGGCGGGGTGCAGGTACAGTCATGTGCTGAGTCGCCCCTGAAGCCGCAAGGACAGGGATGTGGACCCCTTTACCAACAATTTAAAGTTTGACCAAACTGCCGGAACAATCGTTATTCCCCTGACAATTCAGCCACTTGAAGAATTCACCCGCGAACCCGTCACTCTCGGCGATCATCTGCGACGTCGCAGAATTGAACTTGGATTGTTTCAGAAAGATGTCGCCGCCAAGCTTGACGTGACTACTCCGACGGTCTGGAATTGGGAGAACAGAGGGTCAGTTGATCTACGTTTCATTCCCCGGGTCATTGAATTTCTTGGCTACAATCCCATTCCCCAACCGACTGATCTGCTGGGACGACTGGCATGGTACAAACAGACCAACGGCCTGACACTGGAGCAACTCGGTGTCGAGATGGGACGAGATCCGGAGCAGCTTGCCGATTGGCTGAGTGGGAGGCATTTCCCCTGTCGGCGGAATCAGGATGAGATTACGCTCTTTTTGGCGACCCAGGAAATGTCTCGGACACCGGACGCCCCATGAAGTGTTCTGGCACAGTAGCACGTGGTGCGCTTGCAACTTGAATTCGCCCTAGCCTAGCCCTTGGGACGTGGCAGATAATTCCTCTAGAGCAGAGTAAATGTAGCTTTATTTCCTTTCTTGACGGTATCGAATCCGTACTCCGGCATTATCCAGCGTGTATAAATCTTGTGAGTTCAGTTCATACGGATTTGGAAGAATCCTAAATCCAGGATTATCACTACATGCATTAGTCACATGGAGGATGAGAAATTTACCTTTTCTTTTCTTAGTCTTTTTGGCTTGGTCCATGGCAAGCCTTACTTCGCTAGACCCTAACTCAAAACTTTCATCATTTCCTTGGGTAGCTTTAACTTCTATAAAATACTTCCGGTTTTTAACATTTATGATGAAATCGCAACCGTAATCATCATTTGGATGATTGTCAGAAAAAACTTTGGCACTATTGGATGAAATCCAAGTGTTTTTATGTACTACCATTTCACCATAAGTCTCTCTAAGCATTCGGAAGGCATGGATCTCTCCTGCTAGGCCGATTAAGTTCTCCATAGATTTACTGACTCTTCCCCGCGATCTTTTCCCTCCATTCCCAGGCGGTTTGTTATTTGAACCCTTTCTCCTTTTTCCAGTAGTTATAAGTTTGGTCTGGCGGGTCAAAGGCATTTTAGGAATCCTATCTTCGGAGATTCCATCTGAAATATGGTTCCATAGTGTGCCTAAATTGTCTTCAGAATTATCGAAATCTTTTCCGCAAATAGAGATAATCCTGTTTTGTTGCCTCTTTTTTTGTTTGTATTTTTCAAGCATTTCCTTTGCTTGATCGAGTTGAGTTTGGGTGAGTGATAGGTTGGTCCTCAATTCCTGAAGGTCGCTTGAGTCGTTGACTTTTCCCCAGAAGGTTTCGTAGATAGATTCCCTGGTAAGTTTGCTCAACAGAGAGTAGCAAAAAGTATCTGTCCATTCCTGAAGGTAGGAAGTGG
>JAJRWH010000048.1 GCA_024276935.1 Deltaproteobacteria bacterium
ACCTCTATCGCCATCGTCTTCATCGTGATGAACCTGGAAAAGTGGCTGCAAAAGCTTCTTTTTGCTCTCATCCGGAGCTTGAGACTATCAACAAAACGGCTTCTGCAGACCCTGCATGCTCTTATGGGCCATTTTACATCGCCTGGTCGCTTGTTTTGTTGGCGTAGCCAAGCACCCTATGCAACGCTTTAGGCTGAGAAGGTATTTATTCAGCAAACCCTACTTAAATTACATGATTTAAACCCGACATCAGGCGACATTCGGACCGATATCTGATGCAATAAACCATCTCTTGTGGCAAACTTCCGCCAAACTGAAATTCGAAGCCTGCAACACCTACTCATTAACGAGGGAGAATTGTGATGAAAAAGTTTCTGATCCTGATTGTTGCCATCGCCATGGTTTCTGCTGCCGCAATGGCTGTCGTTGCAGCCGACAAAGGTCCTGCTGAAATCAAACTGCCCGCCTCAATGGGCGAAATCACCTTCAATCATGCCGCTCACCAGGGCCGCATTGCTGATTGCACCACCTGCCACCACAAAGGTGCTGGCACAGCTTGCCGTAGCTGCCACGGCGTTAAAGCCGATGCCCCTAAAGCCAAAAAAGCTTTCCACAAACGTTGTAAGGGCTGCCATAAAAAGCAAAACGGTCCGACAAAATGTAAACAGTGCCATTCTGGCCCCAAGAGTTGATTTAATACCTGAATTAACTTTCAACCTGAATTCAGGTTAAACACTTGCGGCTTCGAAATATCAAAGGGGGTGCCATTTTGGGCACCCCCTTTGTCTTTGGTTTTCCTGCAAAATTTTATCAAACAGCTAATGGCAAACGAATAACAAGTTGAGTCCCTGTTCCCTTGGTGCTGAATATTTCGATCTGCCCGCCATGAGCATCAATAATATACTTGGCAATACTCAGCCCGAGGCCCGTGCCACGCACAGCAGTATTCGACGCATCACCGCGATAAAAACGCTCCAAAGCATTTTCTCTAACTTCATCACTCATCCCAATCCCCTGGTCAGTGATTTCCAGACGGATACTTTCGCCCTCTCGCTGAAGAACAACCTGAATCCCTCCCCCGTCAGGTGAATATTTGACCGCATTCCCCAGAAGGTTCTCCAGCACCTGAACAAGTCGTGGTTCGTCGGCCTCAATAACCAGATCATCTTCTGATTGTTCAAATTTGAACTGATGCGACGAATTGGTTCTTGCAAAATTCTCTATGAGACGCTGACAAAGACCAGCTATCTCGACCTTGCTGAAATTGAGTTGAATTCCACGGCCATCCTCAATCCGTGAAAGATCGAGGATATCGTCGATCAACCCTGAGAGTTCGATCGACTTGTCATTGATAATCTGCAGAAATTCGTCACGCGCTTCGTCTGCAAAATGTTTGCTCTGATCCAGCAACAACTCACTGTAACCAAGAATCATCGTCAAGGGAGTTTGAAGCTCATGGGCAGCCATCGAAACAAATTCGCTTTTCATTTTCTCTATCTGACGTTCTCTGGTCACATCATGTATCAATAAAACCAGGCTTGATCCGGTATTCTGCGCATCTTTCAACCGAGCAGTACGTCCCTGAAAGATGTGTATTTCCCCATCCTGAATCATCTCGAAATCAAATTCAACCATGGGGGAATTACGCAACTCTTGCCTGGCCTTGGCGATTTCAAGCAATAACTGATCAAAGCCAATAACATCCGGCAATCGACAACCAACAACATCATCGGCACGGACCTTAAAAAGAGCTTCAGCTACAGGATTGATCAAAACCACAACATCTTCGTGGTCAGTGACCAACAAGGCGTCTGCAACAGATGAAATAATAGAATCGATACGACTATGAGCTTCAGAGAGTGCGGCAAATGATTCTCTTTGTGCCTGTTGCGCTTTTTTTCGTTCGACAATTTCACTCGATAGCAACTGATCCGTCCGCGACAATTCTGCTGTGCGCTGCAAAACCCTCTCTTCAAGATCTTCATTTATTTGTTGCAAGGCAACCTCGGCCTGATCACGTGCGACAATACTGTTATGAGCTCTAAACAACAGCATCAATGTCATTAAAAGAAGCCCGATTGATGCACCGATGAGAATAAAAAATGACTGCCTGGAAAGAGATAACAGGCTTTGCTGGCCAATGCTGATATCGTAATACACCTCCATCGCGCCATTGAATCGACCATCAACCATTACAGGAATATATGTTTCAACAAGGTCACGATCCGTTATGCTTCCTTCAGCAGTAACCGATTGGTTGTGGACCATTTTTGAATATGTTTTTCCCTTTGCAACAAGTTGGTGAAAATAACTTTTGTTATTAAAGGTCCCTATTTCCATTGAGTCGCTCGAAAAAACTATTTCGCCTGCAGGTGAAAAGATCCGGAGCTTCTCCAATTGATTCTCGGCTTTTAGTTGAGCAACGTCCTTGACCAGCATCTGTGGAATGCTGTCAGAAGAGAGTTCAAGCTGGTCCAAATCATGACTGACGATCAGAAACCTGACAAATCGGGCCGCTTCGCGTTCGGCTTCCTGGATTAGTAATTTTTGATAGGAAGGAATGATATACAACAGGTCATAGAGGGGAAAGGCGGTCGCAAACAAAAGCGACACCAGAAGAATATTGCGCAAAAACGGAATTTTCAGCATCAGCGGTCCTGAATTATTCGAGGTAGTAGTCAAGTTTACCCAATGAATTGAACTTTACCAACGGACAGTAGAAAAAATACAAAAGTTTTTATGTGAATGTTTTTTAAAAAAAATTCACATCTCCCCTTGACATAAAACATTGGATGTTTATAATGGAGTCAACGGCTGAAGATGCTCGACGGAGCACCAGCCGAACCCTTTTTGCCCCGTGTTCTCCCTCCTGACGCGGGGTGTTTTTTTGCCTGCACTCCGGCAAAAAAGCAGATCAACAGTAAAAAGCTTTCACTTTGTGCTAAGTGGTAAGTCTATGAACGAATGGTAAACTGTCTGTATCTAAACAGACACAGATTCTAAACGGTGCACCAAAAAGGGAGTGGAGATTAATGGCGAAATCACAAAAATACCAATTTTTCGACATTCCGACCGAGCACAAATCAACTGTTTCGCTTCAAAACCATCTGACACTCAAGCTCCCTGCTGACATGCGCTACATATCAGCACTTACCCAGATGCTGCACTCGTTGTGTGAACTGACCGACCCACGGGCTGCCCAAAAAATCTACCGGGAAAACCTGACAGCAGCACTACGTGAGGGCTGCTCTCATCTGATCAATGACCTGCAAAATCCACGCTTGCAGTTTGAAGTCAGATTCGTGCTCTGCAACAACCGCATCGAACTTGTTATAGAAGAACCCTGGAATCAGAACAGTGAGGTATCACAGGTTTCATTGAAGAAAGGATACGCACTGCATATGATCCAGAAGCACGTAGATAAGGTCAGTTATCAACAAGAAAACGGGCCAGGCACCCTGACCCTGGTTAAGTACTTTGTCATGCCTGCATGCAAGCTTAACCCTTAACGCGATCCGACCAGAGTTTCTGAGGCTGGCTCAACAACTCCAACCAACTTGCCTCGAACATCTCCCAGGCCAATAACATTTTTAACCACAGCTTTTAATGGACGCAGGTTTTTATCAAAACCAACGTATACATCTCGGCTTTTTGTCTTGAAGGTTTCAGGTGACAGCAAGACCTTGCAGAGCATCAAATTGTCAGAAAAATGCATGCGTTTTTGCTCTTTTTGGGCAATCCGCGAAATCCTGATTTCCTCCGGTCCCTTGCGAGAAAAAGCCGCCATCCTGATCTCACCGCCAACATCGAGCTGACCGAGACGACCGAGCCTGAGGTTGAAAAATGCCGTCAAAAAATCATAAACAGGGGTATCCTGTGCCATGGGTAGAGTGATCTTCGTTCTTTCCTGGCCATTTATTATTTTGCGATAAACAACCTGCCTGGTCGAAAAGTCAAATGTATAGCTGGCCTGACGATGGGTGATTTTTTTACCTTTTCCTTTCCGGGTATCGGCAATCTGTAAAAGTGGTCTCAACAACCCGTCGGGCCCCTCCTCCATCAATGTGGTATAGGTTTCAACCCGATTCCGGGTAAAGAAGGCCGCGACACCACGTGTTTCAGCTTTCAACGTTGCCAGATAGGTTCCTGGTCTGTCGCCCCTGGTGAGGCTTATTTCTCCACGGGCTATTTTTTTGAACCAGAGAAATGAAATATTGTAGGTCAATTTTTCACCCAACAGAGTTTCTGCCGCAAGCCGAACTGAGGGCCCGGCTGTTTCCGCATAAGCACCTGGGGTGAAAAGAATCGTGTTGAATAAAATGAAGAGCAGCAATACCTTTTTCATCAGTACATACTGTCACACAAAGTAAAAAGAAATAAAGAGCAGGTAACAAAACAGCAATAATGCCCCCTCGGTTCTTCCCAGGCGCAACCTCCGCTGTACCAACGGCCAAAGTCCCAGACTGAAGAGCAGCATCAATGGCAATTCGTAACTCATAACTCCTGAATCAATCGGAATCGGGCGCATTATCGAGCAAAATCCGAGTACGAACAGAAGGTTGAAAATATTACTGCCGATCACATTACCGACACTTAAATCATCCTGTCCCTTCAAAGCGCTGACAGTAGAAGCTGCAAACTCGGGCAAGCTGGTCCCCAGAGCCACTACTGTCATACCAATAACCAGATCTGAGATTCCCAACTGCCGGGCAATGAAAACCGCAGAGCGCACCATCATTTCAGCCCCCAGACCAAGCCCGACAATTCCGACCAGAACCAGCAGGATATGCTGTCCACGACGTGAAGGCTTTTCTGTTTGTGGCAGTGGTTGCTGATCTGCGGGAGCTGTTTTGCAACTTGACCGATAACAGTAACCAAGAAAAAGAATCAATCCCGCCACCAACAAAAAACCATCCAGCCGACCAAGCTGACCGTCCAGTGAAAGGAGAAAAACCAGAATACTGGCAGCCAGCATAATCGGCAACTCCCGAACGAGTGTACCGCGTGCTACCGCAAGAGGAGCAATCAACGCAGTAGCACCGAGAATCAGACCTATATTGGCAATATTAGAACCAATAATATTTCCTGCAGCAAGATCGGAAGACTGCTTGAATACCGCCGCCAATGACACCATCATTTCCGGCATACTGGTTGCCAGAGCCACAACTGTCATGCCGATAATCAAGGGACGAATGCCAAAGGACAGGGCAAGCTGAGAACTTCCTTTCACCAGGAATTCGGCTCCGTAATACAAAAACAACAGACCCACAAAAAGAATAACGATGGAGATGAGCAATGAAAGATCCTTTTTTGTTTTATGGATGCTGACCCTTCGAGACCTATTTCAACTATTGTGCTTGACCTGTCGGATATTCACAATTAATATTCATATATTCAATTTTACTTCAAGTGAGGCGACCCGTTATGGAGAAAATTCCCTTCGACAAAGACCAGGATTACTCGCGCGAATCAGACATCTTGAAGGTTCTTGGGCACCCTGTCCGATTGAAAATTGTTGCAGGTCTTTTATCTGAATCCTGCAATGTAAAAAAAATCTGGGAGTGCCTGGGTCTTCCTCAAGCAACTGTTTCTCAGCATTTGGCACTGCTCAAGAATAAGGCTATCATTTCAGGTCGACGTGAGGGGGTCGAAGTATTCTACCAGGTCACCTGCCCTGAAGCCCAACGGATTGTCAGCGCTCTTTTTGATGCGCCCGCAGAGTGCCATACCGCAATCTGATTCGGCAAGTCATTCTCATAAAAAAACCGGTCTGTCCCAAAGGGATAAACCGGTTTTTTATTACAACAATCCAAACAGGGTGTTGGAAAACCTTTTTGAGGGAACTTTCAACCCAGCAATCGCAACGCAGACAGTTTTTCAACAGCCTGCTGGACAGCTACCTTTTTTTTGGCGCGCAGATAAATCACTTCATAGGTTGCGGGAATTCTGTTACCAATCCCAAAATTCCGCTGGTAATGGGCGTACATCCGCTGCATCAGCTGCCGAGATCCAAGGCCACCGGGCCGATGACGACTGGCATTCTGGGCTCCTATTGCCTTGAGTGATCGCAACAGCTGAGGCACATCATCGTGCCATTCAATCTCATACGATTTTTCCAGTAATTCGACCTCAAAGTTGTCGGCCAAAGCATTACGTAATTGCTGGCAACCAGGAAAACTCTGACCATGTGAGATCCCACCATCTAAAGCTTCGGCATGAGATTGGCGTAATTCGAACAATGTCTGCTCGCCAAACAGGGCCAGAACCAGCATCCCGCCCGGACGCAGAATTCTCTGGATTTCAGCGACAGCCTGAGGTAAAGGGTCAACCCATTGATAAACTGAACTCGACAGCACCAGATCAAAGCGTTCAGCCATAAAAGGTAGCTGGGCGGCATCGGCATCAACAACCGGTCGGCCCGGAAAGGCCTGGGCAATTTGGCAACTCATCCCGTGAGCAATATCGGACAGGATCAATGATGCAGCGGGATGTCGTTCCAAAAACAACTGACTGAGGATTCCGGTACCACAGCCAACTTCCAGGCACTGCCCCTGCCCTGCGGCAGACGGCAGACAACGCAATAGTTTTGTGGCGACGATCTTTTGTATTCTGGCATGGCGGTCATACTCATCAGCATGACGCGAAAAATTGCGCCTGACCAGATCCTGTCTGAGGCTGTTGATAGCCAGAGTCATCCACAGAACTCCCGAATGATCCGGGCCAGATATTCTGGACGACTGAGGAATGGAGCATGACCCACATCAGGAAGATTGATAAATGTAGAATTCTTGATTGATTCAGAAAGATAATTCCCGGCGGCAACGGGGATAATCTGGTCAATTTTTCCATGGACAATACAGGTTTGCGATTCAATTTCACCTAATATCGGACGCAAATCTTCCTGGGCAAGAATATCCAGAGTAGCCAGTGCATCTGACGCCTCTGGTAATCCGACAGGTCTGACAGCAAATTGCAGAATTTGCCTGCGCCGCTCAGGAGTCAATTCTTCGCCCGCAAACTGAAGGTCAAAAAAATCGCCCATGGTGGCCAGATAACGTTTTTGCAGTCCGCGCCGCAAAACACGCAGTTCGGTGGGAGATAACCCCGCCGTCCAACCCTCACCGCAACAAAATCGTGGCGTACTCGACATCAACAACAAGCGGTTGACACCAGATGAAAAATCTGCGGCAAATTGTTGGGCGACCTGTCCTCCCAATGACCAGCCAAGCAGGTTCACCTCACTGAGTCCAAGATGCTGGAGCCATTCATCAAGCAACTGCGCCAGGGACTTGAGGCTGTACTGTTCCAGAGGGGCTGATCCACCATGACCGGGAAGGTCCGGTATCAGCAAGTGATAATCAGTCGCCAGCAGATCAGCCAGTTCATGAAAAACCGCATGAGACATCGACCAACCGTGAAGTAAAATCAGGGGAGAACCTTCCCCCGTCTCACGCCAGCAGAAACGGCCCTGCGACAGACTTGATTCCTGCACCTGTTCAGACATCAGCTTCCATCTCTTGCAACAGGCCGACAATGCTGTCTGCAGCGGCAACAATCTCTTGAGGTTTATGCTCTGACATCAGGGTTGCACGTAAACGGCACCGCCCAACCGGCACCGTTGGTGGCCTGATCCCGCTTAAACAGATACCCCGGTCAAGCAAACGGGCCGCGGCATCCATCGTTGGTTGTGGCTCACGGGTCAGTATCGGAACAATCTGCGTACTACTGCCACAGACATCCAGCCCGGCCTCTTGCAGGCGATCAACAAACAGGCGACGGTTTTCCTCAAGCTGACGGCGACGGATCTTTCCTTCTGCACTATCCACCAATTTCAACGCAGCCAGGTTGGCCGCGACAACTCCGGGTGGCAGGCTGGTTGAGTAGATAAAGCTGCGTGCGCGATTGATCAGCAGATCAATCACCGAACGCGATGCCGCGAGATAAGCACCAAAACTGCCGAAAGCCTTGCCAAAGGTTCCCATCTGCAAATCGATTTGGCTCAGACAACCAAAGTGTTCAGCAGTACCACGACCTCGGTCCCCCAGAACGCCCCCACCATGAGCATCATCAATCATCAACCAGGCCTCATACCGCTCCTTCAATTCAACCAGACTCTCAATCGGGACCAGGTCACCATCCATGCTGAACACCCCGTCACTGACGATCAACCAGCGGCCACGGCGGTTACAAGCCGCCTCACTGAGCTTCTCTTCTAACGCCTGCATGTCATTATGGGGATATATTTCGACCCTGGCACCTGACAACCTGCAGCCATCGATAATCGATGCATGGTTGAGAGAATCTGAAAAAATCACATCATCAGGACCAAACAACCCCTGGATAATTCCGCAGTTGGCAGCATAACCATTATTGAACAGCAATGCGGTTTCAGTGCCCTTGAATTCAGCGATAGCGTCCTCGAGACGATGATGCAGACTCATACTTCCGGACACCAGGCGACTGGCTCCCGAACCGACCCCGAAATCACGGCTGGCCCGACAGGCGGCGTCAATCAATAATGGATGATCAGCCAAACCCAGGTAATTATTTGAACAGAGCAACAGACAATCGCTGCCATCAATCTGAACATACGGACCTTGGGCAGATTCGATCTCTCGCAAAAAACGCAGCATGTTCCGGGCAGACAGATCTGCCAGTTGTTGTTCGACGTAACGCATGAATCAGACTCCCTGTACTTCCGGGGGATAAAAAAGGATTGGCGAATTCTGTAAGAAATCAATCAATGCAGGCAGGTTGTCTCTTGACCGAATGAAAAAGATCCGGCCACCAATGGGAGACCCGGCCTTTTTCAAATGAGTGATCCGTTGATAGCCATTCTGCCGGGATGCAAGGTAACCGGTCAGATAATCAGGATCGTCAGACCAGCAGAGCTCAGCAATCACCTGAGGAGCGAGAGCAACCTTACTGGCCAGGACCCAGGCCTCGGTAATCCTTTGTGATGCAAGGCCCTGAGCAGGTAAAAATTGACGGACCTCCTTCTGGGCCTGGGGCTCAATGTCCATGCGACTGACCCTGACACCACGAGCCTGATCCGGCTCCAGACGCTGCCCGGTTGTTGCATCAATCAACATGGCACCACGCATAACCCCGGACTGAGGTGCAGGACCAGCGGCAAGCTGCGCGATGGCATTTTCTACAATCTGTCGTTCCAACCCCAGGGCAATCAGCAAGTCAACCGCCCGTTGTCGCCCCTCTTGCCAACTTTTCACCTGCAATGTCGACAGAGACAACAATGGCGCACGTCTCACCTGCTGAGAAGCAACTGTTTCCAAAGTCAAACAGATCTTCGCCGCCCGGCCACGTGGATGGACCAACGCACGCTGGATCATTTCGGACATTGCCTCTTCGAGCTGATCAAAATCAAGCAGCCGTTCAGCACCTGAAATATGGATATTTTCGCGGCTTGAACGCATCCTGAGGCTGTGAAGTTGTTGCGACATGGCGCGAAAAATATCATGCTGCCTTCCCACTTGTCAACCACGCAGCGTCCGTCAAGTTGACAAGTGGGAAGGCTTCACAACTGACAGACAACCATGCTAATTTACAGGCCAGACCTTTAGCGACAGGCATACTCCCCATGAACAATCTGTTATTTTTTCAGCTGGCGGCTCTTTCTTATCTGCTGGCAGTTCTTTTCTACCTGTGGCATTTCTTCAGACCTTCTGATTTGATCAGAAAATATGCACTGGGTCTGATTTCCGGCGGATTTCTTCTGCAAACAATCAGTCTGGTCTGGCGCTGGCAACTGGCGGGTTTTCTCCCAGTCACCAACCTGTTTTCAACTCTGTTCTTTTTCAGCTGGGCCCTTGCCAGCTGTTATCTCTATTTTGATCTGCGTTATCGCATCGGGGCATCGGGTCTGTTTGTCATGCTGCTCAACCTGTTGCTGATCGGCTTTGCGATTGGGCGTGACAGCTCACTCCCCTCTTTAATCCCAAGCCTTGACACTATCTATTTCAGTACCCATATCGCCCTGTCATTTCTGGGTTACGCATTTTTTGCCATGGCTTTTTCTCTCGGGGGCCTCTACCTGATTCAAGCTCGCATCAAATCA
This sequence comes from Deltaproteobacteria bacterium, assembly GCA_024276935.1. GTDB lineage: Bacteria > Desulfobacterota > Desulfuromonadia > Desulfuromonadales > Geopsychrobacteraceae > Geopsychrobacter. The sequence goes on from JAJRWH010000048.1 coordinate 10,076, forward strand.
CCCTTGTTGCCTGACCTCCTGTTGCTGCGCAAACTCAACGAAGAGGCTGTTTTTCTTGGCTTCATCCTTTTCACTCTTTGCATGCTTATTGGGGGAATCTGGGCCTATGAGGCCTGGGGATACTGGTTCTCGTGGAACATCAAAGGGGTCTGGTCATTTCTGGTCTGGTTATTCTACGCCGGGATGTGCCATGCAAAGTTTGTACGTCGCTGGCAAGGGACCGGATATGCCCTTTTGTCGATTCTGGGGTTTGGCGTTGTTCTTTTTACCTATCTGGGAATCGGCCTGCTCCTGGAAAGCAATCATCCTTTAAGCTAACCGTCTCCCCACCCTGACGGACGGAGTAAATGCATGCGTTTCTGGAAATTCTGCTGCTCCCTGAAACTTGCCATTGTCCTGGCAACACTCGCGACTTTTCTGTTGATGGGCGGCTCGTTACTTTTTCCCGGCAACTCTCAACTTTTTGATCAACTGGACCAGATGGTCCTCAGTGACTGGCTGGTCAGCTTTGCCAACCGAAAACTCGTTCTGAGTTGGTGGTTTTATCCTTTTCTTCTGCTGATGATTCTGCTTCTGATCAATACCGCTTGTTGCTTTATCGACTGGGCATTTCATCTCCGCAGTCGCTGGCGCAAGGGGGGAGAATACCTGATCCACCTGGGTATCGTTCTGTTGCTATCCGGCTATATCCTGGGTGCGTTGGGCGGGTGGAGACACATTGCTCTTCCCTGCACTGTCGGTACCCTCACTCCCCTCCTCAACTGGCCCGGACACTACCTGGCTGTCGACAAATTCAAGCCAGTCATCGCACCCAGTGGCCAACCCACCGATATGATCAGTGAAGTTCGCCTTCTCGCCGGGGAGAAGCTGCTGCTGGCAGGAAAGGTCCAGATCAACCAGCCGCTGCTGAAAAATGGTCTGGTAATCACTCCCGCCAGCTTTGGGCGCAAGCCCGAGGGCTTCATTTTTCGACTTAAAGGTCAACCTGTCACATTGAAAGCAGGATCTCTCATTCAGAGACAAGACGGCAGTCGTCTTAAAGTTTTGCGCTTTCTTCCCGATGCGCGCCTTGGCCAAAATGGGCAAATTCTTTACCGCAGTCAGCGACTTGGTTCCCCGGCTCTGGAACTCAGTTTTACGACATCAACAGGCCGCCACTGGCAGGGCTGGTATTTTCTGACACAGCCCCCACCGCCCATTCTGCGAGAACTGCAATTACGCCCCCTGCAACCAGTTTTCATCAATTACAGCAGCTTGACCATCAATTATGACCCCGGTGCCCGACTGGCAGCGGCCGGTGGCATCCTGACTGCAATCGGTTGTCTGCTGGCCCTTGTTTCCTTTTATCACAAACGGCGTAAACAAGATCGCCCGGTTATCTGAAGTGATTGTTTCTGCAACCTTACCCCCTACGGGATCATGTATCCCCTGAACAACAGGGATAAATATCTTTGAATTTATTAAGTTTAATGTTATGGTGGACAATTCGGTATTAACGTGGAGGCGGTTATGACTGACGAGCGGGTACTTGTCGTTGACCATATGGATGATCGCAGAGAGCACCTGATTTCTCTATTGGAAAGCCAGGGTGTTGCAGCGATTCAGGCATCTTCATGTGAAGAAGGCCTCAACATTCTGATGCACGAACCCATCAACCTGATTCTCAGTGAAACAGAGCTTCCCAAAAAAAGTGGTCTCTACCTGCTGCAAGAAACCAAAAAGATTTACCCGGACGTTGAAGTTATTCTTCTGACACACAATGCCTCTTCTTTCACCCTGCTTCAGGCTCTGCGCAATGGGGCCTATGATTTTATCGTTCGTCCGGTAGATACTGGTGAAATCCTTCTGAATACCCTGGGACGTGCCTTTAGTCATCAACGGCAAAGGGTTGAACAGGAACTTCTGCTCAAAGAACTGGAAATCAAAAACCGTCATCTCAATCAGGCCTTGCATCGCATGCAAAGCCTCAACGAAGCAATTCGCAGTCTCGCCTCAGGTGAGGATATTCAGTCCATTTTTACTGAAATGCTCCGGGCAACGGTTGAAGAGGTCGGCGCACAGACTGGTTTCGTCGCTCTCTTTGACCGCAGTGGAGACAACCTGGGGATTAAAGTATCCCACGGCATAGACAAAACTGTCAGTCAAACCTACGCCAAACAACTACCCGCCGGATTATCACTGGTTGTTGCCAGACGCGCCAAGCCGGTGCTTGTCACAGATGATCTGCCCGACGGTCTGAACTCTTTGATCTCTCACGAAGAACGAGAGCACCTGATTACGCCCCCCGGTCTGCTCAGTATCCCGCTGAGGATCAAGGATCGGGTTGCCGGAATGATGATCGTTTCCGGGCACCCGCAGAACTCTACCTTCGCAGAACATGACCTGCTTTTCATGACCCAACTGGGAGTTCATGCCCAGTTACAGTTGGAAAAGATCGGCCTGATCCATCAGCTACAAAAAGGAAATCGCAAAAATTCGGGGTCACGACCAACAGGCAACCCGGCGGAAGCTCATCGATAGGTCGGAATAAACAACGATTGCACCCGCCACCATCCGCTCTCCGCCTGAAATCAATCTCCTTCCAGCAATTCAAACTCGGCGCGAATGAAGTAGCGTCCCTGCTTTTTGACCCGATCGATATACTGCCGTCCGGCATCGTTTGCCTTACGCCTTTTGGGCCCCTGCGTGCTGTCTTCCAACTGGAAAAGACGTGCCCGATGACGCCGAATACCAATTATCGGAAAAACGATTGCGACCACCAGTGCGCCAAACGCAACACCCCAACGTAAACTGGCCGAAAGGGGCACGTTAAAAGGGTCCCAGACCATGAGATTAAACAAGCCAAGAGCAACCCAGAAAACCGTCTTTAATGTCGTAATTTCCCGGGTACTCTTCTCACGGAGTTGCTGAATTTTTTCACCACTCAGGGCATACCCACCATCAAGAGCATCCATCACCAGCTGCTTTATCGGATCTGTCTTTTGTGCCACGGTTATTCTCCCACCTGCTGTAATGACCAGCCAACCACAATCACTCTTTTTTCCCGGACCTCAACACCAGATATCCAACAATCCCGGAAGCAAATGATCCCAACAGGATCGCCAGTTTATCGGTAAATTGAAAAAGACTGTCGTCACTGAACGCCAGAGAAACAATAAACAAACTCATGGTAAAACCGATTCCGGTCAGAATAGACACACCATAGAGCTGGCGCCAGTTACACCCTTCAGGCAATTTTGCTATTTTTAGTTTTATGGCAACCCAGCTGAAACCGAAAACCCCAAGTTGTTTGCCAACAAACAAACCAAGCATGATCCCCAGAGGGACAGAACCTGCCATCTGCCGAAAAGATATTTCTGTAATGTTGACCCCTGCATTGACAAAAGCAAAGAGGGGGAGAATGAAAAAAGCCACCCAGAAATGAAGGTTGTGTTCTATCTCTTTCAGGGGTGAAACAGGTCGTTGCTGTTCATCAACAGCGTTTAACGGAATCGTGAATGCAAGGGCAACTCCTGCCAGGGTTGCATGAACACCCGATTTTAAAACACTGACCCACAAAATTGTCCCGACAATAAAATATGCCGCTTTCTTAATGACTCCGGCACGATTAAGGGCCACCAGAACAGCTAATGCAATGAGCGCAACAACGATGGACAATGTCGACAGATCTGTCGTGTAAAAAACCGCAATAATAACGATTGCCCCCAGGTCATCGATGATTGCCAGTGCCATCAGAAAAATCTTGAGTGAAGATGGAACCCGCTGACCCAATAACGACAAAATCCCCAGGGCAAATGCGATGTCTGTTGCCGTAGGAATCGCCCAACCATCGACAGAAAGTGAATTGTTCAGATTGAACAACAGGTAGATACTTGCCGGAACAAGCATCCCGCCTATTGCTGCAACACCGGGCAGGGCTATCTGCCTCAGTGAAGACAGGTGCCCCTCCAGAATCTCCCTCTTCACTTCGAGGCCGATCAGCAAAAAGAAAATAGCCATCAACCCGTCATTGACCCAATGATAAAGAGACTTGTCGAGATGTAACGAACCGACTCGAATTTCAACGGGGATATGTAAAAAGGATTGATACCATGGCGACAAAAAGCTGTTGCTCAAGATCAAGGCCAGTACGGTCGTAACAATCAATAAAATTCCGCTTGCCGACTCTTTTGCCACAAAATTTTGTAATATTTTCATCTCATATCCGATGCGTTTTAAACTGATCAAGAGGTAAAATCTGAAAATCGATTCGTACCAGCAAGGCTGCTATTGAATCCCTGGCAAGACAAAGTACAAGCCCAAAGCCAGAAAGAAAAAAATATAACCCATAAACAAAAACTTCATGGCAAAGAGGACGGGGTTATCTGTCGTATCGTGAACGACATAGAACCTGTAAGCAATCAAATTGGCCAATGAACCCAAAAGACTCCCGAAGCCACCAGAATTTGCCCCCCAAAGTAATGCTTTCCAGTTTGCGGTAAATTTTGCAAAGAGCAAAGCAGCAGGGACATTACTGACAAGTTGGCTGAAAAAAGCTGTCAGTAAAAATACATGATCTGAAGACAACCCATCAACCCTGATAAAACTTTTCAGGTTCTCCACGAACCCGAAAAAGAAGAAAAAGATCAGCAAAAGCGAATAATCAACCTGCAGACTTTTTCGTTCACGGATGAACAGGTACCAGAGAATCAATATACTGGAAAAAACCGGCAATACGTGAAGAATTGACAGCAGGACAACAATCAGCAACAAACTATGTACATAGGGAAATTTCCCCAACTTGACCGAAACCAGCGAAGCATTTTGTTTTTTGTCAGTTTTTAAAAAAAATGCAATCACCAACAGAATAAACAGAAAGCACAGGGAAAACGGTGCAATCGCAAGAATAAATTGCACTGGGGTCAGATGGTAAAACCAGTAAATATACAAATTCTGAGGATTACCAAAAGGGGTCAGGGCAGAACCGGCATTGGCGGCCAAAGCCTCGAGAATAACCAGAATATCACGCCGATCAATCTGCAGTGTCAACGTCAAGGGAACGACGACAATCAAGGCGGCATCGTTGGTCACCAGCATCGAAAACAGAAACGTTCCCGCAACCAACGTTGCGGGGATTGCTTTTCTGTTTTCCAGAATTCGGGAAAATCTTGAAAAAAGACCGCTCTGTTCAAGGCCTTTAACGGCAACAAAAAGACTGAAAAGAATAAAGAGAACCTGGAGTTCCTCTGGTGAATAGGTCGGAAAGTGCCCCACCAGAGCAGCCAGGAGAACAAAGCCGACTCCAGAAACAACCAGAACTGGCTCCCTGAAAACAAAAGATCTCAACTCAACGCCTTTACGGCAAATTCAAAAAGAACTTCAGTCACTCCTGAACCTTGCAGTCCACAGGGAAACCGACACTACTCACCTGCCCTGGCAGGCTTAATATCAAGCAGGGGCGTTCCATTTAGGCAATCAAGCCCACGAACATAGATCGAATCATCTTCAATCTTTTCGATCGGAACCACCGCTGCACCGATCGGGTTCGGACGGTTTGGGGTCCGTAAAGCAAAGACACCTGCCAACTCACCTGTCTTGCGAGAATTCTGCTGAACTCTTTTTCTATCGACATTGTCGAACCAGTAAAGAATCAGAATCTTTTGCCCTGAAGACAACCTGAACATTGCGTCAAGATAAGCATGGTCAATAACAAGGCGGCATAAGGGGCCACCAGGTTCTACATTCCGGGGGCATTCCTTCAGATGCAGGTAAGGTGTTTCAATCCGTCCAATCGGCTCAACACAAGTGTCCATAAAAAACCTCTTGAAATATCCGTTTCACAAACCGGGGATCACCCCAGGACCACCTGATCATTGATCTGTTTTGCATCATTTCGCGGAAAGATTCTCAATGCCCCAGAATTTTCGCTTTTCGCTCTTTAAGGATTTCCGCATGGCGATCTTCCTCTTCAGCCAACCAGGCAAACGCCTTTTTCCCTTCGTCTGTTCTGGCATGTGCTGCGGCTTTATGGAAATAAGCCGCAAATTTTTCTTCAGCACCAATGGCCAGGTCCAGCGCCCTGAGATCGCCTTCTTCACTCACCAGCGCAGACTCAACCTCCTCGGCGGAAGGAAAAACCTCACGATCATTGAAACGCCGCAAATAAGGCAGAAACTCTTCCTCGCCCTCCCAGAAAGACCCATCCTCGTAGTCCTTTGCCAATTTTTCCAAGGTCCGCAAATGACCGACTTCATCCTGGGCCAATTGAGAAAAAAGCTCCCGAGCCAGTTGCGTATGTGCCTTTTCAACCATCGAAGAATAAAAACGATGGCCATTCTTTTCGACTTCCATTGCGGCACGAATCACTTCAAAACCGCTAAAATCCTCTGTTCCTGACATATTTCTTCTCCTGATTGATAACAATGTCCTCTGTTCGCGCTTAAAATTAGCCCGATCCCGACAATTTGTCCAGAAATCGAACCCTTCATCAATATATCCTTTTTTCAGTATTGCGTTTCATCATGTCTCTTCAGTTTAATCAGATACTCTCCTCAATAAATATATGGATATTTTATGGGTCGCTATTTGCGCATTGCGTTCACCTCATCTATAATTCCAATATTAATATATGTTCAGGTTAAGGCTGGTCCCTGCATAAACACTCAACAGTAACCGAGGTGAAATGTGACTCGCATTTTTGTCGATGATCTGACTGCGGGAATGGTCCTTGCTGAGGATCTTGTCACTCCCAAAGGCAGGTTCATCCTGGCTGAAGGAGCAACTCTTCAGGCCAATCATCTGAAAATCCTCAAAGCCTGGGGGATTACTGAAGCCTGCATTGCCGATGAGAGCTGCGGCGAGATGGCTGATGCTAAAATTGAAGTTGATGATCAGAGCGCCACGATGGCTCGAGAGTTCCTTCTGGAAAAATTCAGTGCTCTTGACCTTGAACATGAACTGATCGCTGAACTTTTTCGTCAGGTCCACCTGAACTTATCTGAAAGAATAAGTACCGGATATTCGTTACCAGTTTTAGCTCCACTACCCCAGACCGATGAAGGAACAACCCGGACCAGCCCGGCCCAGATGATTCGGGGAGAAATACAGCTGGCATCCTTACCCAATGTGTATACAAGGATTGTTGAAACCCTCAATTCTCCACGGGCATCCTCCAGCGCCATTGCAGATATCGTCAGCAAAGATTCTAGCCTGTCAATTCGCCTTTTACGTCTGGTCAACAGCGCCTTCTACGGTTTCCCCGCCAAAATTGACTCGATCAGCCGGGGGATCACTCTGCTCGGAACCAATGAACTGACAACTCTGGCATTAGGAATCTCAGTTGTTCGCCTGTTTCAGGATATCCCCAATGAAATGATCAATATGGAAACCTTCTGGAAACATTCCATTCGCTGTGGACTTTTTGCTCAGGTTCTGGCCAGTCACAAAATTGGGTTATCTGAAGAAAAACTCTTTGTGGGCGGATTGCTCCATGATGTTGGCCGACTGGTCATGCTCAGAAAAATTCCGGAGAAATACACGCGAGCAATCCATTTGTCACGCGAAGAGAAGCTGCCACTTTACCGCGCCGAACAGAAAATTCTGCACTGTGACCATGCTGAGATTGGCCGCCTTCTCGCTAAAGAATGGCACCTCACCGGCCCTCTGACTCAAATGATCGGCGGACATCACAGCCCGGCAATGGATCGCTTTCCCATGGAGGCCTGTATCGTCCATGTCGCGGATCTGCTGGCCCATGCCTGTGGGGATGAGTTGCTGATGACAACACATATTCCACCACTGCAGGTGAAGGCCTGGGAAACTCTCGGCCTTTCTCCAAGCATCCTGATCCCGACAATTCATCAGGTTGACCGACTCTTTCACGATATTGTCCGGGTCTTTCTTGACCATTCACTTGATAATGATAATTGATCACCGAGGGAGGAGGCCGGAATGTCTGATCTTCTGAAAAAAATTGATCTGCTCGAACGCGAAGTTGCTCACCTGACAGAGGAACGACGATTCGCCATGAACACCCTCGAAATGACCGCAAATATGATCACTTTTGATTCTGGTCCCGCCGATATGGTCGACCAGGTACACACCTTAAGTGAAACCGCCAGTAAAATTTTATCAATGCTCAACTTCGAAGCGCTCTGCTTTTATTTGATAAATGAAGAAGATGCCTCTTTTTACCTGGCCTATTGTGAACCAGAAGATCTTCAGCCAGAATTCGAACAGATGATAGACCAATTAATTGAAGATCAGACTTTTGCCTGGGCTCTGGGAAGAAATCGCCCCGTTCGCGTTGCAGCAGATGACGCTCAGCGCCCACTGCTGCTTCACTCGTTAACAACAGCTTCTCGCACCCGTGGTATGTTTATCGGGCTTCTGCTCGAAACTGAAGATGAATTTGAATCCCCCCTGCCCCTCTTGACTCTTGTACTTCATTCCTGCGCGAATATTCTGGAAAGTATTGAGCTTTACCACAAATTGCGTACGGTAAATCGTTCTCTTGAATCGAACGTTGTTAAACTGGAACACAGTGAACAAGAACTTCAAAAACAACGACTTCAGCTTGAAGACCTTGTAGAGCAGCAAAGCACAGACCTCAGTGACACGCATGAACTCGGTGATTTGGTGGTTCAACAACCCTTAGTGGTTGAACAGCTGGAAAAATGCGCGGCATCAGCACAACGAATCAGTGACACAATAAACCAGCTCTACGCAACAGATCTGAATCCAGCCCAAAAAGAGCATATGGACCTGATTACAAAGAACATTTCGTCCATCAACACTTTTATGCACGAAATTCTCAAAAAGCCATAATTTAACCTACTGAATTTATTATATATTTCCTGCCAACAGCAATAAATAATTTAAAACTTGAAAAATAGGAAGATAGCGATATATTCAACCTTTGAGGTCACGAATTAAGCAGAGAAGACCTCTATTGAGACAACGGGTTTCTGTCGTCACATTTTTCATTGAATTTCGTTTTAGTTGACCAGATTAGTCTTTTTTTTGACCAGCGTCAAAGTTTGACTGCTAACGGCTCTGCTAGGGTACACCATCAACAAAATGAAACCTTGATCAACCGGTCGCAAGACGACCAACAACCAAACAAGAGGAGAATTTATTCATGTTCTGTTACCAGTGTGAAACCGCCGTTAATGGAGTCGGGTGTGAAAAAGTTGGAGTTTGCGGCAAGCAACCGACAACGTCCGATCTGCAAGATCTTCTGATCTACAGCGTTAAAGGTGTCAGCTTCTGGGCGCATCAGGCACGTCAAAAAGATGCTCGTTCAAACGAGATTGATCGCTTTGTCATTGAAGCCCTGTTTACTACTGTCACCAACGTCGATTTTGCTGATGACTCGGTTGCCGAGGTCATCGCCAAAGCGGTTACCATGCGTGAAAAAGCCCGTGAGCTTTTCGAAAAAGCCAACGGTGGCCCCTTCACCGGCACCGTTCCTGAAGCTGCCCAGGCCTGGGAATTCCCGACGGATCGCGCGGCACAACTGGCTTTGGCCCAATTGCACGGGATTAAAGATCCCAACCTGGATGCCGATCTGCAGTCGATGCGCAGTACGATCCTGTTTGGCATGAAAGGTTACGCTGCGTACGCTGACCATGCGATTATTCTTGAGCGTGAAAGTGAAGAGATTTATGCTTTCACCCATAAGGCTCTGACCGATCTGCAAGATGACAGCCTCGGCCTGATGGACCTGGTTGGTCTGGCCATGGAATGTGGTCGTATCAATCTGGTCACCATGGAACTGCTCAACAAGGCCCATACCGATACCTATGGCCATCCTGTCCCGACTCCTGTCCAGTTAGGAACCAAGGCTGGTAAAGCTATTCTGGTCTCTGGTCACGACCTGCGTTTTCTGGAGGAACTGCTCAAGCAGACAGAAGGCAAAGGGATCAACATCTACACTCATGGTGAGATGCTCCCCGCCCATGGTTATCCAGAACTGAAAAAATACAGTCACCTGGTTGCCAATTATGGTGGTGCCTGGCAGGACCAGCACAAAGAGTTCCAGGCCTTTCCGGGTGCGATCATTTTCAATACCAACTGTATCCAGAAGCCGCATGCCAGTTATGTCGATCGTCTTTTCACCTGGGGTCTGGTTCAATACCCGGACGTCAAGCACGTCGACGGCTGGGATTTCAGTGAAGTTATCGAAAAAGCTCTGGCCTGTGATGGCTTCCCGGACAATCCGGGACAGGAGATCCTGACCGGCTTTGGACACAACGCTGTTCTTGGCGTAGCCGACAAGGTCATTGAAGCTGTCAAGGCAGGCGACATCAAGCATTTCTTCCTCATCGGTGGTTGTGACGGTGCCAAGCCAGGCCGTAACTACTTCACTGAATTTGCCGAAAAAGTCCCCAAGGATTGTGTCATCCTGACCCTGGCCTGCGGTAAATATCGTTTCAACAAAATGGAATTTGGCGATATTGGTGGCATCCCACGTTTGCTTGATGTTGGTCAGTGCAACGATGCCTATTCAGCAGTACAGATTGCGGTGGCGTTGGCCAATGCGTTTGAATGTGAAGTCAACGATTTGCCGCTTTCGTTCATTCTCTCATGGTACGAGCAAAAGGCTGTTGCCATCTTACTGACGTTACTGCACCTGGGAATTAAGGACATCAAACTGGGACCAACACTTCCGGCCTTTATTACCCCCAATGTGCTTAACTTCCTGGTTGAAAACTTCAACATTGGACCCGTCGGCAATGCCGAAGACGATCTGAAACAGATTCTGGGTTAAACCAGAAAAGATACAAATAATAAAGGGCGCAGCCGTGAAGGCTGCGCCCTTTATTATTTGTATCTCAACTTTCGCAGACCATAAAAACTCGTAACACCATGAAATAAATGAATCACCCCGCAGCAAGCTACGGGGTATCAACAGCCTGCAACCTTTGCTAAGTCACGCAGCAAGCTGCGGGGAATTAAACCCGATCAAAGCCTATTAAACAAAAGCATCATCAACTGTAGTAAAATAGGTTATCGCCAAACAACCTGTTACGAACAAGGAGATGATGCTTTGAATCAGATTGTAGCAGAGACTGTTTCATGTCAAAACCAAATTAATTCGTTCTTTGACAATCAGCGC
>JAJRWH010000049.1 GCA_024276935.1 Deltaproteobacteria bacterium
GCAGCAGCCTTCTCAGCAGCAGCCTTCTCAGCAGCAGCCTTCTCAGCAGCAGCCTTCTCAGCAGCAGCCTTCTCAGCAGCAGCCTTCTCAGCAGCAGCCTTCTCAGCAGCAACCTTCTCGGCAGCAACCTTCTCGGCAGCAGCTTTCTCAGCAGCAACCTTCTTAGCAGCAACCTTCTCAGCAGCGGAAACTTTATTTGCAAAAGAGAGGCGCATATCGTTGTCCGCAAAATCGACCCGATATTCTGAAGAATTATCCAGCAACACCTCAACACGAACCAGAGACCCAAGGGACAGGTCAAAAGTAGAGAGTCGAATCTCTTTAATACCACCCGTTCCAACCTTGATCGGTGTGCTTAAATCCCCCAGTGTCATGCGAGGGAAATCGACAACAACTCGAACCGGATCAATGGAATCGTAAACCGTATACCGATATCCAACAGGCTGGGCGGATAGAATATGAACAACCGCTTTACCATCTACAATTTTTACAGAAACATCTTTCAGGCTGTTCGGCGTACTCTCAGCAAACCCACTGGAAGCCCAAAAGAGCAATAGCACCAGAACACTGACCACCCGACTTAACAATTTCATAATTTTAATCCCCTGGAGTCAAAATTGACCAATTCACATAGGTTATAAAGTTTTCTGAACAGGGATGGTCAACGACTGCATGCCCTTGATCAAGTTTCCGGCCATGTCATAGGTTGACTCTTCTACCAGTATTGCCGTTTTTGTTATATCCCTGATAACACCGTTGTTTTTGCCGATCTTCAGACCAGGTTTCAAGATGTAGTTTTTTCCATCAGGAGCACTGACCATCGCCCGAGGGGCCCCCTTACCAATCAGGATCGCCTGAACACGGAACTGGCCAAGATCGAATTTCTCAAGCGGTGTCTTGGGAATTTTCGATTTTCGTGATTCTTTTTCTTTGCGCAATAAAGAAACAAACGGATCCCGCTGACCAATCGGACTGTAACTGTAAACATCTTCCGGATCGTCTTTGGACTCTTTTTTCTTTTCAGGCTGTGCCCTGGTCGGCTGAACCTTCTTCACCCTTTTGACTGGAGCCTTGACCACCGGTTCGTCATTACAGCCCACCAGGGTCAGAAGAAGACAGGCAACGAGAATACGAACAAACATTGTCAACATGTCCCCTTTCATCATCTTTTGGGCGCCCCCTTGGGCGAATCCACAAAGCGGAACGTCGTTGCGCGACAATCAACACTCAAGGTTGTTCGACCTGCGGTATCTCTCGGCTGGGCCATGTTCAACTGCCCGATATTAACAATTCGGGGCAAACGACTTACCGCATCGAAGAAAAGAGCCACATCATGATACGAACCCCGCAGTTTGAGGTTGACTGGCACCTCGGCATAGAACCCTTTATTCACCTCACCCGACGGTCTGAACTGAAGAACATCCAGGCCCTGTTCAGATGCCAACTTGCCTATATTTCGCAGAAGTTTCGGAATTTCTTTCTTATCCGGCAATTCAGATAGTGCCGCATTCAACTGGGTCTGCAATCGCTCATACTCGGCCCTGAATTTCGGCAAGTTCGCCGCAATTCGCTGATTTTCGGCAAGTTTCGAATGCAAAGAGCCCAACCTGCGATCAAGGTTGGCTAACTCCTCGAGCTGCCCCTGATAAAGACCGTAATAAAAACCGGCGACAACCAGGCCCATCAGCAGCACAAGAACAAGAACTCGCTGGTAAACAGGTCGTCTCAAAAAGCTTTCAACACGCGGATCCATAGACTTACCCTGCCCCTCTCAAGCTATTTTGCAGGCTGAATCGCCCGGCACGTCAACGTAAATTTCTGCAATTTGATCTTGTTCTGTACCAACTGAGAAATACCGTTCAATTCAACATCACCGTAATACGGAGACATCTCTAATTTCTCCATAAAATTGGCCACTGCGTTTTCGTTGACGGCCATTCCCGCTATCCGGACGGAGCCACCTGAAACCGCATAAGCCGTCAACCAGACCTTATCCGGCAACGAATGATTCAACTCATCCAGCAGATGAACAGGTCCGGAACGACCATCTTTCAAAACCTGTAGGATTTCAAGTTTCTTTTTCAGATCGGCCTGCAACTTCTTATAACGGGAAACTTCGCCTATTTTCTTGCGTAACTGATTGATACGCGTCTGAACCGAAGCGGCTTCATTTTTCTTCGCATCAATCTTTGCCATGGTCCGGTAATACTCAGCCCCGCAGGCAACCGATATCGCCAGCAAGCTCAAGACCAGTATCGACATCTGGGCCCGAAATTTTTCTTTTTTCTGGGCCGCTCTGACAGGCAGGAGATTTATTCTGATCATTTGTCACCCACCCTTCTCATTGCCAGGCCTGTTGCAACAGAGAACATGGGGCCTATTGCCTCCAGATACTCAGGGTCAAACTCTTTCTCGTTGACCGCAATATTCCGGAAAGGGTTAATAATTTCAGTTGGAAGTCCCAGGTGTTTCTCCAGAGCATCGCAAACCTTGCGCGACTTCGAAACCCCACCCGTCAGATAAATTTTTGTTATCTTGTCATCTCCGGATGTCGCAGCAAAGAAATCAAGCGAACGCTGAACCTCCTGGACCAGGTTCTCAACCGCATCGTCCATGACCTCGTCAATCGCTTCAGGATCAACATCTCCGATATTCCTCACTCCCAGCTTGGCTCTTTCTGCTTCATCGCTGCTGAGACCAAGCCGTTTCTGCAATTCTTCGCGGATCAGGTTGCCGCCGGCCTGAATATCACGGGTAAAGAGTGACACATCCGCCTTTAAGACATTCACACTCGTTGCACTGGCACCCAGATCAACCAGAGCCACCACTTCATCTTCAACGAAGCCATAGTTGACGTCAAAGGTGTTCTCAACCGCGAAGCAGTTGATATCCATAACGACCGGCTCCAGGCCCGCTTCAGCAAACAGGGCGACAAAATCCTCAACATAATCCTTTTTGGCCGCCACCAGCATCACGTTCATCTGGGAGGGATCTTTTTCGTCAGGCCCGAGAATCTGAAAATCAATATTAACTTCCGAAAGATCAAAAGGAATATATTGTTCGGCTTCCCACTGAATGCTGGCTTCCAGCTCCTCTTCAGTCATGATCGAAAGCATAATCTTGCGGATGATGACTGAATGACCGGAAACTGAGGTCGCAACCCGGCGCCCTTTGACTTTCATCCCTACAATCAGATTACTGATTGCCTCGACAATCGCCGGAGAGTCCATAATGGCATTATCAACAATTGTTTCGGGAGCGAGCGGCAAGATACCGACATTCACCAGCTGATAGTTCCCCCGGGACTCCTTGAGTCTGACGAGTTTCAAAGAACTCGACCCGACATCAATCCCTATCAAATCTTTCTTAGATGAAAACAGCATTTATCCCATCCCGTCGGCAAAAGGTCTCATGCACAACACATCAATCCTCCCCAGGGAAAACCTTCCCGCGTTCAGAAAGATCCAAACCGAGAGCCAGAATGATTTTCCTCATGGTGTCGACCCGGCACGCACAATCCTGTTCGATGCGCGTGATCGTCAGCGGCGACACACCGGCCTTACGAGCCAACTCCGCCTTACTCATCAGCAGAGATTCCCGTATTTGCTTAACTCGATTTCGTGACATTCTTATCGCCCCAAAAATAGCAATCATACACAATATTAGGCGTAATTATAGGTCAGAGATAGCTAGTGTCAAGAAAAAATTAAAATCTGTTCGATTTTACCAATGAAGACATCCCTCATTTTTCCAGCATCAACCCACAATTCGAACACCCTGAGATAATTGGGAAATTTCAAAAGAACACCAGAAGCTGTGATTCCTCTCATAAGAACCACAAGATATAGTATTGTCAACCATCACGTATAGAGAGAATGAATCACCCCGCAGCAAGCTACGGGGTATCAACAGCCTGCAACCTTTGCTAAGTCACGCAGCAAGCTGCGGGGAATTAAACCCGATCAAAGCCTATTAAAAAAGGACAGATACCTTGATATAAAAGTTCAATTATCCGCGAAAAAAAGAGAGGTACCAATGCAACAAGGAAGCCCCCCAGAACAAATAGATTGTTGCCCCAAAAGCCAAAAAAGGTCCAAACGGAATCGCCAGACGGCCATCCGATTTCTGTAACAGCATCGCCGGAACCCCAACCAGAGTTCCAGCCAGTGACGCAAAAAATACGATCGGAAAAACAGCCTTCCAACCCAGAAACGCCCCCAACATGGCCAGGAGCTTAATATCCCCCCCGCCCATTCCTTCGCGTCCAGTCAGTGCCTGGTATCCCCAGGCAATCGCCAGCAACAAACCACCGCCGAGAAGAATCCCCAATAACGAATCAAGCCACGGCAGCCACGGGATAGCAAAAGAGCAGAAAAAACCGACCAGGATCCCTGGCAGGCTGATAACGTCGGGGATAATCTGATGATCCAGATCAATAAAGGTCAGAACAACCAAAGAAGCCAGAAACACCCAGTAAACCAACGTTGCCAAACTGAAACCAAACGAGTAAATAACGGCAACAAACAGCAATCCGGTCAGCACTTCAATCAGGGGATAGCGAAAAGATATACTCGTTTTGCAGCCAGCACACTTGCCTCCAAGAAAGACCCAGCTGACAACGGGAATATTTTGGTACCAGCGAATCTGCTCACCACATTTTGGACAACGTGATGGTGGCGACACAATAGATTCACCTTCGGGAATACGGTAAATACAGACGTTCAAAAAGGAACCGATAACAGAACCAAGAACAAAAGCTGCAAACAGGACAAAATAGTATTCAAACGGCATCAGACAGAGCCTTCCCTTTGTATTTCTGACAATTGTTGCTGCACAGCACCCAAAACCTCTTCGACCGAGATCTCCTGAAGACATCTGGCCCCGATTGGGCAGGGAGGCGTTATACCGAAACGAGTGCAGGGGGAACAAGACAACTTGTGATTGAGAACAATATGCTTCTGCCCCTGATGAGCCCATTTTTTCGCGATTCCTGGGCCAAAAAGAGAAACAGTCGGAACATCCAGCCCGACTGCAATATGCAAAACACCTGAATCACCACTCACCAGAAGCTGTGCTCGACTCAGGATCGCCGCAGTTTCAGATAAAGTCGTAACCCCCGCAAGGCTCACGCCAGTGGTATGGGTTACAATTTTGTGCCCTGCCACAACATCTTCTTGTCCACCGACAACAACGACCGAAAAACCCGCATCAGCTAATTGCGCAGCCAGATGACGAAACTTGTCTACTCCCCAACACCGTTCCGGAATACTCGCCCCCGGGAACAACACAATGAACGGCCCGTCTCCCAAAGGCCCAAGGATATCGGCAGCAGTCTTTTGAGCGTCCTCTGGCACAGTCAAAAAAGGCCGGGATAGCTCGGTCAGGGCTTTATCCTCAAAAGAATTCAACAACTCAAGAAAGCTATAAGATTCATAGGTGTTCTGATCATAGCTGACGGGATGGGTAAATAGCCTTTTTCGTTCATTCGTTGCAAAACCAATTTTGATGCGTGATCGAACCAGACGGGCAACAACAGCAGAAAGGCGGTACCACTGTTCGGTATCGATGACAACATCGTAGTTACGACGAAAAACAATGCCCCAATCTCTCAACTTGTCATAACAAAAAACACTGTCAACAACAGGACAAAGGGCAAACACTCCACGATTACGCACCTCAGCCAATACCTCAATGCGAGCCGCGGGGAAAAGTTCCCGCAACCGTTTGATTGCAGGAATCAGCAATACTGCGTCACCAATACCACCCGGACGAATTATCAAAAGACGGTTAACTGAGTATGTGGAGAGTCCGGTCCGGGAAGATCGCGGCAGCAAACGAGCAAGTGACGCACCAACCACCTTATCGATCCCCTTGAGAAAGTGCTTTTTCACCAACTAAAACTCCACGACTTTCGGGCTATCCAGGCCCACCCCTGTTCTCACAGAGATATAACCTCTCGGCAAAGAAGCACCCAGTCTCTGCTTATCGCCCATAACGACGTAGATTTCCCCCGATCAAGCCGCAAACAAGCATGAGCCAAAAGATGACACAAAGCGAACACTCCCTCGATTGCAATAAAAAGCTCAGCAGAAATCACCGCCTACTTTGCAAAAAAAGACATCAAAAAAACTCACCCTGCCAGAGCTTTTCGATAAAAATATCGGATGGAACAATCATGATACCATCATCAGTGACCCTGAATTTATCTTCACAGCAAACAACCAGCCGCAGTTTAACCTCCGGGTGATCCACCACCAGGCTGCGCAAGCCCTTTAAATGCCTTGCGTTAATTGTGCGACTGGCCTTCACTTCGATAGCGACTTCCATATTGTTGACGATAAAATCAACCTCTGTCCCCCCTGCCAAATGCCAGTAATAAAGTTCAGCAAAGTTCTCGTTATACATATTGTAAGCGTTGAGTTCATGAAAGCACCAATTTTCAAACGCTTTACCAAAAAGTTCAGAGCCCTGCTCCAGCGTGCCACGTTTTGCCAGAAAATTTACAACTCCTAAATCAGAAAAATAAAATTTTGGCGAAGAAACAACCCTTCTTTTAGGACGCTTTCGAAAACTGGGTAGCCAGCGGCCCAGCAAGGTATCTTCGAGAATTTGAAAATATTCCCTTATCGTTTGACTTGAAACACCACAATCACGAGCGATTGTCGTGAAATTAACCGGCTCAGTATCTGAGAGTGCCGCCATATTGAGAAATTCTGAAAAAACCGGCAAATTTCGAACCAGACCTTCGGCAGCGATTTCTTCTTTTAAATAATTTGCCACGTATGCATTTAAAAGTCGCCTTGGCTGATCAGACAAATATATACGCGGCAGATAACCGTGATTAAGCATTCTCTTCAGCTCAAAATTGTCTCCGAGTTCAGCAGCTGTCAGACCAAACAACTCATAGCGAACTGCCCGCCCCCCAAGCAAATTAGCATGACCACGCCGCACCTTTCTGGCACTCGAACCACACAGGGCAAACCGAACCTGACGATTCTCGTGCAACCAGTGGACCTCGTCGAGCAACGCCGGCAATTTCTGAATTTCATCAATAACAACAAAGTGTAGCTGTCCGTCATTCGGTAATTCCTGCCGCAGCAACTGAGGTTGCTGAAGATAGCGGCGAAACTCCTCGGCCTTTAATAAGTCAATCCAGACAGCATTCGGGTAGGACGACTGCAGTAGAGTTGATTTACCTGTTTGACGCGGGCCCCAAAGAAAAAAAGTTTCATCGCCCTCAGTCGGTAACAGCAATTTTCTTGCAATCATCCAAACCCCAATAAGCACAAGTTGAACTTGAAATTATCATGAAATTTTCAAGTAGCGACATAATTTATCAATAAACATTCCTGTTGGCAAGCTCAATGGTCAGACGCAAATTCCACACAGCCGTTGAAAAAAGGCTCTCTGCCGACCAAATTTCTCGAAAACTGGATCCCCTTGA
>JAJRWH010000050.1 GCA_024276935.1 Deltaproteobacteria bacterium
GCCAACGCCAGAGCGGCTTCATCGTCTTTGGCTTTAATGACCGGAGACATGGCGGCAATGGCACTGCCACCACAGATCGCGGTACCAAAAGAGATCAGGGCCGATGTATTGGGAGCGGTTTTAAAGAAACGCCCCAGTAAATAGCCAACCAGCAAGGTCAGGGAAATCCCGATGACGGTATAAAGAACAGAGCTTCGACCCACCTGCCAGACCTGCCCCAGACTGAGTCCGAAACCTAAGCCGACAACGGATAACTGCAGCAGTTTTTTGCTCCAGCTTGCTGATTCCTGTGGCCAGGGGTTGCCAATCAGTAAACTGAACAGGATTCCGGCGATCAGTGCATAGGTTGTACTGACAACGGGCAGGGCGCAAGCCGCCAGCAGGATCAGAAACAGATTTTTTTTGATACGGATATTGTTCATTTGTGGACAAGGTCCTTTTTGAAGCGGAATATTTTCATTGCTGGGGGCAATAATATGCTTTCATCTATATCAGGTCCAATATATAGTTATGTTTATTTATATAATGAAAACTGATAAGCGGAGTTGTTATGGCCATTTCTCTTCGGCAGCTGGAGGTTTTTGTTGCGGTCGCACGTGAAGAAAATGTTACACGGGCCGCTGAGACGCTACGGATTTCCCAGTCGGCAGTCAGTATGTCACTGGCCGAACTCGAACGTTTGTTGGGAGAAAAACTTTTTGACCGTCGCGGAAAGCGGGTGCTGGTCAATGATCAGGGCAGAGCCCTGATCCCGAAGGCGGCGGCGGTTCTGGCCCGGGTCGGAGAAATCGCCACCTTTTTCAGTGGTTCAGACGATCAGCTCAGGGGGGTGTTGAAGGTCGGGGCCAGTTCAACGATTGGCAATTATCTACTGCCGAGAATTCTTGGGGATTTTTCGCAGCTTTGCCCTGATGTGCGTATTTCTCTGGATGTGGGCAATACTGAACATATTGTCCGGGATCTGTTGCACTTCAATATTGATATCGGTTTTATAGAAGGCCATTGTTATCAGGAGCAGCTGGAGGTGATTCCCTGGCGTCAGGATTATCTGGCTGTTCATGTGGGTGCCGAGCATCCTCTGGTAACCAAAAAGAGCATAATCCCTCAGGATTTGCAGCAGGTTCGCTGGATATTACGCGAGCCCGGTTCGGGAACCCGTGAAATTTTTGAAGCAGCCCTCGCGGGGATTTTAGGCAGCCCCGCGGTGTCACTGGAGCTGGGCAATACTGAAGCGATCAAAGAGGCGGTAGAGGCCGGAATCGGGGTCAGTTGCCTGTCCTTGCTGGCGACCCGCCGGGCGCGCCAGAGTGGGGCTTTGGTTGCGCTGAAAACTCCTTTTCTGGATCTGCGCCGCGATTTCTACTTATTGATTCACCGTGAAAAGTATCAGTCAAAACTTCTGCGCCGGTTCAGATCCTTTTGTGAGGAGATCTCACACAACGCACCTGAGTCATTTGCAGCAGAAACCGAAGTTGACCCTTATAAATAATCGAGAATCGAGAGCTTTGATAATCGGGCGCTGACTGACAGTGCAGCCTCATAGGCCTGTTCGGTCCGGGTCATATCGGTCAACACTTCAGACAGGTCCGCGTCTTCATAGCGGGACAGGCGCTCCTGCATCTGGAGTTTGAGCTCCGAGGTCATGGAACTGACATCGTCGAGGTGAGCATTGATATTTCCCATTTCACTGCGCTTGCCACGCACCTGTTCAGCGGCCCCTTCCAGGGTGTCAAGTTGGGTACTGAGAGCACTGGTGTCACTGGTGTTGAGAGCTGTTTTCAGATCGTCCAGGGCTTGAAACAAATTGATCGGCCCCATGAATAATTCATCACCACTCAAATTGGTTTGTACGGTCTGGCCTGAACTGACCTCGACCAGCTTATGGTCACTGGTGCCATTGTAAACGACCGGGTTACCACTGAAAGGTTGTGTGGTCTCGGCATATCCGGCAAAAATATATTTGTCGTCAACCTTGGCGTTGGCGATATCCATCAACTCTGTTTGCAGTTGGTCGACTTCGTCCGCCAGAGTTTGCAGATCTTCTGCTGACAGGGCTCCGTTGAGCCCGGATACGGCAATTTCTTTTGCCCGGGTAAAAAGGGTTTCGGTACCGTCCAGGTAACCATCAAGAATATCCAGGCCGTCCTGAGTGCTGGCGATTGTTTTCATATATCGATCAGAGGTTACGATCTGGGTTCGAGAACTGAGAACCGGACCGATCGCTGAAGGATCATCAGAGGGACGTTGCAGACGTTTGCCATTGGAGGCCTGCAGATAAAGCTGGTTGAGGCTGTCGCTGGTTCGGTCCAGATTAAACTGAATGCTGCGATAGGTTGACATCTGGGTAACTTTCATTGCGGTGCTCCTTACATTCTCATCAGGGTATCGAGCATTTCATCAACGGTTGACAGGTATTTGGCGGCGGCTTCATAGCCGGTCTGATATTGGGTGAGCAGCAGCATTTCCTCATCAACAGAAACGCCAGCGGTGGTGTCGCGCATGTTCTGCATTTGAATCAGGGCATCCTCCGCGCTATCCAGACTCAAGGAGTTCTGATTGACTTCAAGGCCGACACCTGCGGCAATCTGGGCGTAGAAATCACTGAAGCTGCTGGTCCCGTTGACCAATGGCTGATCTTGCAGGGCAACCATATTCAGGCAGTTGCTGTTGTCTCCGGGAAGATAGCCTGCGGCCGTCAGAGTTCCTGCGGCAATTTGTGACCCATCGGTCAAGGCCAGATCCAGGGTTGCTGCGGCACCACTCCAGGGATCAGCCCCTGAGTTACCAAAGGTAAAAAAATCACTGCCGGGATTTCCGTTGGCGTCGATTCCGCCGTTTTGGACCGTATTGACTGCATTGGCCAGCTCATAAGCCAGTTTGTCCAGATCATCAAGAATTGAAGGGATGTAGTCATCACGCAGCGTGAGAACGCCATGGATTTCACCACCAAAATCGCTGCTGTCGAGGTTTGAAGTTGAGGCCCCGCTTGTCAGGTTCAGTTGCAGTGAGCCTGACACCCATTGGGTCGAGATGGTGCTGGCGGTATCAGCGGTGACCAGCGGTAACCCGCTGGGGAGCTGGACCGAAACCATTCCGTTACCTTCTTCGAAGTAATTGATTCCGGCAACTCCTGAGACTTCCTGCAGCAGCAGATCGCGTTGATCACGCAGGGAATTAGCTGAAATGCCGGTGGCTTCGGCAGAAACAATCTGGACGTTGAGATCGGCAATTTCTTCCAGTTGACGGTTCAGGTCGGTGACGGTCCCTTCGAGATTGTCATTAATTCCAGCCTGGGTTGCTTGCAGGTCTGCAACCATGCCACGCAGGTTATCGGCCAGATCCTGCCCTTCCTGAAGAACCTGCTGGCGTTCAACCCCTCCGGCAGGGTTTGAGCTGAGTTCCTGCCAGGAATCAAAGAAACGATCAATATCCCGTGACAGGTCGGCATCATCAATCCCGACGATTCGCTCAATTTCTGCCAGGGGGATATCCTTGGCATCGGTTTCACCGTAATCGGCATTCTTGCCGATCAATTGTTTGGTGACGAAGCGGTTGCCTTCGCGTGAGATGCTATTGACAACTGCACCCTGGCCAATCATCTGATCATTGAATTGCAATGTAGGTGTTGAACTCAGTTCCAGGGTCTGTTTCGAGTAGCCCGGGGTGTTGACGTTGGCAACATTATTGCCGGTAACTTCAATCCCCTTCTGGTTGGTGCTTAAACCGGAGGTCCCGATATTCAATGCCGAAGTCAGTCCACTCATGTTCAGATCCTTCCGGCCAGCAGCAGCCCTGATGGAGCTGTCTGCAGTTGGCGCCCACTATTTCCATAGGCTGCAGGGGTCAGTTGGTGCGTACAGTTGCGCATGGCCTCACGCAGATAGCTGAGGGTGGTATAGAGCAACTGTGCATTGCGCAGGTTCTCCTGGCGAATCCGTCCGGCAATCTGCTTCAATTCTGGAGACTCTCCGGCGGACAGGGTCTGCAGTTCTTTGATCAACTGCCCCTTTTGTTCCTGGAGCGCCTTCAGTTTAGAGACCTGAAGACAGCGAGCATGATCGCGCTCTTCCTGAATCAGATCTTCGAGTTGAGCTAGTTTTTGCAACAGTTCCTGTCCCATCAGTCTCTACTCCCCAAGGTCATCATTGACTGGCAGTCATGACGAATCCAACAGGCTCCTAACGTTTAAGATTGATCAGTTCACGGAGCATTTCATCCGTTGTCGTAATAACTTTTGATGAAGCCGAGTAGCCATTTTGAATGGTAATCAGATCGACAAACTCCTGAGCCAGGTCAACATTCGACAGTTCAAGACTGCTGGTAAAAATGTTGCCTTGTGAAGGCCCTGCGGTCCCGATGCTCGGATCTCCTGATTTGACACCAGAGGCATAGAGGCTTCCACCTTCTTTGGAGAGACCACTGGGATTACTGAAGGTTGCAAGGGTCAGCATGGCGACATCGATGGTTTCACCGTTGGAATAACTGGCACTGACCGTTCCACTGTTATCGATACTGACCTGGACCACCTCTCCTGCGGCGTAGCCATTCTGATTCTGGGAAATGACCACTGAACTGCTGCTGAACTGGGTGGTGTTGAAACTCATGTCGATCTGTTGGTTTGGATCTGTCCCATTGTTCCAGACGATCGCCCCGGCAGTTGTGATGCCGGTTGCGCCGGTCAACAGGTTTCCGGAACTGTCGAAGGTCAGACTGCCGCTGCCGACTTCGGTCAGGGCATCAGCTCCGGCGACAGAGGGGTCGAGTTCAGAACTGTTGACCGTTGTGTGCCAGTCCCAGTTTTGCGCAGAGGTCATGGTAAAAAATGTGGTCGCCAGGTGGGTGTTGCCGAGAGAGTCGTAAACCTGAGTCGACGTTGAGTAGTTGGAGGTATTGACCGGGTCGCTGATATCAAAAGGCCCAACCAGTGCGGAACTGGCATCAAGGTTGGTGGTCAGGGTTAACTCACTGGTCTGTTGAGCAGGGATCTGGCTGTTGATATCAACCTGAATATCGGTGGGATCACCTCCCGCCAGGGACCCGTCGCTGTTGAAAGATTTACCCTGAACCCGGTAATTTTCAGCGTTGACGAGGTAGCCATTGGCGTCAAAGCCGAATGAACCATTGCGGGTGTAAAGGACTTCGCTTGAGGCCTGATCACTGACCATGAAGAAGCCATCACCTTCGATCGCCAGGTCGGTAGAACTTGAAGTGCTTTGGAATGATCCCTGACTGAAACTTGTTTTAACCGTCGAAATCTGTGTTCCCCTGCCAACCTGTGAATCACCACCAGCGCTCGAGATACTGGCGGACAGAACATCTGAAAAGAGAGTGCTGCTTGATTTAAAACCGACGGTGTTACTGTTGGAGATATTATTGCCCGTAACGCTCATTGCTTCTGAATTGGCCTGTAATCCGCTGATTCCTGTGTAGAGAGTGCTTGAAAGTCCCATCTTGATCCTCCATTGCGCAGTTCCCGGCAGTTTTGCTCAGGCGATAACAGCGCTATCGATGTTAGTGAAAACGTTTTGTTGTAATTGTTCCTGCCCGACAACGGTAATAACCTGGCGGTTGGTGATACTGACCAGCATGGCCAGCTTTTCCAGCAAAACAAGAGAGAGTTTTGCCCCTTTATTGCTCAACTTTTGTACTGCCCGATCCAGCCGCTCCAGGTCATGGGTTGTAAGCTGCAACTGTCGTTGATCCAGCCGTTTTTGGGCATGACGGGAAAAGTTCAATGAACCCATGGTGGGTTGATGTTTGTCGTTCATGGGGTCATCACCGAATTGATATCACTGAGAAAGATGTCGCCCGCATCGGTAATCAGCAAGCTGTCGGTCGAATCAAGGTTGATTTCATCCACGGTAACCTTGACCACAGGTTGAGCCTTGTGGGTATTTCCTGCCGTATCACTGACATTGAATTCGAGGTCGTAGAGCCCCTTGGGAAGCGGATTTCCCGCATTGTCGGTTCCATCCCATTGGATGAAATTGTCACCGGCTTCAAGGTCGGTAAAAGAAAAACTGGCGACCAGATCACCTTCATCGTTACGAACCTTCAGAGAACCCTCAGGGGCGGCCTGATCCAGAGTGCAACCAAGTTCAAGGGAATCTCCCTGCAGATAAATCTGGTCAGTTTCGGTCGACACCTTTTGTCCGAGTAAGGAAAAACTGGCCACCTGGCTGCTGCTGTTTTGAGATGAAATCAGTTCATCCAGCTTGTCATTGGTTGACGTCTGTTGTTCCAGTGAACTGAACTGGGCCAGCTGGGCAATAAACTCTGTATTGTCCTGTGGTTCAAGAGGATCCTGATTTTCAAGCTGGGCAACCAGCAGGGTGAGAAAATCCTCTTCCCCCAGGGTGTTGTTGCCACTTGCGGCACTGGTGTAGTTGTCGATGCTGCTGGCCGCACTGTCAATGCCACTGATCGTCATGTTGTTTCTCCTTCTATGAAACTCAATTGGTGGACAGGTTATTGAGAGAATCAAGGTACGAGGTCTGCGAGTTCATCTCTGACATCAATAATTCGAGAGAGGAATATTGAGCGCGCAGATTTGCTTCTCTTTTCTCAAGCCGTTGTTCCAGAGAACTGATTCGGCTGTCGATACGAGAGATATTTGAGTCGTAACTCACCTGTCTCAGAGCATAGAGACCATCGGTCGGGTCGGTTCGGGTGTCCAGATAGCTACTGAACTGGCTGGCAATACCATCATCTCCGTTTGGACCTGTGAACAGTGAGCAAAGACCTTCAAGATCATTGTTGATGGCGTCATTGAGGGAACTGCTGTCGACACTGATTGTTCCTGTTTTGGGATCTGTTTCGAAGCCGAGCATGGCCAGGCTGGTCAGGTTCCCACCGGTATCAATTTGCGTGGTCAGCAGGGACTGGATTTTGCGTTTGGTCGAGCGAAATCCGGCATCATTACCCCAGTCTGCATCCTTTTGCTGGTCGATGTAGTTGATGATTCCGTTATAGGCGTTGACGAAATTGTTGATCTTTTCAGTGATCGCATCTGTGTCGGTTGCGACTCTGACGCTCAGGGTTTCGCCCGGAGCACTGACATCAGTAAGGTCAAGGGTTACGCCGGGGATGGCGTCGGTCAGGGTGTTGTTGGTGCTGTAGATATCGATATTATCGACAATAATGTGCGCCAGAGAGGAATCGCGGGTATGACTATTGGTTGCGGTGTCGATTGTAATGCTGCCGGTACCGAGAATTTCAGTTTCCACACCGCCCTGGTCACCACTCAGAATCAATCGGTAGCCGTCGGTTGTGCCGTCGTTGATAATGGAGGCACTGACACCGCTGTCGGCATCGTTGATCATGGTTGCCAGATCGTTGAGGGAGACATCTGCGTAATCAATACTGGTGGTGCCAATCGTCAGGTTGCCACTGAGGGTTGGACTGTCGGCATCGGTAAAACCTTCGGGACTGACATCTTTTTGTACTTCGGACAGGCTGACAACTTCGATGCTGTAATTTCCTGCGGCAGCATCGCTGCTGGCAGTTGCTGTCAGCAATGATTCATTACTGGAACTGGCCGCATACGAGGAGATTTCACTGAAGGAGTCAATGTCTTTGATGGCGTTATTAAGCGTATCGAGTTTGCCATCAAACTCTGCGTAGGCATCTAATTCGCTGCTGAGATAGGCTTTGTCATTTTCCATGCGATCCAGAGGTTGGCGTTCTGCATCCATGATGGCTGTAATGATACTTTCCGTATCCAATCCGGAAGCCAGCCCGCCAAAAGTAATCTGTCCCATGACCTCTCCTTTTTGTGTCAGACCTGTTGAGAGTGTGCGGCTTTGTACTCTCTTCTTGTCCTATCTTTTCGGGCCAGGTGGCGCGGATTTGTATTGGAGTTCTGTTGGTGTTTTGTCGTGATCTGATATGTTTTGTTACCCGTTGTTTACTTATTAAAAGACAAAGCTGTGAAGGGGGGAATGCTTGGTGTGAAATGGATCTGCAGAACCAAAAACAGGTCTGTACCGATGTTCCGGTACAGACCTGATATGAAATGAATAAATGTGGTTTTTTGGGGAGGGGGAGAGAGCTTTCTACCTGTTCATCAGAAAGCTCAGCTGTTGTTTGTTCAGAATATTGCGGGTGTTCTGGATACAACGAAGATGATGCATGGTCGCTTCGGTTTTTAGGGAAGCGATTGATTGAACAAGTGGGTACAGCTTTTCAGGGGCGGACCCGGCAAATATTTTTGCGGCCACCTGCTTTTCAAGCGAATTTATCTCTTTGCCCAGTCTTTTGATTCCGGTAATGGTCTGTTTTCTGACCACCAACAGCTTGCTTTTTTGTGGAGCCGTCAGTTGAAGAGCAGGGTTATCCCATTCCTGCATCAGTATTTTGGTCAGATGAGGTAATTTGCCGGTAATGAGAAATGGTGAAGCTTTTTTGGGCGATCCTGCCGTTGCAGAACCCTTTTCGCTCGCCAGCAGAGTTGTTGCAGGAAGTGCAAACAGAAAAACCAGAGAAAGGATCAGTAAGGTTCTTTTTTTCATCAGATTAGTCTCCTTGGGGTTCTTTGGTTGTCCAGATAAAAATCAGCGGGATAAAAACCAAAGTCAAAAAGGTTCCGACCAGCAGTCCACCGATCGCAACGGCACCGAGTGGTGCCAGGCGCTCCAAACCGATGGCTGATCCGAGAGCGACCGGCAGCATTCCGGCGGCAACGGCAAAGGCCGTCATCAGGACCGGTCGGGTGCGGATGCGGATACTTTCAAGCATGGCGGTCTTTTTATCCAGCCCCTCGTCTATTTTTTCCTGAGCAAAGTGGATCAGCAGGATCGCGTTATTGACAATAATGCCGGAGAGCAGAATGAAGCCCATCATTGCGGGCATTGAAACATGATAATTGAGCAGGAGCAGGATCCAGGCCGCTCCGATAATTGTCAGAGGAATCGAGAGAACAATCATCAGCGAAACCCGGATCGAATCTAAGAAAGTGATCAGGGTAAAGAAAATCAGAATGACTGCGAAACCGATGGCTCCGGCCATGCGCCCGGCAGAATTGTTGAACTCCTTGATATCACCAACCTGTTCCATGCTGACCGAGGCGGGCAGAGATGAATCACTGAAGTTTTGGGCAAAGTCTTCCATGATATGAGAGATGGCGGCTTTTTCACGAAAACCGTAGACATTGAGAGTGTAGTTAAGCCCTTCACGATTAATGATCCCGGGTTCCAGATCTCGAGTGACGGTTGCCAGAGCGGCCAGTGGAATCTTCTGTTTTTGTGGCGTGTCGATCAGCAAAGTCTGAAGCAGTTCAAGCCGGTTGCGTTGTGCTTCTGGCAGCCAGACCCGGACTCCAAAGTCGAGACTGTTGGCAGCCGGGAAACTGCTGACCAGCGCACCGCGCAACAGGGCCTGAAGTTGACTGGTGATGTCGGCATGGCTCAGGCCGTAAACGGCAGCTTTACTGCGATCAATTTCGAGGTTGTAAACGCGTTTGTCGATATCCCAGGTTCTGGAGACTGAGACAATGCCACGGGTTGCGTAAAGGGCTTTTTCTACCCGTTGGCCCGCCAGAACCAGATCGTCGAAATCTGGCCCGGAAAGCATAATGTCGATATTGGCGCGAATACTGGCCAGGGCGGTGGCCCCATAATCAACGACTTCCAATTGTTTGATATTTTCGATCTTTGCCAACTGCCTGCGCAGCCGATGTTCTATATCCCAGACAGATTCTTCGCGCTCGTAGCGGTTGACGTAAGTTGCCGTGACGACAATATGGTCGGTCCCTGAACCACTCCCGATGCTCAAGACTCCGGGTTCACTGCCGATGGCTGAGGAGAGATAATCGAGTTGACCATTTTCAGCGACAATCCGGTTGACCTGGTGAACGATCTGCTGACTGGCTTCAATCGGCAGGTTGGGATCGGTGGTAATGCTGATTCGTACCCCACCGGTATCCATTGGCGGCATCAATTCTCTGCCAACGGTTGGCATGACGCCCCTGACGCTGACAATAAACAGCAGCAGAAGAACGACAAAATAGAGTGTGGCAACAGCTTTACGCCGCAGTGCGGCTTCGACCACCTGACGAAAAAAGCTTTGTATCGCTTCGTTGGCTTTACTGGTGATGCGGTGGAAAAAATCTTCGGCAGCTAGCAACAGCGGGTGCTTGAGAGTCAGAATTTTCAGCGACAGCAAAGGGACTGCGGTGATCGAGATAATATATGAAGCGGTCAGTGCCAGGAGTAATGTTGACGTTAGAGGTCGAAAGACAGTCTGTGGATAACCGCCGACAAAGAGAATCGGAGCCAGTGCAATCATAGTTGTGATGGTGCCGGAAAGATCGGCAAACATGATCTCTTTGGTTCCGTCCAGAACGGCCTTGTGAATCTCTGAGCCCAGTTCCCGATAATGACGTTCAATATTTTCCATCACTACAACAGCGTCATCGAGCAACAGACCCAAGGCCAGAATAATCCCGGTCAGGGTGACAACATTGAATTCGATTCCAACCAGCCACATCAGGGCCACGGTCGAGGCATAAACCAGCGGAATGGTAATCAGCACCACCAGCACCTGCCGGAAACTGGCCAGAAACAGGAACACCACAAAGATCGACATCAGGATTGCGTCACGTAATGACTCGAACATATTGTCGGTCGATTGAACAATCGTGTCTTTCTGGGTGTCCGTTATTTCAAAACGCAGTTGCGGATACTTTGCTTCAATTTTAGTGAGTTCGGTTTCAACTCCTTCGATGGTTCTGACCACATCACTGTCGAGCCCGCGTTGTACCGCCAGGGCGATGGCGGCCTTGCCGTTGCCATAATAGGCGGCACTGTTTTCATAGTGGCCGAAATAGATCTGGGCCACGTCAGCCAAACGGACATGGGCATTTAAGCGCAGAGATTTAAGGCCTTCAATGGTCTCTTCACGGGCGGGAGACTTGAGAATGTAGCGATTCTTATCCCCGGTGATAAAGCCAAGGGCGTAATCACGATTGTTGGACTTCAGGGTTGCCAGCAAGGCTCCGATTCCAAGGCCATACTGGTCAAGTTTCTCTTTGTTGACAATGATCTGAAGTTCTTTTTTGTAGCCACCGAAAACATCAATATTGGAAATGCCGGGTAATTTGATCAGTTGTTGTTTAAGCTTGTGTTCGGCCAGTTGACGGATATCTTCCAATGGCATGGACTGCCTGGGACTGACCGCAATGACCAGGATCGGCGCGGTGGCCGCCGAAATTTTATAAACCTGCGGTTCAAGGATATCCCCCGGCAGGGTTGAACGAATTTTGCCAAGGGAATTACTGACATCACTGGCGGCCATTTCGAGGTCTTTGCTGTATTCGAACTCGGCGCGAATAACTGAGACCTCGTCAATGGTCGTTGAATAGACCCGGCGGATCTTGTCGAGGGTGTAGAGTTCTTCTTCAACCGGCACACTGATGTTGGCGGCGATGGTTTTGGCCGAACCGCCTGGCTGGACAATGACCACGGCAATTTCCGGGTAGTTGGACTCGGGAAAAAGTTTACGGTCCAGCTTGTTGTAGCCCAACAGTCCCAGTAATAGAAACAGGGTCAGGAAGGAGTATATAAAATAGGGGCGTCCCAGCAGACGTTCAATCCAGTCGTTACTCATCTTGCGCCCCCGCAAGGATATTGACCTTGTTATAGCCCGGCAGCAGGCTCAGCTTGGCTTCGGTCGCCAGGGCCACCGGTTGGGTTGGGCAGGGCGTTACCAGGGCGAATTCAGCAGTGCTGAGTTGAACATTGACGGGTAATTCGCTGAAATGATCCTGCTGATATTGCATGATACTGACCCCATCAGGACGATGTAGCAGCGCTTGAAGAGGCAGGGCGCAGCCAGTCGCTGATTTTGTCACCACTTCAAGGGTCAGGTAGCTTCCAGCGGGCAGATCAAGCCGTTGGTCAGGGGTAATCTCTGCGACAGACAGACCATTTTTGGCTTCACTGTAAAGACGCTTGACGACGCCAATTCTTTTGTTGTTGTGCAGCACAGGCTGGCCTGGTTGAATGATCGCTCTGTCAGGTACAAAGCTGATGGTCAATTTCTGGCGCAGAGAATTCAGATTGAGGATAGGGCGTCCAGGGGTCGCCAGATCCCCCTGGCGTAAATAGATGTTGCCGATGATTCCAGTAAAAGACGCTTTGATATTCAAATAGTTACGTTGATTCTTCAGACTGTTGATTTTTTGTTGCAAGTCCTGGGTGCTGGCTGTTACCGCACTTGCGGCAACGGCAGATGCTTCCAGTTTTTCCTGCGCCAGACCTCCGGCCTGATACAGGGCCAGGTTCCGCTTATACTGGGTTTGGGTATATTTCAATTGACTGTTGGCTGCTGTCAGCTGGGCCTGCAATGCTTTGATTCCGGCAAGAATCTCTCGATCATCAATCTTTACCAGCAGTTCTCCCTTGCGGACCTGCTGGTTTTCATGGACCGGCAACTGACTGATGCGCCCGGAAAGCTTTGAAGAAATGGCAGCCTTATTGGCGGCTTTCAGTTCTGCCAGAAAACGGTGAGTCTGAGAGAGGGTTCGGGTTTGGGGCAAGGTTGTTCTGATCGAAGGAATCATCACCGTTGGTACCGGGATTTCTGCAACCTCCTGCCGACGTTTTTTCAGCAATATTCCACCGGCAACAAACAGCAAGAGCAGTGGAATAATAATAAGTAGTTTTTTCATCTTTTTTCTCCGGTTTCGAGCAGATACTCCAGCTGGAATCGAGCAGTTTTGTAATTGTATCCAGCTGAGATAAAGCGACTTTGTGCCAACTGATTCCGTGCCTGGGCATAGAGGAGGTCGTTGATTGATGCAGCGCCCTGATCAAAGCGGACCTGTTCGATGGCGACAGTCTGCTGCGTTAAATGAAGTTCAGTTTGCGCACTTTGGTAATCACTGACCGCGGCATTGATCCTGGTGACAGCTTCCTTAATGGCGCGTTTCAATTCGAGAATGGTGCGGGTTTGTTCGTAACGGCTCTGTTGTTCAATGATACGAGCTTTTTTCAGTTTGTTTCTGGTGCTGCCAAAATCAAAAATGCTCCACTTGAGGCTCAGCCCTGCCTGCCAGACCTCTTGATGGTTCCAGTCTCCAGAATCAGGATGACCGCTATCGTTCGGACCGAAGTTCTGGCCATAGCTGGTACTTAGGACAATTTGGGGATAGAAGGCCGCCGCGGCTTTATCGGCCTGTTTAGAGCTTTTGTCGATTATCAGCTGGGCCGCGTGCAGACGTTGTGACGCTGAGATTTGAGTCGAAAAATCATTCTGCTCTACTTTTACCGCCTCTGGAACCAGGGTGATGGGTTCAAGTGGCGGGATCTGTTCAAGGTTGAGCAAGCTGGCCAGCGAAGCTTTTAAAATCCGGATATTTGACTTGAGTTGATCCCGTGCTGCTCGGGCTGCCTCCAGATCAGCTTCAGCTTTTAGTTTGTCAACCCGGGCTTTTTGCCCCAGTTGTAACTCTCGGGTCACCTGGTCATAAAGTTGTTGCAGCGACTCAATGTAGGTTTTCTGAGCTTCCTGCTGAGCCTGCAGGGCCAAAGTATTTACGTAGAGGGTTTTGACGTTGTAGATGAGTT
Source organism: Deltaproteobacteria bacterium (assembly GCA_024276935.1). GTDB lineage: Bacteria > Desulfobacterota > Desulfuromonadia > Desulfuromonadales > Geopsychrobacteraceae > Geopsychrobacter. Next base: position 13,566 of record JAJRWH010000050.1, read on the forward strand.
GTTCTTTGCTTAACCGCAAGGTCGTGGAGGCAAGTTTTTTCTGTAAGCGGGCTATCTCAACAGATCGGGTGTGAGAGAATCCGGTAAAAAGAGGAACCTCATAAACGATCCCGGAGGTAAAAAGATCTTCTGTGGTTGGTACTGCCGCCGGATTTGATGCGATGGCTCCAGGGGTCAAAGGTGCCAGCGTATGGGGCAAATTATAGTGGGTGTATGAAGAGACAAAATCGAGTTTGCCAAATTTTTGCCCTCTCTGGTCAGCGAGATCGGTGGAGGAAAAATCGACATCCATCTGCTGCTTGTGCAGGTCTGGATTGTTGCGCAGGGCCAGTTTTACAGACTCATCAAGAGAAAAGGCCAGGCTTTGATTGGTTGGGAAAAGAAGAAAGAACAGGCTGAAAAGACTCAATATCTTGAGATAAGTTAGCAGTTTCATGATTATTTCTCTGTTATGCACAGTTGTTGTCAACCAGCAGGTACCCTGCCCCACGGATTGTTTTCAGATAGCGTGGATTGAGAGGGTCATCACCAATTTTTTGCCGGATCCGCGAAATATAGATGTCGATAGAGCGATCGAATCCGTTGTATTCAGCGTTAAAAAGAATCTGATGAATTTTATCGCGACTGAGAATAGTCCGTGCATTTTCTGCCAGACACCAGAGCAGGTCGAACTCACGAGCCGTCAGTTGGACATTAGTGCCACAACACCAGACTTCCCGACGACTGGCATCAATGATCAACTCTCCTAGCTGGATGACCTTTTTCCGGGGATGCCGGGATTCTTCTTCGCGTCGCAGCAGGGCACGAATTTTGGCCAGGAGCAATGTGGTGGGCAGCGGTTTGGTTACAAAGTCATCGGCACCCAGCTCCAGCCCCAGAACCTGGAACATTTCGTTGGCCTGGTCAGCCAACATCAGGATCGGTACCTGATAATCACTGCGGATTGCTTTGCAACTGGTTAAGTATTCAAGAGACGGGGTGCCCAGATCAATGAGAACCAGATCGGGCTGGAACCGGTTCAACGGTTCTGCCTGAAGTTGATGAAGGCCTTGCAGTTGGACCTGAAACCCGCCAGTACGCAGGTTTTCGGCCAAAACCGAATCGGCTTCACAGTCGTCAGCAAAAAGCAGCAACCTTTTTTCAGAAATAACAGCAGATGGATTCAAAATTTATCCCGAATTCTGTTTAAAAGAGACAGGGTCTCCGTATTTTCTGACCAAAACGTCTTATACTCTGTTGATGATTCCACGACGGTAGATCGCGAATACTTTGGGAGCGTCCTGCCGAATTTGTTTAACATCTCCAGCCAGCATCGATTGCATCACCAGCCCCTGAATTGTTCCAATAAACAGACTCGCAGCAGCTTCTGGGTCGAGTTGGGGGTCCAGTTCCTTGTCCACTATCCCCTTCACGATCAGTTGATGCAATCGTTCTCCATAGCGGTGGATGAGAGTTTGCACCATGCGTTTGGATGCCGTTTCTTCGGCCCGTTGCAATTCACCAAACAGCATGCGTGGAACCCCCGGTCTCTCGATCACAAACTCAACGTGGGCCATAAAGACGGCTTCAAGCGCGATCAGAGGTGAAGAGGACGCCTGAGCCGCTTTATCCACCCGTGACATCAGACGTTCGGCAACCCATTCCATAACTGCCTGAATAATTGCGTCTTTACTGGGAAAATGGCGAAACAGAGCCCCTTGAGTCAGGCCCATGCGTTTAGCAATCGCTGAGGTTGTGATGTCGTTAGGATTTTGTTCTGCGGCCAAGTCAACGACCGCTTCAACAGTGACCGCACGGCGTTCCTCCGCAGGAAGATGTTTGTTTTGAGCGCTCATAGAGATTCTCCGATAAAAGATAGTAATTGATTACTTACTTCAAGGTATAGGTGATCACTTATGTTTGTCAAGGGGGAGGGTTTTAGGAAATTACCCGTTTTTTAACCTCTTTGTTGGGATAAACTCTGCGTTGGGATAAATATGGTTTTTTCCTGAAATTGTTCGGATGATTGTTGACTTGCAATGAATGTCTTGTAATCTTCTGAAACACTTTGTTTAGTTTGAGATTGTTGATATCGCAGTCTGCCTTTTAGAGGTTGGAAAGGATTTCATTCGTGACTCAGGTTGTGATCGAAAAATCAAAACTGGCTGATCTCATCAGCTTTCTGGCCGCCAGCCAGAAGGTGGTCGGCCCGGTTTCTTTAGGACATGGTCAATTCAAATTTGCCGAGATCAGTTCATTTGATGATCTGGCACTTGATTATATTCCGACGATTCTGCCTCCGAAAAAATACTTCATGCCGCAGCACGAAACCCTGCTGAAATATGATCTGGGCAAGGGGCAGGAGATGCAGGCGGTGGTCGAAGTTGAAGAACTGGTGCTGTTCGGCGTCCACACCTGCGACCTGGCGGGAATCCAGTGCCTCAACGTGGTTTTTTCGGATCGACCCAAAGATCTCAACTACATGCTGCGCAAAAACCACATCACCCTGATCGGCCTGGAGTGTAACGATTACTGCGACAGTTACGCCAACTGCGCGATGCTGCGCAATCACCTGCCCAAAGGGGGATATGATCTGTTCTTTTCAGAACTGAGTGACTGCTATGCGGTAGATATCAACACCCACCAGGGAGAGCTGATTGTCGAAGAGTCGGGCCTGTTCGCTCCGGCGTCAGCCGCCGCGCAAGAGGAGCTTGCGGCCCTGCGTCAGGCCAAGAAAGCGATTTTCAAAAGTGAAGTGCCGATTCGTTATCAGGATATTCCGCGGCTTTTCGATGAGACCTTCGAAAGTGATGTCTGGACGAAAATCGGCGAAAAATGCCTGTCCTGCGGTAACTGCACCAACGTCTGCCCGACCTGTTACTGCTTCGCTGTTATGGATGAGCCGGAACTCGACCTGACCAAGGGGCGCAGGGTCGGGGTCTGGGATTCCTGCCAGCATGAATATTTTGCCAAGATCGCCGGGGGAGAAAGCTTTCGCGAAACCCGCGCCGACCGCAAACGGCATCGTTTCAATCGTAAATTCCGCTACCCGATGGTGCGCTACAAAAGGGTTTTCTGTACCGGTTGTGGCCGTTGCAGCCGCAGCTGTATGGCAAAAATTGATCTCAAAGAGACAATCAGTGCCTTGATGGAGGAACGGGGATAAATGGAAACGCTCGCAATCAATCACTCCAGTTATCAGATCAAGCGTGGCCGGATTACCGAA
>JAJRWH010000051.1 GCA_024276935.1 Deltaproteobacteria bacterium
CCCTGTCCGCCCATTCAGCTGGAGTCGCAATGATGGTTTCACGCGCCCGATTTCGCAAACGCTTTATCGCGGCCCTGGTCGGTACCGGTCTGGTTGCTCTTTGTTGTTTCACGCCGCTGCTGGTGATCGGGTTGGGGTTGGCGGGCCTGAGCTTTGTGACCCCTTACCTGGATTTTCTGCTTCTGCCGTCGCTGGTCATCCTCATTCTGGTGACAATCAGGGCCTACCGGCAATGGCGTGCCGCTGAGCGAGATACCGCATGATTGTGGCAAGTGTTGACGGTTTGAAGAGCTTGAGCAGGAGGAACTCAAGGTTTGTTCAGCTCCCGTTTCGTTCGCTCAAATTCTTCGTCATCGATTTCACCCGCCGCATAACGAGTCTTGAGGATTTCGAGTGCCGTTGATTTGTGGGCGGAGGTTCTGTCACGCGAAGAAAATACCCTGAAGGCCCAGATCGCCAGCAGAATCAAGCCGATCCAGAAAGCCAGATTGATCAGCATGCCAAAAGGGCCGTGAAAAAAATAGTTGCCAGGGCCGCACAGCCAGCCGTCATTCCAGTTTCTCATCATTGTATTATCCCCCTGCCAGATTTTGATTTTCTTTGACCCTTGCTCTTGACAGGGGTCAGATGATCCGGCTACGTTTAGTTAAACATATGAGCATTCATTCAAGTGAAGGTATCTCATGATGCAGGACAGTTGTCAAGTCACGGTAATCAACGAACAGCGAATTGCCCAGGCCAGAGCACAGATGCCGGATGAAGCCGTTTTGGTCGAGGTGGCCGAAACCTTCAAGTTGCTGGGGGATCCGACCCGAATGAAAATATTGCAGGCATTAGCGGTTACCGAACTTTGTGTCTGTGATCTTGCCGCCCTGCTTGAGATGACTTCTTCGGCAATTTCACACCAGTTGCGGCTGTTGCGGGCTCGTGGCATTGTGCGCTTTCGCAAGGCAGGCAAGATTGTTTACTACACTCTGGACGACAGCCATGTGCAGACCCTGGTTGAGGTCAGCCTGTGCCACGAAACAGAGTGTTGAAGGATCAGGATAAATGATAGAAATCGTTATAGGAATTCTGGCAGAATGCTGGGAAATACTTCTTGAATCAGCCCCTTATGTGTTGTTTGGTTTCTTTGCTGCGGGGTTGCTTAAAGCATTGGTTCCCGAAGAGGCGGTTGTCAGGCACCTGGGAAAAAAGAGTGCCGGTTCGGTCTTTAAGGCGTCTCTTTTTGGCGTGCCATTGCCCTTGTGTTCCTGTGGGGTAATTCCGGCGGCCATCGGTTTACGCAAGCAGGGTGCAAGCAAGGGGGCGGCGGCATCTTTTCTGGTGTCTGTCCCGGAAACCGGGGTTGATTCAATTGCTATTACCTGGGCGTTGCTCGATCCGATTATGACCCTGGTGCGCCCGGTTGCAGCCTTTTTAACCGCAACGGTGACCGGTCTGTTGATTAACCTGCTTCCCGAAGAGCCGCCAGCGGCCTCAGAAACCAAAGAACAGAGTTGTGGTTGTGGCAATTCCTGTGCAAGTGACAAGCCTGCACCAGAGGTCAAGCCTGGGTTGTTGAAACGACTGGGTGCCGGACTCCGTTATGCTTTTGGCGATCTGCTTGGTGATATCGGCAAGTGGTTGTTGATCGGTATTGTGGCGGCGGGGGTGATCTCTTATCTGGTTCCTGATGATTTTTTTGTCCAATACCTGAGTAGTGAATTTATCTCTTTACTGATTATGCTGGTGGTTGGTATTCCACTTTATATTTGTGCCAGTGCCTCAACCCCGATTGCTGCGGCTCTGGTTCTTAAAGGTCTTTCTCCAGGAGCGGCCCTGGTTTTTCTGCTTGCAGGTCCAGCGACCAATGCGGCGACCCTGACGGTTGTCTATCGTTATTTCGGGCGGGCTGCAACTCTGATCTATCTGATCGCGATCTCGGTCTGTTCGCTCTTCTTCGGTTATTTACTGAATCGTCTGTATGCCATGACCGGGATTGATATCACCCAGTGGGTGAAGCAGGCAGAGAGCGCAACATCTTCTCCTTTTGCGTTGGTTTCGGCTATTCTGTTACTGGTTCTGATCGGGAGAAACTTTCTTCCCGGAAGACATGGGTCCTCCAGTGATTGTGGCTGCGGTGACTCTTGCTCATTCTGATCCTGCTGATGCGATGACAATCCAGGCCCGAGGGCACTTTTATCCGCAGTTTAAATGAACATCTGGAGTTTAATCATGCCATCTGATCATCGTGACTGGCTGACGTTTGACCGTCAGCATCTCTGGCATCCCTATACCTCAATGACAGACCCTCTGCCGGTTTTTCCGGTGGTCAGTGCCTGTGGCGTTCGACTCAAGCTGGAAGATGGTCGTGAGTTGATTGATGGCATGTCCAGCTGGTGGTCAGCGATCCATGGCTACAATCATCCCCGCCTCAATGCGGCGCTCAAAGAGCAAAGCGAAAAGATGTCGCATGTGATGTTCGGCGGTTTGACGCACCCGTCAGCGGTCGAATTGGGACGACGTCTGGTGGCCCTGACCCCTGAGCCGCTGCAACATGTTTTTTTCAGCGATTCCGGCTCGGTAGCGGTCGAGGTGGCGATGAAGATGGCGATTCAGTTTTGCTACAGCACGGGTCGCCCCGAAAAACGTCGGCTGTTGACCCTTCGTAACGGCTACCATGGCGATACCTTCGGCGCCATGTCGGTTTGTGATCCTGCGACTGGCATGCACCGGATCTGGTCCGACATCTTGCCTCAACACCTGTTTGCTGACGCTCCACAGTGTCGTTTTGACGCTGAATGGAACCCGCAGGATGTTGCAGGCCTGCAAAGGTTGGTAGAAGAACACCATTCGCAGTTGGCGGCGATTATTCTTGAACCGATTGTTCAGGGTGCGGGGGGGATGCGTTTTTATCATCCGCAGTATTTACGTGAAGTGCGCAGCCTTTGTGAGCGCTACGATCTGTTATTGATCGCCGATGAGATTGCCACCGGTTTTGGTCGTAGCGGCAAATTGTTTGCCTGCGAACATGCCGGAATTACCCCCGATATTCTCTGTCTCGGCAAGGCATTGACCGGCGGCACCATGACCCTGGCCGCAACTCTGGCAACCACGCGGGTTGCCGAGGGACTTTCGAGCGGTGAGCCGGGAGTGTTTATGCACGGACCGACCTTTATGGGTAATCCTCTGGCTTGTGCGGTGGCCTGCGCCAGTATCGATCTTTTATTTGAAACTGATTGGCAGGCTCATGTGATCCGCCTTGAGCGCGGCCTGACCGAGGGACTTGCCCCCTGTCGTGAGTTGCCGCAGGTGGCCGATGTTCGGGTGCTGGGTGCAATCGGGGTGGTTGAAATGCGTGAACCGGTCGAAATGGCTCAAATTCAGGCGCAATTTGTTGCGCAGGGTGTCTGGGTTCGTCCCTTTGGCAAGCTGGTCTATGTGATGCCTCCTTATGTTATGAATGATCAGGATCTGTCATGCCTGACCCGGGCGATCTGTCGGGTCGTTTCGCAAAGTGGATAAAAAACGGGGTGGTTTCAAACTCTCATTTTGATGGTGAAAACAGGGCAGAATTACGCTTGAAATCGGCGACTGATTGAGGGTTTACTGGGCGGGTAGCCCATTTTTAATCCTTTGGCGCTATCTTTTCTGGCGCTCAGCAGTTAGTATATAGAGAACAATCCGGCTGTCACCTTCTCCTTTACGCGTGCAACCTACTGCAGTGCGGCCCTGGTATGAGGTGAGGTCGGGTTTCTTTTTCTGCCCCTGTCAAGCAGACCCTAAAGTCCGTTTTTCCCGGCTTTTTCAGGTTGGATCTTGACTATTGACCAAAAAAGGGAGTTCCACAGATGAGTAGTACCCCGTTGTCGGCTGGAGATTATATCGAGGCCAAATGTAGTAAATGCCGTGAGATGACCAACCACACAATTGTTGCCATGGTTGAGGATGTTCCGGTCAAGGTGCAGTGCAATACCTGCAACAGTGAGCACAAATACCGTAAACCTGCGGTCAAAAAAGCACCCTCTGCCCGTAAGCCTGCAACACGGCGTCCCCGGGTTGATCCGAAGGCAGTCGAGCAGCAGCAATGGCAGGAATTGCAGCCTTCTTTTGATGAGAAAGCCGCCATTGCCTATTCGATGGAGACGTCATATAAATTGCGGGCCTTGATCAATCATCCGACGTTTGGTCTTGGTCAGGTGCAGGAATCTGCCGGAACGCGCAAAATCAAAGTGCTTTTTGCGGATGGTGCCAAGGTTCTGCGCTGTGGCTGAATAGCTCGTTTCTGTCCGGAAACCGCCCTTTTTCACAATCTCGGCGTCAATCTGCGCATTTGATTGTGCGGCGTAAAGTACTACGCCTCCGCTCAAATACTTGATTTCCTTGACCTTGCAAAAAATTGCTGGTTTCCAAATCAGAAACTGCCTGTGTCCCATCTAAGAGTTTCCGGATGGACACTACTCGCAGAAGCTTTTTCCGTATGATCAGTTACCTTTTGAAGCCGAACACAGGATGTGTTCGGCTTTTTTAGGTTGCAGGCAGTTTCTCAAGATTTTTCAGTTGCAGGCGGGTTGTCTGGATAGCACGCTGCGAGGCGGTATGCTGAGGGTTGAAGATGTTGATTTTATGCCAGATTTCAAGGGCCTCTTCCAGGTTGCCGCGACGATAGGCCAGAAGTCCCTGGGTCAGCAGCTGATTGGCACAGGATTCAAGTTGCCGGTCGAGTTCAGCCAGAGAAATATTGATGTTGGAGACGGTGATTTTGGATTGGCGTAATTTGAGATGGATCTGGCGGTAGAGCTTTCCTGCTGCAAAATAGTTTTGCTGCTGAAACTGCTGGTCTGCCAAAAAGAGCAGGCTCTCAAGTGTTTGCGTATACAAGGGGGGAAATTGTTTTTTTGGCGCGGTCTGGTTCTCTTTTTTCTTCTGGACCCGGCTGATTTGCTCCTCTGTTTTATGTCTGTCAGGGCTCAGCTTCAGAACCGGGGGCCCAGGTTGGAGAGGCTTCAACCAGGAGGTCAGGATCGCCGGAGTACACCCGCCAAGTCCTGCCGTAAATATGAGAGAGAGTAAGAGTCGCTTTTTCATTTAAAATCCAGATTCCTCTTGGGGGATATTCTGTTCTCCTTGCAACGCCTTGATAAAAAGATCTGTCAGCCAGGGAGAAAACTGGGTGCCCCGGTAACGTTGGATCTCACTGATCGCAGCATCGGGGGGGAGCCCCTGGCGGTAGGGACGCGAGGTTGTCATCGCATCGTAGGCGTCGGCAATTGCAACAATCTGGGCCGTCAAGGGGATTTGTTCTCCCTGTAAACTGGCCGGGTATCCCTGGCCGTTATACCACTCATGATGATGCTTGACGGTCGGGATATAACGATGAAGCGAGTCGGCAAGAGTGAGAATCTCGGCTCCGTGGCGTGGGTGCTCTCTGATTCTGGAGTTCTCTTTTTCATCCAGCGGAGCCTGTTTATTCAGAATACAATCCGGAACACGGATTTTTCCGATATCATGCAACAGGCAGGACATTTCCAGGTCTTTGAGTTGTTGTTCATTCTGTCCCAGTTGTTTACCAAGCATGACCGCCAGACTTGCAACACGTGCTGAATGGCCGTAGGTGTAGTTATCGCGAGCATCCAGGGCCCCGGCCAGAATACGAACAATATCGTGATAGGATTTTTCCAGATTGGTCGAATATTCGATCAGACTTTGACGTTGAGTGGCAATTTCAGCGGCCATTTTATTGAAGTTTTGGGTGAGCTCGCCCAGTTCGTCATTGGCCAGAACCGGAACACGGACTTTTCCGGTTCCTGCTTTAAGGCGTTCAACCCCCTGTGAAAGCTGAGTTAGGGGATAGGTAAAACGTCGTGCCAGGACAAGCGTTCCAATAATTCCGCTGAAAATTGCCAGGCTGGCAATAAAGAGAATACGCCATCTGGCGGCGGAACGGGCACTGATCAGTGATAATGGATCGAGGCCGGTGACGACCTCACCGACGAGATGCCCGGCAAAGTTGATGGGCAGGCTGAACTCGTAGACGCGGTGTCCGTAGCGCACGACCTGACTGACCCTTAGAGGCCCGTCATTTTCTATCAACTCACCGGTAAGTTGCGGCAGAATGCTGTCGGCCAGATCCAGCTGACTGTGGGCAAGAATTTTGCGAGAGTGGTCAATGATGGCCACATAAACCAGATCGTCCTGGGCGCGTTGTTCCTGAGCTGTCAGGTTGTCGAGTGCCAGGCGATCATCGGCCAGAATGCTGTAACCGGCAGATCCGGCAATAGCATAAACGCTGGCGGCGCCGCGTTTGACCATTGAGCGCAACAGCACATCATCCATGATCCCGATGACCAGAAAGGCCGTGCCGAGGGTCAAAAGAGCAATCAGGCCAACGACCAGCAGAGCCAGTCTGTTACCAATTCGGTGAAGGTGTTGCTGAATCCAGCCGGGAATAAAATAGTTGCAGGTTCTGCGTACGCGGGATAGGGCCCCGAAAGACTTCTTCGGTCGGTATTGCCGACTGTTAAAAACAGACTTGTTCATAACTACTAAGGAACCCGGTGCCCCCTCCAATGACAGGGCAGAGTTAGCTCCGAATGGTCTGTATACCCCAGTCACGGCCCATGAATCAAATAAAAAAGTTCTAAATTCCAGACAGTTAATAGAGGGAGGAGGGTAAGTGTTTGTAATTATTTATTGACATCAATAAATTAATTATTACAAATATTATTGCCTCTTTTGTGAGATGACAACAGGATGAGAAACATGCAGTAAGCATTGGCCCCTCTTTTCAGCCATGTGATATCCTGTGGTCAACGACCTCATGGATCCGGATCGTGAAAGCAGACAGCTATGGGAATTGCTGCCGATATTGTCATCATTGTTCTTGCCGCTCTGGTTGGTGGTTTGCTGGCTCATCGCCTGCGTCAGCCGCTGGTGCTGGGCTATATTCTGGCAGGTGTTCTGATTGGACCCCTGGCGGGCGGAATTACTGCTTCAAGTGCGCATAATATCGAAAAGCTGGCTGAAATCGGCGTTGCTCTGTTGCTGTTTGCCCTGGGGCTTGAGTTTTCCCTCAAGGAATTGCGCCCGGTCAAATTTATTGCTCTGGTCGGGGGGCCATTCCAGATCCTGCTGACCATCGGTTATGGCTATCTGGTGGGACGATATCTGGGTTGGGGGGACGTTGCCGCTTTATGGCTGGGGGGAGTGGCGTCCTTGTCCAGTACGATGGTGATCCTGAAGACCCTGATGAGTCAGGGTATGATGGGGACCCTTTCCAGCCGGGTGATGATTGGTCTTCTGATCGTTCAGGATCTGGCGGTTGTGCCGTTGATGATCCTGTTGCCACAGGTTTCGGACCCGGCAGCCGGATTGCCGGTTCTTGGGGTGGCCCTTTTGAAGTCGGTGGGCTTTCTTGCTGTGATGCTGATTCTCGGGGTGCGCTTGCTCCCCTGGTTGCTGGCCCATATTGCGCGTTGGAATTCCCGCGAACTCTTTGTTCTGACCATCACCGCGATTGGACTGGGGATCGGTTATGCCACCTATCAGCTGGGGCTTTCTTTCGCCCTCGGTGCCTTCGTTGCCGGGATGGTTTTGAGCGAGTCAGAGTATGGTCATCAGGCACTCAGCGATATTATTCCGCTGCGTGACCTGTTCAGTTTGCTTTTCTTTACGTCGGTCGGCATGTTGCTTGATCCACGCTTTTTGTTTGACCACTGGTTCGGAGTTTTGCAACTGGTTGTCCTGATCGGGCTGGGCAAGGGATTGATTCTGGCGGGCAGTACCCGGTGTTTTGGTTATGGCAATATCGTTCCACTGGCTGTTGGTCTGGGCATGTTCCAGATTGGCGAGTTCTCTTTTGTTCTGGTTCAGGTTGGTTTCGCCGGTGGGTTTCTGAGTCGTGAGCAACATGCCTCTGTGTTGGCCGCAACCATTATCAGCATGTTGCTGACCCCACTGGTTTCAGGATTGACGGCCCCCTTCTATCGTTTGCGACAGCGCTATTTGCCTCAGGAATCTCCGGCGATGTTCAATCTTCCCCAGGCCGGATTGACGGAGCACATCGTGATTGCCGGTGGTGGACGGGTGGGTCAGCATGTTGCCCGCCTGCTCAGTCAGCTTGAGGTTCCCTTTGTGATTGTTGAAATAAATCACAATTGTCTCGAAGAATGTAAACAGCGAGGGTTTCCCACGATTTTTGGTGATGCCAGCCAGGAGCAGGTCTTGGCGGCGGCCAACCCGGGGAGTGCCCAGCAACTGCTGGTGACCTTGCCAAATATTACCTCAGCAACAGCGATTGTTCGTTATGTCCACAGCAATTATCCGGCGTTGGATATCGTTGTTCGTGCCGAAGGCGATGAGCAGATGAAGGCGCTGTATGCCGATGGTGTCCATATGGTGATTTTACCCGAACTTGAAGCCGGGCTCGAAATTGCCCGGCAGGCACTTTTACATCTGAAACTGCCGGTTCCGGTTATTCAGCGGTACGCAGATGCCCTGCGTCGTGATCATTATCATCCGACTCATGGAATGAGTCCGGAAAGCCAGGAGCTGTACCTGCTCAAAAATGCTCGTGAACTTCTCGATCTGTATTGGGAACGTCTGGGGGATGAGAACCTGATGGTCGGGAAGAGCCTGCGTGAACTTGATACCCGCCGTACAACCGGGGCATCCATTGTGGGGGTTTTGCGTGCGGGAGAGTTTGTCCCCAATCCCGCAGCAGGTTTTGTTTTCGCCACCGGTGACCTGGTGGCGATCCTTGGTCATGTCGATTGCCGGGCTGATGATCTGACGTGAAGCGGCTCCTGCGCAGGATTACCTTCTGCGTTTTACCGGTCTTTTGAATCCTCCCGCCGGTTTGCCAAAAGACCTTCTTTTTGGTGCCGGTTTACGACCACGATCCACTTTGATATCCAGTTGTTGACCACAAACCTGCGCTTTGGCCAGCTTGCCAAGAACCCCTTCAGGCATGTCTCTGGGCAGATCAATCAGACTGAAATCGTGCATGATGGTAATCTTGCCAATCATGCTGGAGGGGATTCCGCCCTCATTACTGATGGCACCAACCAGATTGCCCGGTTCAACGCGGTGGCTGCGCCCGACCTCGACACGATACTGCTGGCGAGGCTGATCACCTGCCCGTTGGTGGTTGCCGCCACGGTTGTCCCTTTGCGCAGGCTGCGGTTCTTCACGTTCAGCGGGCTGGAGGGGACGGTCTTTTTGCAGTAAATAAGCCAGGGTTGCGGCAATGCGCCGAAAGCTGATATCCGTATCGTTCTGATATCCGTCGATCAAATCCTCAAAAAAATCAAGTTCTTGAGCTTCCATCGCTTCGGTAACCTGATCCTTGAACAGGCTGACGCGGCGGTCTGTAACCTGTTTACGGCTTGGCAGACCCATCGGTTTGATGGTTTGGCGGGTGGCACGTTCGATCGCTGAAATCATGCGGCGTTCGCGCGGGGCGGCAAACAGAATGGCTTTGCCGGTACGTCCGGCCCGTCCGGTACGGCCAATACGGTGAATATAGGCTTCAATATCGTTGGGAATGTCGTAGTTGACGACATGGCTGATTCGCTGAACGTCAAGTCCACGGGCAGCGACATCGGTGGCAACAACGATGTCGAGCTTGCCGGCCCGGAAACGTTCGACAGTCTTTTCCCGCGCGACCTGTGTCATGTCACCATTGAGCGGGGCACAGGAAAATCCCCGAGCCTCAAGTTTTTCACCCAGCTCCAGGGTTGCGACCTTGGTGCGGACAAAAATAATCATGGCCTCGATCTCTTCGACTTCGAGAATCCGGGTCAGGGCATCCAGTTTGTGCATTCCCTTGACCTGCCAGACATACTGATCGATGGTTTCAGCGGTGCGGGTTTTGGCTTTAATGCGGATCTCAATCGGATCTTTCAGATTACGCCTGGCAACGCCGATGACTTCGTGGGGCATGGTTGCCGAGAAAAGTGCGGTTTGCCGCTCGCTTGGGGCATGGCCGAGGATCTGTTCAACCTCATCGATAAAGCCCATTTTGAGCATTTCGTCCGCTTCATCGACGACCACGGTACGGATTTTATCCAGCTTCAATGTGCCGCGGCGTAAATGGTCCTGAATTCGTCCGGGGGTCCCGACAACGACGTGAACGCCGCGCTGCAACTGACGCAATTGCTGGCTCATGCTCTGACCACCGTAGATGGGCAGAACGCTGAATCCCTTCAGGTGGCGGGCGTAGGTTTGAACCGCTTCTGAAACCTGGAGCGCCAGCTCGCGGGTCGGGGTCAAAATCAGAATTTGTGGAGCCCGTTTTTTCAGTTCCAGCCGACTGAGAAGCGGCAGGGCAAACGCAGCGGTTTTTCCGGTGCCGGTCTGGGCCTGACCCAGCAGATCGCGCCCTTCCAGCAAGGGCGGAATACTCTGGGCCTGGATCGCCGAGGGGGCTTCATAGCCGACCTCTTTAATGACTTTTAAAACGGCAGGAGCCAGGTTGAGTTGATCAAAACCGGGCAGTTGAGAATCTGTCATGTCTTTACTTTCTTGAACCAGGAGGCTGTCGGACTATCCATGATCCGGCTGCAAATCCGACTGTTTGGCCCATATTTTAGCTCATTTTCGACCAATAGCTATGGCTATTACTCTCAAATCAACCAAAATCTGCTCTCAAACTTTCGAATTTTCGCTTCGGCTCACATAGTTCGACAGTCTCCTAGGAAAAGGCTGAAATACTCTGGAAGTGTAATCTAGAAGGTATTTTGAGCAATGGTGGAGGGCAAAAACGCGAGGACCGTCCTGAAACTTTCGCCAATCCGAAGGGCGCAAGTATTACCGCGACTGGCGACAGGGATCAAGTAATTTCTTCTGTTTTTCAAAGATTTGCAAATATTCTGGGGACATTTTGGTATGGCTACAGTCGGAGGGGCGAGTTGTTACTGGCCGATTCATAGCGTACGAATCAGTTGTCCCAGTTTGTGAATCCCGTTTTCCATTTCGTCATTCCAGATTCCGGTACAACTCAGGCGAATAAAGTTGTTGTATTTGTCCTGGGTTGAAAAGATCGGTCCCGGGGCCAGGCCGATTCCAGCTCTGCGCGCTTTGTGAAAATAATCAACCGCATCAATTTCCATGGGCAGTTCGACCCAGACGGAGGCTCCTCCATCTGGAAAGCTGGCACCAGTTTCTGGCGGGAAATGCCGGTGCAGGCTGGGCAGCAGGGTTTCCATCTGGTTGCGAACCGCACTGCGCAGGCGGCGCAGGTGGCGTTCATAATAGCCCTCGAGTAAAAAAGCAGCGATTGCCATCTGATTGGGGGTTGCTGTACAGAGATTGGTGGTTGTTTTCAGATCAAGAGTTTTTGCAAAGTGCTGCCCCGGGATCATCCAGCCCACGCGATAGCCTGGAGCAATGGTCTTGGAAAAGGATGAACAATAGATGACCTGACCGTTCTGGTCGAAACTTTTGCAGGTTGCCGGTCGTTGTTCGGTAAAGTACAGATCGCCATAAACGTCATCCTCAACCAGAGGAATTTGACGCTCTGCCAAAAGACGAACAATTTCTTTTTTGGTTGTATCCGGGGTGAAGCTGCCGTCAGGATTATTGAAGTTCGGCGTCAGAATTGCGGTACGAATTTCAAAGCGGTCGATGGCACGTTCAATATCCTGTGGGTCTATTCCATTTGTTGTCGAGGGGATTTCAATAGCACGCAGACCACAGTTTTCAAGTAGTTGTAGAAGGCAGAAATAACTTGGAGACTGAATCAAAACATTGTCGCCCGGCTTGGTCAGAGCACGTAACGCGATGGATAATCCCTCCATGGCACCGGTGGTAATCAATATTTCTTCCGGGGTTACGCTGATTCCAGCATCAAGGGCGCGAAGTGCGATTTGACGGCGGAGTTCCTGATCTCCTGCAACCGGTGCATAATCAAGAGAACGGGTCGGATGACTGCGCAGACAACTGTTAAGGAGCCGAGCCAGAGTCTTGGCAGGCAGAAGCTCTTCGGCGGGGCAGACTACGCCAAAAGGGAGTAATTTCTTGTTGCCCAATGCGTCCAGGACCTGTTGAATCAGGCCACTGCGGGTTCCGATCGTTGGAACCAGCGCGGGGCGGGGGCGGCTGGCGGGGGCCGGTCGTTGCAGAGCTTTTGGTGCCAGAAAAAAACCGGAACGTTCTCGTGAGCTGATTACCCCCTTTTTTTCCAGCTCAAGATAGGCCTGGCTCACCGTTGATATACTGACTGCCAACTGGCGGCTCAGGCGGCGCAACGAAGGGAGTTTGTCGCCAGGGCGAATCGCTCCGGCGCTGATCAGGGCTGTGATCTGTTTCTCTATCTGACGATATCTGAAATCGGGATGATTCAAGAGGGCTCCCATAGTGTATCTGTTATGCCTTGTTTTTAGCAAAACTGTATCTGTTTTGCAAACAGGGCGTTGAATAGACTGTTGGTCAGATCATCAAATGGAGGCGAATAGATGAAAACTATCGGATTGCTGGGCGGGATGAGTTGGGAATCGACGCTTCTTTACTACCAGCTGCTTAATCGGGGCGTTCGAGAACGTCTGGGAGGTCTGCACTCGGCAAAGATTCTTCTGCATAGCGTTGATTTTGCCGAGATCGAACAATGTCAGGTTGCAGGTCAGTGGCAAAAGGCCGCAGATCTTCTTGGCCTGGCAGCACAAGGGCTGCAGGGCGCCGGGGCCGATATGCTGTTGCTTTGTACCAACCTGATGCACAAGGTTGCGCCGCAGATTGAATCCCAAATCAATGTGCCGTTGTTACATATTGCCGATGCGGCAGGAAAGAAAATTGTTGCGCAGGGTTTGAAAAAAGTTGGCCTGCTGGGAGCCATCTATACGATGGAAGACGATTTTTATCGAGTGCGGTTGCAGGAAAAGTTCGGGGTTGAGGCCCTGATCCCCGAGCGTTCGGATCGTGAACGGATTCATCAGATAATTTTTGCCGAACTCTGTCAGGGTATTTTTCGGGACGAATCGCGAGAAATCTATCTGGAAATCATGAAAAAATTAAGTGTCAGGGGAGCTGAGGGAGTTGTTCTGGGGTGTACCGAGATTCCCCTTCTGGTGAGGCCGGAACAGGCTGATATGCCCCTGTTCAATACGACCGCTTTGCACGCCGAGTATGCACTGGATGAGTGTTTTTCTGCGGAGACCAAAGATATTTGATTTGGTTCCGGGAGAAGAACCCGTGATTGGGAGAGCACCAGACCAACGCGCAAGTCGGTCTGGTGCTCTTTGGTTGTGGTGTCAGATCTCTTTTGGCATACAGACGTTGGCGGCATCGTGGACCTTGACCCCGCAGTTGGTACAGGCGAAACGAGGGTTTTCAAATATTTTGTCAATCTCGGGGTTTCGTTCTTTACTGGTCAGTTGACAGGCATGGAGGTCACAGTGTTCTTCGGGGTTTTGGCAACTGGCTTCGGTCATATTATTTCTCCTTGAAGATTGAGGTAAGGTCTGACTCTGCTAATTATAGCCTGAAAAGCACTTCTGTGGGAGAGGCCCCGTTGTTGGCGGGTACGCCAGAATAAAATGCTATACTTGTCGTACCAGTTAACAACCTCGTCAAGAAGGATATCTCATGAGCAGGAATAATACCGATGCCGGTATGCCCATTGCCATAACCCTTGAGCCGGGCACCTATTATCGTTGTACCTGTGGCGGGTCAAATACTCTCCCTTTTTGCGATGGCCACCACTCGGGCCAGGAACGTCCCATCCGTTTTGAAATCGAAGAACGGCGCAAGGTTTACCTGTGCAGTTGTGGCAAAACGCAAGAACCACCGTTTTGCGATCAGACCTGCGGGGTTGCGCTGCCTCAGGATTGATTTTTTTTGGCCGGGGCAGAATCCTGTTGGATCGCTGGTTGATCAAGTGGCCCGAGAAACGGTTTGAGCAGCTCAATGGGCAGCGGGAAAAGGATTGTCGAGTTTTTCTCGCTGGCAATTTCAGTCAGGGTCTGCAAAAAGCGTAATTGCAGAGCGCCGGTTTCGGTCGCTATCTGTTTGGCGGCCTTGGCCAGATTTTCCGAGGCCTGATATTCCCCTTCAGCATGGATAATCTTGGCGCGTCTTTCCCGTTCGGCTTCGGCCTGGCGAGCCATGGCTCGTTGCATTTCAACCGGCAGATCGACATGTTTGATTTCGACGTTGGAGATCTTGACCCCCCAGGGGTCAGTCTGTCGATCAAGCAGTTCCTGGAGTTCCTTGTTGATTTTTTCCCGCTGCGACAAAAGTTCATCAAGTTCAACCTGACCAAGAATGCTGCGCAGCGAGGTTTGTGCCAGCTGGCTGGTTGCATAAAGAAATTCTTCTACTTCAATCAGAGCCTTGTCGGGATGGACAACGCGAAAATAGAGGACAGCGTTGACCTTGACCGAAACATTGTCACGGGTGATGACGTCCTGTGGGGGGACGTCCATGGCGATCGTTCGCATGCTGACCTTGACCAGCTTGTCGATGATCGGGATGATAAATCTCAATCCCGGCCCTTTGACACGTGAAAAACGTCCCAAACGAAAAACCACACCGCGTTCATATTCAAACAGAATACGGATCGACGCCGCAAGAGCGACGACCAGCAAGCCGATGGCTACTGGCCATAAAGAACCTATTCCCAGTCCAAACATTTCAGATCTCCTTTTCTGGTGAAGTTGATCTGCTTCTCCTAGTTTACACTGAATTCAGAAATGAGGTGGTGAGGTGGGCTTTACGCAGGCCAGAGTGATCTCGACAAATCTGTTATGGTTTGTTTTTAGCTTGTCTGTATCTGTTTTGGAGACAGGTTGTCTGGTTTGATGGTGACCGATTTTAAAACTTATCTGTCAGGAGTAGAGCGATGCAACCGACCGACATGCGTTATCAGGCCTATCTGGAAATTCTGCAAGAAGAACTGGTTCCGGCGATGGGCTGTACCGAACCGATTGCCATTGCCTATGCGGCAGCTCGGGCACGAGATCTTTTGGGTCAGCAACCAGAGCGTGTATCGGTCGAAGTCAGTCGCAACATTATTAAGAACGTAAAAAGTGTTGTTGTCCCGAACACGGGTCATCTGAAAGGAATTGAAGCCTCTGTAGCGGCGGGAATCGTTGCCGGAGATGCCGACAAACTTCTTGAGGTCATTGCAGAGGTTAGTGAATCCGAACGCCAGAAGATCGGAGATTTTCTAAAAACGAAAGAGATCAGGGTTTCAGAGACGGAAAGTGGTTTGCTTTTTGACCTGGTTGTTGCTGTTTTTGCGGGCAAATCAAAGGCCTGCGTTCAGATTTCACACTTTCACACAAATATTGTTCTGATGACAAAAGATGACAAAGAGATCTTTCGCATCCCGGATTGTGCCGAGATGGCAAGGACCCAGCTCACTGATCGTTCAGTCCTGAATGTACGGGATATCCTTGATTTTGCCGCAACGGTAGATCTTGGTGATGTGGAAGATCTGTTACAGCGGCAGATAGATTTCAATATGGCCATTGCCGCAGAAGGTCTGAAGAACAATTGGGGGGCCAATATCGGTTCGGTATTGCTCGATTCCTGGGGGACGGATATCAAGGTTCGGGCAAAAGCGTTGGCTGCCGCCGGGTCGGATGCCAGAATGGGGGGGTGCGAGTTGCCAGTCATGATTATTTCAGGGAGTGGAAACCAGGGAATTACAGCGTCAGTTCCGGTCATTGCCTATGCGCAAGAACTCGGCGTTGATCATTCAACCCTGTTGCGGGCGTTGCTGGTGGCAAATCTTGTGACGATTCATCAGAAAACAGCTATCGGACGGTTATCGGCTTACTGTGGAGTGGTCAGTGCCGGTTGCGGAGCCGGGGCCGGAATTGCCTGGCTGCACGGAGGAGGATACGAGGAGATTGCTCATACCCTTGTCAATGCTCTGGCGACAGTTTCCGGCATCATCTGTGATGGGGCCAAGCCTTCTTGCGCGGCGAAGATTGCAGCTTCAGTTGATGCCGGAATTTTGGGTTTTCTGATGTTTGAACGTGGCCAGCAGTTTTATGGTGGTGATGGAATTGTGACCAAGGGGGTTGAAAACACCATTGGCAATATTGGCCGACTTGGTCGTGATGGCATGCGAGAAACCGATAAAGAGATTATTCGAATTATGCTAGGTGAATCGTCATGACTGTTTTTGCCGGGGCACGGCAGAAGAGATTTTTTGTCCACCGCCTGTTTTAATCATATTTCTGTCAGCTTCCAGTTTCACTTTGCAGGATTGTCATGGCAATTTCTGCCAGACTTTTTCGGTGGTTCATGGCTTGTTGTTGCATTTTCCGATGGGCTTCAGGTTCGCTCAGTCCCTGGTTGATCAGAACCTGCTTGGCTCGGTCGATCTGACTGGCGGTTCTGGAGGTTTTTTTTACGACGACGAGAGCGCCAACAATCTGTTCTTTTTCTTTGAGAGGAGTCATGTGGCAGGTCAGAATGGATTTTTGTCCGTCAGGGGGCTGAAAATTACGGGTTGTCCCGGCACTTAAGGTTTGAAGCAGGGCTTCGGCAATGCCGGATTGGTTAAATATCGGAAAGAGTTCCAACAGGTTATGCCCCATGGCTGATGTTGCATCCAGCCCGGTGATTTTTTCCATATGGCGATTCCATGTCGTGATCTGGAACCGGCTGTCTATTGTATAAATCCCAAAATCAATGATTTGCAGAAATTGATGGAAAATTTTACTCTGTTCGTATTGTGATGAAAGGTCATTGCAAACATCGACCAGAGTTGAGAGCAACCTTTTATGATGAGGAGATGCTTGGGAAGATGGCATTTGCAAAGGACTCCTCCGGGAGCAGGTTGTAAAGGCGGGTGCCACAGGTCTGAATCGCATAAGCTGTGCCAAAAGTATTTCAGCCAGCCAACCTGCTGAAAATACAGGATAGACCTGGTTTTTTGCCCTTGAAACAATCTGGAGTGTGCAGAAAGTAAACGGCAGAATGATGTTTTTTTAAGCAGTTTTCAGGCAGCGCAGAGACTTGTATTGCAACAATTTGAGGTTAAATGACGATGACGGGATGCAGACAAAAAAAATCTATTCGTCAATTAATCTCTGGGTTATTGATTGTCGTGTTCTGTGCTTGCAGCGCTCCTCTCTCCCCACCCTCCTCTGGTGAAACCTCTCAATCCTCAGAGACAGACCCGATTGCAGGCCTGATCAGTGAAACTCCCTGGAGCGATACAGGTTCAAACGACAAGAAATCTGTACTTGAAAACATGGGTTTCAGCATTCAGGTTGGAGCCTTCAGCCAGGTGCAGAATGCTGCCAGGTTGGAAAGAGTTCTCGATGGAAAAGGTCTTGATGCCTATTACTTTCGAGCCCCTTCAGGACTTTTCAAGGTTCGTTTTGGTAATCATGCCAACTACGCTGCCGCTCGGTCTTCTGCTGAAAGGCTGAAGCGCCAAGGGGTTATTGGCCGTTTTTTTGTCGTTATCCCAGAAAGTTACATGGCCGCACAGATCGTGCGCAGTGGTCAGGGGGACCTGCGCGCAGAGCTGGTCAGGACCGCGCGTCAATTTATCGGTGTGCCTTACCTCTGGGGCGGTGAGTCAGCCAGGGGATTCGATTGCAGTGGCCTGACCATGGTTTGTTACCGAATAAATGGTCTGAATCTGCCCCGAAATTCTCGGGCCCAGTTTGCGCGGGGGCGCGGGGTGAAAAGAGCTCAACTTAAGAAGGGGGATCTGGTGTTTTTTGCAACGGAAGGGGGACGCAGGGTAACTCACGTGGGTTTATATATTGGTGGAGGGCGGTTTATCCACGCACCACGGACGGGCAAGAAGGTCCGCATCGCCAGGCTTGATACAAAGTACTGGCGGCAAGCCTGGCGGGGGGGACGCAGCTTTTTGTGATCTCTTTGATTGGGGGATAGTGACCATAAAGAATTATCTGGTTGACCGGGTCGGCAACCAGCCGTAAAATATCATATCCGATATATATTAATTTCAGAAAAGGTTTTGGCGATGAGCCTTCCCTTCCTGGGTGACCGCAAGCTGTTTGAACAATTGCCGCAGGCGGCCTTGCTGCTTGATCTGCAAGGGCGAGTGTTGGCTGCTAATGCTCAGGCCTGCCGCCTGTTGCAGGCAGATGAAGCGGGATTGCTGGGTCGTCATGCTGATGACGCAACCGGATTTACAATCAGTGGATCCCTTGCTGAAGTTATTCAGAAGCGGGCGGGGCGTCAAATCCTCAAGGACGATGAGCGCAGGGCAGGCCCACCATTAATGGTTGAACTGACCCCCCTTCTTGATGCTGATGGCAGCTGTGCCGCTTTACTCGAATCCTTTCGGGAAGCACCGGTTATTCATGAAATGTCAGCCCGGTTACAACGCAAACAGGCAAGTCTTCAGGCTGAAATGGAGCGTTCCAGAGCGTTGGTCAATTCGATTGCTGATGGCATCTACACGGTAGATACCTCGATGCGGATTACGGCTTTTTCACGCAGCCTGGAACGGATGACCGGCTATGCCGAGGAAGAGGTTCTCGGTGCCTGTTGCCGCGATGTCCTGCAAACCAGCGTCTGCGATACCGATTGTCCCTTGCGGTGGACTCTTGAGAATGAACGGGCAATCCAGAATTGTCGGGCCACCCTCGCGAGTCATGCCGGGGGAGGAGTTCCGGTCTTTATTTCGTCAGATCTCTTGCGTGATTCAGAAGGCCAGGTCAGCGGGTGTATCGGGATTGTCCGGGATCGATCTGAAATTGAAACGCTGAAACAACGCCTTGGTGACAGTTTTTCGTTCAGCGAGTTTACCGCGAAAAGCAAAAAGATGGTTGAGCTGTTTGAGCGGGCAGATAACATTGCAGCGACTGATGCGACGGTTTTGATTGAGGGGGAAAGTGGAACCGGTAAAGAGATCATGGCGCGGGCGATTCACTATCGCTCAGAACGGCGCAAGAAGCCTTTTGTGCGGGTCAACTGTGCCGCATTGACTGACAGTTTGCTCGAAAGTGAATTGTTCGGTCACGACAAAGGGGCTTTTACCGGTGCGATTCGAGACAAGCCGGGTCGTTTTGAATTGGCTGACGGCGGGACTCTTTTTCTGGATGAGATTGGAGATACGTCGGTTGCCTTGCAGTCTAAACTGCTCCGGGTTTTGCAGGAGCGAGAGTTTGAACGGGTCGGTGGAGTCAAAACCCTCAAAACAGATGTACGGGTGATTGCTGCGACCAATAAGGATTTGCGACAGGAAGTTGCCCGCGAGAATTTTCGTGAAGATTTGTACTATCGACTCTGCGTTGTCCCTCTACATCTGCCGCCTCTGCGTGAGCGTAAAGAAGATATTCCTCTTTTGGTTGAGGCGTTTATCGAAAAATTCAATGCACGCAGCGAGCGAATCCAGGAGGTTTCCAGCCGGGCCATGGCCCTGATGATGGAATATGACTGGCCCGGTAACGTGCGTGAACTTGAAAACGCCGTTGAGCATGCTTATGTTACGAGTACTTCCGGACGGATTGAACGCCGTTTTCTTCCTGCAATTCTCCAGGGTGAGTCGACGTCTCAGGATTATATTGATACGGGTACAGCCGATGATGAACGTGACGAATTGCTGCTGGTTCTAGAGCGTTGCCGTTGGCAAAAAGGTGCTGCCGCAAAACAGCTTGGGATCAGTCGAACGACTCTCTGGCGACGCATGAAGGATCTGGGGCTGACATGAAAGATGAGGTGTAAGCATGTTCGATAATCATCAAAGGCAAAAACTTTACCACTTTTTTTTCAGAGTCTTCAGTTATCCCGATCGGGATCTGCCCGATTTTCTTGGCGCGGAGATTCCGGTGGTTGAAGAGCTTTTGTCGGCAGAGAAGTCCCCTCCGCTTCCCCCACTGGAAGCTCTTGAAGTTGGCTATACGGCACTTTTTGTCAATCGGCATGGTGGTGTTCCTGCTCCACCTTATGGCTCGGTCTATCTTGAAGACGATGGCCAGTTGATGGGACAGACCAGCCTCTGTGCGTTGCGGGCTTATGAGGGAGAAGGGCTGGACCATGATAATGGCGGGGAGCCTCCTGATTTCATGGCGACCGAACTGGAGTTTCTTTACTATCTGACAAGTCAGAAAATTGACGCGTTGTCCTGTGGAAATTCTGAGTTGGCCCAGAGCTACCATCAGCGTCAGGCAGACTTTTTTCATACATTACTTCAGCCTTGGCTACCTTTATTTTGCCAGCGGATTCAGCAAGCAGAAGGGGCAGAGCCTTTCTATTGCTGGTCTGCTGATATGTTGAGACTGTTCGGTGCCGGGGAAGAGGCATTGTTCGGGATCGGTTGATATCCCTTAAATTTTTTGTAACAGAAAGAGCCGCGAGGGTTTTCGCGGCTCTTTCTGTTACTTCTTTCGGCCAACACCTGAAACAAAGTATTTCACGAAACAAAACGTTTCATACTTAAGGCGCGTTACTCCAAACGCCTTATTCTCGGCAAGATGTCCTTTCTTTTCCCTGAAACATTAGAAACAATTCGTTTCATAACTCGGTCATTTCTGGGTCTTTGTGGGTTGGATAACGCATAAATCCCTGTAGAATAAGGACTTATTCGGAATGGCATATATCTTGATAGCTCTATATTTTGAAATTTCAATATGGAGCTAAATATATTTTTTCAAGTAAGCGGGTTGAAAAAAATGAGGGCTGGGATATATTGGCAGCTGCACATGTTGGCAAATTAATTTGAAAATCCCCATACTGGGTTGGGGAGCGAGAAGGAGTAAAAAATGAAACTTATGAAGGTTATGGTTGTCCTGATGGTAGTGGTTTTTGCGGCAAGTGCGGTATTGGCTGCAGAAGGAGGTAATTCACGCAAAGGGAAATATCTCTACAAAAAGAATTGCAAGCCTTGTCATGTCGATGATGCTGACGGGGGTGAATTGACTCCCTTGTCGAAGACCCAGCGACAGTGGGACCGTTTTTTCAATAAGAATAAGCACAAGAAGCAGCCTGAAGTCTGGGGCAAGTTTTCCGACAAGGATCTCAAAGATATCAATCAGTTTCTGTTTGATCATGCTATCGACTCTGATCAGCCAGAAACCTGTGGTTGAGCAGAGTTAACCATACTTTCTGGGAGGTGTTGTGATGCAAAAGTTGTTGAGTCTGATGCTGGTTCTGCTGCTGTTGGCCCCTGCCACGGCTATGGCAGCAAGTATTGAGGATCTGCAGGCACAGATTAAGGAATTATCGGAACAGCTGGATGAAATGGAGGCACGCGTCGGATCGACCGAGCGTCATGTTGCAACAGACCGTATCAGTTTCTACGGTGATTTGCGGGTCAAGGTTGATTCGACCAAGCAGAAGGTGACTGTCGCCCAGGCGATGATGACAACAGCTGGTCTGGTTCCAAATCCAATGGGAATGAACAGTGTGTTCGATGAAACAAACGCACTGCTTTATACCACCCGGTTACGGTTGGGGATGAAGGCCAAGGTTGCCCGTAACATGTCATTTACCGGGCGCTTGAACATGTATAAAAACTGGGGCGATTCTACTGGTGCCAAGGTGATGGATTCCTGGGATGCCTTCACTATGGATGGCACCGACGGTGGTAACACCAATGGCGATTTTTTGCGGGTTGAGCGGGCCTTTTTTGTCTGGAAGGACATCGCGGACAGCCCGTTCTATCTGTCTGTTGGACGGCGCCCTTCGACCTATGGTGCTCCTGCGAACTATCGTGAAAATGAAAAGCGTGGCGGGACTCCTTCGGGCCATCTGGTGAATTTCAACTTTGATGGGATTACGGTTGGTTATCACTTAAGTACCTATACCGACGTTGAAGGTCAGACCCTGCGGTTCTGTTATGGTCAGGGTTTTGAGTCTCAATACGGAAATGGCACCCTCGGGCTCGAAACTGAGGTCAAGGATGCTCATCTGGGTGGTTTCAACTTTGATGTCTGGAACACCGATGCGTCCTGGTTACAGTTGACCCTGTTTGGGGTCAAGGATGTGACCGATGGTTTCAAAGGTCTGGCCGTCATGCCGACGGTTGATACCAATGGTGACGGAATCCCGGATGCAGCTAATACCAACGGTTACATCTCGCGTTTGCAGGCAACGACCAATATTGGTGACATGATTCTGGCCGGAGTCGGTGGTGGTGTTTCACTCGAAAACGGGATGAATTACTTCGCTTCTTTGGGCTATACCCACACGATTGCCAATACCAATTACAATTCCATGGGTTTTGGTGGTTTGTTATCTGATGCCGCCCCGATCTTCAATGCCGGCACAGGAGCTTTTACCGGTAACTACGCAACCAACGGTGTTGGCCAGGATCATAACGGTTATTCGATCTATGTCGGGATGCAGATCCCGGCTCCACTGGGCAAGTTTGGTCTGGAGTACAACTATGGCTCCAAGTTCTGGATTCCCTTCACCCAGGCCCAGGACGATATTCTGGGGTCCAAGTTGGCAACTCGCGGTCATGTGGGTGAGGCCTACTACATTTTTGATCTGAATCCGCGGGCTTTCATCAAGTTGGGCGCTCTTTACTACGACTATCAATATACCGGTAGCGGTTCCCCGGTTGGTTTGCCGCAGAAGGTTGATTCGATCAAGGCAGGTACGGCCTATTCGGCTTTCCCGGTTATCGATACCGCCTGGGATGCGAACCTTTCAATGACAGTCAAATTTTGACAGATAAATCCAGGGAGGAAAGGCTCTGCTCTTTCCTCCCTTCTTTTTATAAGGCTACATTCAAGTATCTATATTTTAGGGTTAATAGTTCAGCCGACTGGTATAAGTTGATTTCTGGTCGGCAAGTCAAAAGAGGAGTATGACGTGTCACGACTGATCGACAAAAAACTGAGTCGTCGGCGTTTTCTCGGAACTTCGACCTGTGCTCTGGCGACGGCGACTGTTGGTTCGCAGGCTCGAGTACTGAAAGCGTTGGCCGAGTCTGGCGAAGTTACGACATCAAAAGTCGCGGGAAGCAAAGATGTTTTTACTGCCTGCGGTATGTGTGTCAACAAGTGCGGCGTTATCGCCCGAGTGCGTGATGGCAGGATCCACAAACTTGATCCGAATCCGGACTATATCAAGAGTCGTGGAATGCTTTGTGCCCGGGGAAATGCCGGAGTCAAAGTGGTCTATGATCCGGATCGCCTGAAGTATCCGCTTATTCGTGCAGGCAAGCGTGGTGAGGGCAAGTGGCGACGAGCCAGCTGGGATGAAGCCCTGGATCTGGTGGCAAAAAAAATGAACGCCATTGCCGAAAAGTACACACGAGCCGGAGTGATGTTTGCGTCAACTGAGGGAACTTTTCAGGAGCACTTTTTCCTTCAGATGGCCGAATGCTTTGGTTCGCCGAACACGGTTCGGCATCCGACCCTGTGTCTGTCATCAAACATTCAGGGATTCAGTGCCACCTACGGCACCTTTCCGACACCGGATGTCCTGAACTCTGACTATATCATTATGGCCGGAGCCAATCGCAGTGAGGCGTTGATTACGCCAGATTCCATCGATCAGCTGAAGGGTGATGGTGGTCGACGCAAGCTGGTTTATATTGACCCGCGTTTTACCAAGACCGCTGCCAAGGCGGATGAATGGCTGCCGATCAAGCCCGGAACCGACATGGCTTTTGTCCTGGCGATGATTCACGTAATCGTTGCCGAGGGACTCTATGCGAAAGATTTTGTCGAAACACTGACCGTCGGGTTTGACAAGCTGGTCCCGCATATCAAGCCTTATACTCCCGAATGGGCTGAAAAGGAATGTGAGATTCCGGCCCGGGATATTCGTCGAATTGCGCGTGAATTTGCAAAGGCGGCACCCAAGGCGGTTTTCTATCCGGGGCGTCGGTCTTCGTTTGCCGATGACGATGTTCAGTTACGGCGGGCGATGGCAATTCTTAATGCGGTGATCGGCAACTGGGACACTGAAGGTGGCCTGGTTCCGAACAGTAAAATCAAACTACAGAAGCATGATTATCTGGCCCCCTGGTACGACGATGTTCCTGAGCGTATCGACAAGGGGAGTGCCGTTTTTCTGTCAGAAAAGGATGGGTCCTGGACCGCTATGCGTGATCGGATTCTTGCGGGTAAGCCGTACCCGGTCAAGGGAATGATGATCTACAAGCAGAATGTTGTCATGTCAGTTCCCAACCGGGCCAAAACATTGAAAATGATGGACCAGATGGATTTCATCTGCACCATCGATATCACGATGAGTGATACGGCCTGGTATTCTGATGTTGTCCTGCCAGAAGCAACCTATCTGGAACGTCAGGATCCGCTGGAATCGCTGTCAGGTATTTTGCCGGTCGTTGCGTTCAGGCAGCCCTGCATCGAGGCAATGTTCGAGAGCAAGCCCAATTTGTGGATCATGCAGAATCTGGCCAAGCGTCTCGGATCAGAGATTGCTGAAACGTTCGATTTTACAATGGACGACCTGATTCACCATCAGGTCAGTAAAAATCCTAAAATCCTCAAGGATCTCAAGAGTAACGGCGTCCATTATATGAAAGTCCTGCCGACTTACGGGCTGACCAGAGGGAAGCGGTTGAGAACCAAGACCGGGAAAATAGAAATATACTCGGCAAATTATGCCAAAAAAGGGTTGGATCCCCTGCCGGTTTACACCAAACATGCAGAGGTCCCTGCCGGGAAGTTTCGTTTGCTGGTTGGGCGTAATGCCTATTTTACTCACTGGACAACAGCCAATAATGCTTATCTGCATGAACTGATGCCGGAAAACACCCTCTGGTTGAATACAACTTCGGCAAAAAAACTGGGATTGATTGATGGCCAAAAGGTCAAGGTGAAAAGTCCGGTTGGTGAGGGGACTCTCAAGTTGGAAGTCACCGATAAAATCCGGCCTGATTGCGTTTATATGGCTCATGGTTTCGGAGTTCTCTCCAAGGGGCAGTCGCTGATCTATGGTGTTGGTGCCTGTGATGCGGCCCTGATTGAAGAAAAGCTGGAACCGATTTCCGGAAATGTCGCCATGCATCAGACCTTCGTCGAAGTCAGCCCTGCCTGAAGGGGCCGCTTTTAAGGAGTGTAAAAGATGAAAAAGAAACGCTACGCTATCGTACTCGATACGCGGCGCTGTATCGACTGCAAGGCCTGTACGGTGGCTTGCAAGGCAGAAAATGATGTTCCGTTAGGGGACGACAAATTTCGTAACTGGGTCAGTGAAGAACCCTTGCGGGGTCGTTATCCAAATCTGGGACAAAGCTTTGCCCCGAGTCAGTGCAATCAATGTGAGAATCCTCCCTGCAACAGTGTTTGCCCGACCAGTGCGACCGGGATTACTGCTGGCGGGATCGTTACGGTCAATCCGGATAAATGTATCGGTTGTAAGTATTGCATGTTGGCTTGTCCATATGATGCGCGATATTTCAATGAAGAAACGGGCGTTATTGACAAGTGTACTTTTTGTATTCAGCGAATCGCGGTGGGGCGAATTCCGGCATGTGTCGAAACCTGTCCGACCAAGGTTCGTACTTTTGGCGATCTGAATGATCCGAACAGCGAAGTTTCTCTGTTGTTGGCGAAAAACCGCTATCGGGTTCTCAAGCCAGAGTTGGGGACTAAGCCGTTTCTGTTCTATCTGATTTAGGAGATAATCATGTCAGCCATTGTCAATAAACCTGGCCAGATGCTCTGGTTCTTTCTGCTCGGCGGTTGTCTGATCGCTGCGGCAGCCGCAGCCGGCTATAGTTTTATGGTCGGGCACGAACAGGCTTTCAATGTAACCCGCGGGGTTCCCTGGGGAATACTGATTGCGACTTACGTGTTCCTGGCGATTTCCTGCTCTGGCCTCTGTTTGATTTCGAGCCTGGGGCACGTTTTTGGCTTCGAAGAGTTTACCCTGATTTGTCGCCGTGCCATTTTGTTGGCTATTCTGTGCCTGATGGGGGCTTTCGGAGCTATTGGCCTGGATTTGGAACGACCATTCAATATGATCTACACCCTGTTGTCGCCAAACTTTTCTTCGGCAATCTGGTGGATGGGAACGGTCTACGGTGTCTACCTTGGTGTTCTTGTTATCGAGTTCTATGCGTTGATGACGGACAATCATAAACTGTCGATGATTACCGGTTCGCTCGGGTTTCTGTTTGCGATTGCCGCGCCCTCGGTGTTGGGTTCGGTTTTTGGTTTAACTCTGGCCCGTCCATTCTGGCATGGAGCTTTCTTGCCGGTTTATATCCTGATCACCGCACTTGTTTCCGGAACCGCACTCATTTCCATGGTTATGTATTTTCAGCATGCCCTGCGGGGCCTGGAGATGGATGAAAAGGATCGCAGAGTCATTAGATTGCTCGGACGAATTCTGCGTTTGATGCTGTTTGTTCTTATCTTTTCAGTTTTCTGGAACATTATTGTTGGTCTGTATGGTGCGCAGCCGGGACATTATGAGCCAGTCAAAGCTCTGGTCAGTGGTTCCTTGTCGGCCAACTTCTGGTTGGGAGAGATTGTTATCGGCCTGGTGGTACCACTCTTTCTGCTGATGAGAAAGAACAGAACCCCATTCAGCACCATGATGGCCAGCCTTATGGCTCTGATTGGAATGTTCTTTATGCGTTACGACATGACGGTTGCGGGACAGATTTACCCAATGCGTCAGGGAGCCAAAGGCTTGACGGATGGATTGTTTACCTACTCGCCATCTGTCAGCGAGATCTTAATTGTCATCGGCTGTATCGCATTTAGTGCTCTGGTCTACACGTTGGTTGAAAAGTTTCTTTCGCTTGACCTGGAGAGTGAACATCACTCACAGGCAACTCCTGATAACTCTTGATCAGGGTCAGGGCTCCAGCAGTTTGGAGCTTTGCCGCCCGTGTTGTTACCCCTGTTCATTTACCTCCTTGGCCGGCCTTCGGGCCGGTCTTTTTTTGTCGCAGGTGTGAAAAAAGGGGCCTCGGGCTAAGAGGTTCAGAATGATGGCGGTGTGCAGGCGCTGACAATTTCACAGGGTTCATTGCCGATATTTCTGAAACGATGTGGCAGACGGCTGTCAAAGGTGTACGCATCACCGGGGCCAAGAAGAAATGTCTGACCACCAACGGTCAATTCAATTTGGCCGCGGATCACGATCCCTCCCTCTTCAGATTCATGGCGCAGCATCTCTTTGCCACTGTCGGCCCCCGGATCAATCCGTTCATGGATGATCTGCATGGCTTTTCCCTTGAGATTTGAACCGACCTGGCGGAAAGAGAACCCTTGTCCGCCAATTTCGAGAAGCTCTGTGGCGCGGTAGACAATTTTGTCCTGAATCGGGGTGCCAAAGGTAAAAAATTCGGTAAGAGACATGGGGATCCCATCGAGAATTTTTTTCAGAGTTGCCACTGATGGACTACTGTGGTTCTGCTCGATCATGGAAATGATGCCATTGGTGACATCTGCCCGCCTTGCCAGAGCCCGTTGAGAAAGCCCGTAAAGTTCGCGAATCGTCCGCAATTGTTCGCCGATATTGATATCCATAGAATGAATCCTCTGAGTATTGGTCAGAAGTAAGTTATTGTCAGTCTGCTGGTTTGTCAGGATTGTTTATTCCAATCCCCTTCAGAATAACGTGAGTTACAAATTTACTGGCATCTTCAAAGTCTGTCGTGCTGAGTTTTTTCTTGCCCAGTGCAATTTCGATCTGGGCAGAAAAGTCGGCGTAAGTCTGGGTGGCGGCCCAGATCATAAAGAACAGATGGACCGGATCGATTGCGTCCATCTTCCCCTCGTCAATCCAGCGATTGACCAATTTCAGGTCCGCATCAAGGTGATGCAGGAGGCGTTCCTTCATGATGGCGGAAAGGTGTGGTGCTCCGCTGATAATTTCATTGGCGTAAACCTTGGAACCATTTGGCCGGGTTCGAGAAAACTCGATCTTGCCACGAATATAGTGTTCCAGCTTTGTTGCCGGGTCCTTGCCGGGTTGGTCAAGGAGCGCCATGAACTCAAGCCAGTTATCGAGAACACTTTCCAGGACGCTTTGATAGAGCAGTTTCTTCGAGGGGAAATAGTAGAGCAGGTTTTGTTTTGACAGTCCGGCCCGCTCCGCAATCAGATCCAGTGTGGTGCCGTTGTAACCATGTTGAGCAAAGATCTCTTCGGCCGCTGCCAGAATCTGAAATTCGTTGTTTTGGCGCTTGGTTTCTTTTGCGGCAATTTTTGCCATGAATTAATCCCGCCCGGTCATTTTTTGTCGAGGAGCACCCCTTGAGTTTGAGGGCTCATCTAAAGGCTCTGAACAGTGCCCTGGCCTCTGATGGCCTGCCAGTGTTTTGAATCAGGCATTGGGCAATGACATAAACAATGTTAGTTTTTTTCTGAAAATCGAACCTGCGCCCGCAGGTGCAGGTGGGACCGTATGTTGAAAATAATAAACATTTTTCTGGCCCGAGTGTTGCTAACTATCCAAATCTACATCCATTTGTCAATATGAAACCTCTTATTAGTCTGTAACAATGTTCCCGTAAGTGCCTGTAGCATGGGAGGTCTTGGCAATTGTTGGTCGATAATTATTTTTTACCAAAAGGTAAAAAATAAGTTGACAGCATACTGTTGCCCGATATATTTATTGGCCATATGCTAAATTCAAACGCTGTTATTATCAAGATACTGCCCCTGTTGAACCCTGGTTGGAGTTTTCTGTATCACCGGAGTTGGTGCCTGGAGCCAGGCACAGTGTACAGGGTTTAGTCGATTGACGGGACGTTTTTTTGTTGACCTTTGTGTGTGTTGACTTTTTGATTCATAAATACATGTTTGTTCTCTCTTTCAAAGGGAAAGAGGGCCGGTTTTATTGCTAACCTAAGATGTCATGGAGGAACAAATGTCTGATCGAAGGCCTGATAATGCGCCATCAAAGATTGTCCAGGCAGGAGAATTTTTCGAACTGGAAGCGGGTCAGGATGTTGTTGACAGTCCTCTCTACAATGAGGACATTGCCCC
>JAJRWH010000052.1 GCA_024276935.1 Deltaproteobacteria bacterium
AAAGATTTAAAGGACTTTACCGCGACGTTCTTTCAGAAAAACACCTTGCTCAATGTCTTGCTGCATTATTCCGTTTTCGATGTCGGCAACACCTTGTTGGTGATGCGTCCTTATCAGATTGCCGCCACCGAACGCATTTTGTGGAAAATCAACAGCTCGTATCAAGCCAAAAGCTGGAGCAAGCCGGAAAGCGGCGGTTTTATCTGGCATACCACGGGTTCCGGCAAGACCCTGACCAGCTTCAAGGCGGCGCGCCTGGCGACAGAGCTGGACTTTATCGACAAGGTGTTTTTTGTGGTGGATCGTAAAGATCTCGACTACCAGACCATGAAGGAATATCAGCGGTTTTCACCGGACAGCGTCAATGGCTCTGACAGCACCGCCGGGCTCAAGCGCAACCTGGATAAAGACGACAACAAAATCATCGTCACCACCATCCAGAAACTCAACAACCTGATGAAAAGCGAGAGCAATCTGGCTGTTTATAACCAGCAGGTGGTGTTTATTTTTGATGAATGCCACCGTAGCCAGTTTGGCGAGGCGCAGAAGAATCTGCAAAAGAAGTTCAAACGCTATTATCAATTTGGTTTTACTGGCACGCCGATCTTCCCGCAGAATGCCCTGGGTGCTGACACCACTGCCAGCGTGTTTGGCCGTGAGCTGCATTCCTATGTCATCACCGATGCCATCCGCGATGAAAAAGTGCTCAAGTTCAAGGTGGACTACAACGATGTGCGCCCGCAGTTCAAGGCGATTGAAACCGAGCAGGATGAGGAAAAGCTGACAGCGGCAGAGAACAGGCAAGCCTTATTGCACCCGGAGCGGATTCGGGAAATATCTCAGTATATTCTGAACAATTTCCGTCAGAAAACCCATCGTCTGCAAGGGGGGAATAAGGGGTTTAATTCCATGTTTGCGGTAAGCAGTGTGGATGCCGCTAAACTCTATTATCAAACTTTAAATTCGTTGCAGGCAGATAGTGATAAACCACTGAAAATAGCGACCATCTTCTCCTTCGCCGCCAATGAAGAACAGGATGCCGTGGGCGATATTGCAGATGAAAGTTTTGAGGTATCGGCCATGAACAGCAGCGCCAAGGAATTTCTGGATGCGGCCATTAACGATTACAATGCGTACTTTAAAACCAACTTCAGTGTGGATAGCAACGGCTTCCAGAATTACTACCGCGATTTAGCCAAGCGAGTTAAATCCCAGGAAATAGATTTGTTGATTGTCGTTGGCATGTTTCTTACCGGCTTTGATGCCCCTACGCTTAACACTTTGTTTGTCGATAAAAATTTGCGTTACCATGGCTTAATCCAGGCCTATTCGCGTACAAACCGCATTTTTGATGCCACGAAAACTTTCGGCAATATCGTCACCTTCCGCGATTTGGAAAATGCTACCGTTGACGCTATCACTCTGTTTGGCGATAAAAACACCAAAAATGTGGTACTGGAAAAAAGTTATAAGGAATACATGGAAGGCTTTACCGATATCGCCACCGGTGAAGCAAGGCGCGGATTTATCGAGGTGGTGACAGAGTTGGAACAGCGCTTTCCTGATCCTTCGGCTATTGAAAAAGAATCGGATAAAAAAGCCTTTGCCAAGCTGTTTGGTGAATATTTGCGCGTGGAAAACGTACTGCAAAACTATGATGAATTTGCCAGCCTGAAAGCCTTGCAGAACGTTGATATGAGCGACCCGGAGGCGGTAGAGGCGTTTAAAGCAGAGCACTATTTGAATGATGAAGACCTGGCCGCCCTGCGGGCCATCAAAATCCCGGCGGAGCGTACCATTCAGGATTACCGCTCCAGCTATAACGATATTCGCGACTGGCTACGCCGCGAAAAGACGTCAGAAGAGAAAGAAGCATCGAGCCTTGATTGGGATGATGTGGTATTTGAAGTCGATCTGCTGA
Source organism: Deltaproteobacteria bacterium (assembly GCA_024276935.1). GTDB lineage: Bacteria > Desulfobacterota > Desulfuromonadia > Desulfuromonadales > Geopsychrobacteraceae > Geopsychrobacter. The sequence continues at coordinate 1,922 of JAJRWH010000052.1, forward strand.
AATCTCAAGAGATCAATCTCGACTACATACTCGAACTTATTTTTGAGCATAACAAGAAAAACAGGAGCAAAGCGGAACTTATTGATGAAGTGCGCCGACTCATTCGTGCCAGCCTCGGCAACCGCGCCAAAGAGAGCCTGATTGTCGATTTTATCAATCAAACCAACCTGGATGAGATTATCGACAAGGCTGGCATCATCGATGAGTTCTTTACCTTTGCCCAAGCGGAACAGAAACGCGAAGCTGAAGCGTTAATCCGCTCAGAAGGCTTGAATGAGGAGCCTGCGCGGCGTTATATCGCCGCATCACTAAAACGGGAATATGCAAGTGAAAACGGCACCGAACTCAATGCAACACTGCCCAAAATGAGCCCGCTTAACCCGCAATACAAGACAAAAAAGCAAACTGTTTTTCAAAAAATCGCCGCTTTTGTTGAGAAGTTCAAAGGCGTGGGTGGCCAGATTTAGTCGAAGCTAGTAGAAATAGCAAAAGGAGAAAATGGGTTCTGTAAACCTGCAAACTTTCCCCCACCGAATCGGCAAACTGATCAGCGAAAACCGGCAACAGAAAATCTTATTTTAACGGAGAGAGGCAGAGGAGGGTAAACTCTATTTTTTAAAACCTTGAAGCCATTATTTTCTCTCCGTCTCAGCGTTAAGAAAACCTCAGCTTATGCCTTTGTCCTTCTTGGTGTCCTTGGTGGCTCAGGGACATTCTCTGGATGATCATTTACACCAGAATTCAGGATATTTCCGGGTTGTCGACCACAGCAGATATTCGCTAACCTGTTATCCTTCACTTTTCAGACAGGGATGTTAACCCTATTCAAAAAGGATCCATGAAGATGACGAACCCCCAGCGTGAAGGCGGCAGGATCCTGGTCGATGCCTTGCAGATACATGATGTTGATACCGTCTTTTGTGTGCCGGGTGAAAGTTACCTGCCGGTCCTTGATGCCCTGTATGATGTCCAGCAGCAGATTCGCCTGATCGTCTGTCGTCAGGAAGGCGGTGCCGCCTATATGGCCGAGGCTTATGGCAAACTGACCGGTCGCCCGGGGGTCTGTTTCGTAACCCGTGGTCCTGGTGCAACCAATGCCAGTATCGGTATACATACTGCCCGGCAGGATTCGACGCCACTGGTGCTTTTTGTCGGTCAGATCAGCAGTCGCATCGCTGAACGAGAAGCATTTCAGGAGATCGACTATCGGCGCATGTTCGGCCAGATGGTCAAATGGGTTGCCCAGATCGATCGGGTTGAACGGATCCCCGAAATGGTCAGTCATGCGTTTCATCTTGCGGTGTCTGGCCGACCGGGACCGGTGGTGCTGGCACTGCCGGAGGATGTCCTTTCTGCTGTTGCCAACGTTGCTGACAGTGGTCGCTATCAACAGGTTCAGGCCCATCCGGGACCCGATGCTCTGCAGGAGTTACAAGCCCGGCTTGGCGCCGCCCGGCGTCCCTTGCTGATTTTGGGTGGTGGAGGCTGGTCAGCAAAAGCCTGCGACGATATCCGCCACTTTATCGACCGTTACCAACTCCCCACCGCCTGCACTTTCAGACGGCAGGATTTACATGACAATCGGCTTGCAACCTATGTGGGTGATCTGGGGCTGGGGGCCAACCCGCGCCTGACCGAACGAGTCAGACAGGTCGATCTGCTTTTGGCTGTTGGCCCCCGCCTGGGTGAAACGTCAACCGGTGGTTATCAGTTGCTTGATATTCCCCGTCCACGCCAGACGTTGATTCATGTTCATGCCGGTGCCGAAGAGTTAGGCCGGGTTTATCAGGCGGACCTGCTGATCAACGCTGGCATGGCTGAATTCAGCGCCGCCGTTCGCGAGTTGCCGCCTGTCGCAACAACCTTTCACCAGGACTGGCTGGCACAGGCACGGGCAGATTACCTGGCCTATCAGCAACCACCCGCTGCACGTGGGTCGCTGGATATGGCAGCGGTCATCCGGTTTCTCAATCAACGCCTGCCCAATGATGCGATTGTTACCAACGATGCCGGTAATTATTCTGTCTGGCTGCAC
>JAJRWH010000053.1 GCA_024276935.1 Deltaproteobacteria bacterium
CCCGGTTTGACTTGCGCAGATGAGCCCGATACTGCGGAATCGCTATTGCTGACAGGATAGCAACTATCGCCACCACCACCATGAGTTCAACCAGGGTAAACCCCCGTTGATTCCGCAGTACAGATCTCGTCTTTTGGTCCATGTTCTCTCCTTACCTAGTTGAGCAGCAACTGGCGCCAGGAAATCCGTCCGGTCGTTCCCGAGCCACTTTCTTCACCACCGGTCCCGATGAAACCCTTGGGAGGTGGAACCGTCTGGGTCGACGTGGTTCCATCCGGCATGGTAGTAACAATCGTAAAGGAACCGTCACTATGCTCCGTAGTCACAACGGTTTTGGTTGTATCGTCAGCATAGGTATAGACCGTTGTTGTCTCCTGGCCGACCACGGTTGTTTTGATATCGACCGCTGCGCCCAGAGTCCCATCAAAGGAGTATCCTTGCGGATCGGCAGACCCCGGTGCCGGTGTTTTGGTTTTAACTCCCTTTTTAATCGCTTCCTGGATTGCTTTTGTATCAACACCTGGGGTTGCCGTCCATCCCGCCTCCCCAAAACAAACTCCCAGTGTTTTGTGGTGCCAGAAGATGGTGTATTCTGCGAGAAGATACTGGTTAATGTAGGTCGTTTCTGAATTGGTCGCCGCCTTGATACGATATCCCAGCTCTGGATGACCGGCGACATTCATCTGCACTGCCGATGGCGGGGTATTGGGATCAATCAACTCTACGGTCAAGGCCCCATTACGCCACTCGCCTGCCGGTCCATAGAGATTCTGATCCTTGACACACCCCGTCTGGGTCGGCATAAGCCCCGGTCTGACCACACCAGTTCCCCAGTTTTTCTCGGTAAAGGCCATCCGTGGCATATTCAAAATAAGATCGACCAGCTGGCTGTATCCCGACCCCGCAGAAGGAGTCCCCTGCACATAGGTGGGCAGCGAGTTCAACATGGCCGTCATCGACCCATAACCGGTTGGTGCTGCAACATTAATATCTTTGGTATTATAATTCTGTACCGAGATATAGTTTTCACCGCCGACCTTTAATACCACTGCCGGGTTATAGGCCTGGTTTGCCACCAGAATTTTGAACGGGGTCGATGAACCCGGAATAGCGTTTGTCAGGTTCATTGACGTATCACTGGCATTTCGCATATTAACGCCGGTTACATCGAAGATATCATCATACTGGTGAATATGGGTATCATTCGCCTGGTTACACTCGGTCTTACCCTTTTTGGTCTTACACGTATAATTTCCGTAATGGATATCAAAGTCAAAGTGGCCACCTGAAACCCCACGATCCTGGTCACCCGGTGGTGGGGGGGGTGGGACGGCGTCGGGGTTGAAGGTAAAGAGGGTTGAGTTAAGAGGATTCAACTGGACCAATGTCGGCTGAGAAGCAACCCCGTCACTGATATATTTGCCAACCGGAACCCCGGCAACACCTGCTACCGGACTGCCACCAGACTGAACACGATCAGCATCGGTCAAAAGCAGGTCGCCGGAAAGATCCAGGAAGGGGATATCGGCACCACCACCATACTTGTAGTTCATTTCCATCAGCCAGTTTTCACCATGAGGCGGATTGGCATGCTGAATCGTCGGGTTGGTGGAGGTAAAATAGAACCGACTGCTCGAAATGAAGGTTCCGTCACCAACAACCCGCTCACCTGCTGGCAATGGCAGTTTCCAGCCCTGATGACCACCGGAGGTGTAGTCCATACTATTCATCGACGATGTCCGAACTCGCAGAGTCCCCCAGCTTTTTTCTGTCAGGGTTTGTGCCAGCAGGTTACCATTATTGGCCGCCGGAGCCCCGTCCCAGATCCCGTAAACGGCATAGGTGGTCGTGGTATCGGTCGTATCGGCATCTGTCAGCATCCGCCCGGTTCCAAAGCAGACCATATAGCCGGAAACAGGGTTCCCATTGCTGTCATGATCAACAAAACGTGCCACAGAGGGGGCACTGGTGATTGAAGTCCCCGTTGCAAACAGCTTGACCGCTGTCCAGTTGGCCTTGTCAGCATCTGTCAGATCAAACTTCCACAAATTGCCATCGATATCACCGGCATAGACATAATCAACGATCTCGTCGCCATCCTTGTCGTAGGCCTTTGCCGAAGACAACCCGTTCGGGGTCGCAGCAGAACCTGAACCCGTATCAATTTCAGCGATGACTGAGCCATCAGCCGCACTGAGAACAAACAGACTGGCATGTCCATTACCACTATTCAGATAACCGTTGCCGACAATAACCGCCGAAGTATGGCCCGTCGAGGTTCTGACTTCGGTAATTGCCGCCCGCGCATAGGTATAACCAAGGTTGGCAAAACCGGTATCTGCACTGTTCTTTTCCCAGAGAACCTTGCTGGCAGCATCACTTTCTGAGGTCGGTGCTGCCGTTATATCCAGAGCAAACAGACCTTTTCCACCGGCTCCAAGCGTCCCCACCAGTATTTCCTTAGCAGCCCCGCTGATCTTCGCAAACCCGACTTCCGGAGCACCATCAACGTAATAATTATGGGCATAGGGGCTGGCCACCAGGTTTTTGAGCTTGGGAATCAGGAGCTTTGGTACATAGGCCCACACCTCATTACCACCTGAGGTCGTTGCATCAATCACATGCAACATTCCATCATTGGCGCCGACATAAATGTAGTTGCCATATTTCAAAGCCCGAGAGTGGATAATATCGCCAATCACCCCACCACGCGTACGAAATTTGTACCCGGAAGTTCCTTCGTTGCTCCGATCGCCCCGAACAAAATTGACGATTGCCGCACCCCGAGTTGCATCTGCGGCATCAATTGAATCCTTGTCTGTCGCAGACAGATTTGCCCAGCGGAAAGCAACCCCGGCATTACTGCCCATGGTCACAATATTGCGGCCGGTATCATAGTTCTGGCCCGACACCACAAATTCAATTCCGTCAGTCCAATGGTCTGCAGAGGTATTAACCACCGCACTGGAATCGATCGGATAGGCGTACAGGTTTCCCGTCCAGTCCGCTCGGGAATAGCTGGTCAAATAAGCAATCTGGGTGCCGGAGGCCAGCAGATTGCTGGACAATTCCGGCTTGGGGACACTGCCGGTTGGCTGTAGCGCCGGGTCGAAGGTTCCGGCCGCCAAAATCGGCAACGGAAGCAACAACAGCATCAGCAAGCCTTGCAGAAAACCCGTCATCAACCTGTTCAGTTTTTTATGTAACATGGTCATACTCCTTGGCTGTAGAGTGCCTGCCATTGCGGCATCCCTATTCAGTCCGATATATTTCTTCAAGTGTGACTTGTGTCGTGCGATCATCCCCATAGCCGCGGGCCAGAATTTTATAGGTGTACACACATTCACTGGCACCACCGGCAACAACCTCGCAACTGTACTCAATCACCACATGTGGTTCGTTGGTCAAACCGAAGTTGGCGACAATATGACGATCAGCGGTTTCGAGCGAGGTCCGCTTGTAACTCTCCCAGGTTGCTGCAGCCTGCAATGGCAACTCGTCATAACACAAACCTGCCGTTGTAGCACCACTTGCACCACAATCCTCGGCAAAATTTGCCTTGCCTTCACTGCGTCGTAACGCTGCAGAGTCTCCTGGATCACCACTGTAACGATGCACAAACCAGGTATCGGCATTGATGTTGGCTTCAGCCCAACGAAGTGCCGATTCGGCACGCTGGAAAGCCTGATCCATGTCACCCATATTGGCCGTCATCCGTTCTTCCAGGGTTGAGGTCTGCAAAACAGACATCCCTAACAGGGTCAAGATCAGCAACAAAAACAGGCTGATAACCAGAGCCGCACCACGCTGATTGGAGAGCTGTTGTTTCGGAAATATCATCGACAGGCTCCTTTCATTGAACCCGGTTTCGCAGGGTTACGGTGCTGGTAAATAATCGCCGCATTCGCCGATCACCCGGGGCAACAAAGTTTTGTCCCAAGATCGAATAGCTGCTGGTATCGGGAGTAAGCTTGGGAATTTGATCAGGAGTCCGCAGTAAAATCCCGATCCGAACCGCAATCACATTGGGCCAGTTCGCTGCTGCAGTGACGGTTGTCGCTGGATCATACTGATCGACGCTGCCATCGTCATCCGTATCAACCCCGTATTCAAGCTGCATTTCTTCGACCCCTTCGACCAGTGGCGTCTCGGTTCCGTCTTTGCTCCGCAACAAGGTTCGATTGTCATGATCAACCCTGAAGCGAACTGTCGTCACATCAATGGTGCCAGGATCATAAGGATCGCTGGTATCTTCATCCCAGGAAACGGTGACAGAATCACTAAAAGTACCTGCCCCGGTTCCAGTGCTGGGACTCCCCGTTATCGGAGTTCCTGAAAAGGATGTCCCATCAAGGTAAAAGCGTGGTGTCCCGGCCAACCGAATTTCCTGCGCCATCAACTCGACCGCAAAGCGTCCATTTTCCTGCAACCGGGACAGGGCCTGCTGTTTGCGGTAACTGTTGCTGCTGGTAAAGAAAACCTGGTAAAGACCACCCAGCAGGATCAAACTGATCGTCATGGCGACCATCAATTCGGTCAGTGTTACCCCGGACTGGGAACAAATTGCTTTCTGTAAAGGTTTCATAAACGTGCCACCACCGAAACGGAAGCCGTTCCGGTGCCCATAAAGTTGTCTGCCCACTGCACGGTCACGGTGAGAAGATTGCCAACAACCGCGATTGAACCATCACCATTCGGTAGGCCACCACGCCCGGGACTCTGCTGCAACGCACCCAGCCAATCAGCAATGTCCTGATCTGCGACAGGGATCGGAGCGGCCAATACCGGAATTCCTGCTGCCATCGTCTGATCGTAGTTGCCAGCAAAGGCATCGGCCCGATTGGCGCGAATACGGTCAACCATATCGTTGGCATAAATCATCGCCGCCGAACGCATATAGGCGCTGCTGCTTCCGCGCAACCCCGTAACCTGAAGCCCCGCCAGACCAAGAAGTCCGACCGCCAGAATCACCAGCGCAACCAGCACTTCAACCAGAGTGAACCCTGCCTGACGATCTTTTTTCACCAAATCAACCACAAATTTCCTCCTATGGTGTTCTGGTTGAACGGATACGACCAACACTACTTAAAACCAGGTCATACCCGGTCCCGTCTTTTCGCAATTCAACTGTCCCCGATTGAGAGGACCCACCAGTCAGTTTTGAGCGGCCATCACTGGCAAACGAAATGTAAGCAACAACATTGCCACTACCAATCAGGGTACTACTCCCTTTGAGCGCGGGCCAGATTCGCAGAACCGTTTCGCCGCCATCAACAGTGGCATCACCGTCTGTATCAACGAAGACAATGTACCCCTGATCCCAATTTCCACTTGCAGCACATGACGTCCCATTGGCGCTTCGACAAAGAGTCACTCGTCCACTACCACGCCGAATTGCTTCTGTCCGGGCCAGACCTGCGGCTGAAATAAAATCATTGGCCTGCGTGGTCAACAGATTGCTGCGTAACATCGCTTTGAACCCTGGCACGGCAATTGTGATGATGATCGAAGCGACCGCGATTGTGATCAACAACTCAATCAGGGTAAAACCGGCTAAATGATCCTGTTGAAAATTTCTTCGCATCCAAGCGTCTCCTTTACTTGCCGACACAATTAAATAACAACAATCGTGCCAACTATTCCCCCTTAATTATTGTTTAATTTCATCAGGTTATAAAGATATGACTAAGGTTGTTCTGGCAGACCATGCAATAAATGTATAGTCTGTATGCATTTATTGCATGGTCACCTGGCAGGAAGATTCAGAAAAAACTCCTGATCAGTACTGGCACCAGCAATATCTGTTGCCCGCAAAACAACCCGGTAGCTCTGGCCGCTAAAGGCCGTATCCGGAATGGCCCAGGAAACCAGACCGGTATCCGGATCGACAACCATCCCTTTGGGGCCAACAGCCAGATCAAAGGTCACAGGATCATCATCAACATCTGTCACCTGTGCCGCATAGCGGTAGTTCGTACCACTGAGCTTTTGCGGGGGGGTGGATAAAAAGCGAGGCGGTGCATTGGGGATTTCCATCCCGTCACTGACAAAAACTGTTCCATCTTCTTCGTCATCAAAGGGCACAACCTCGATCGACAGGAGATCACCCTTTTCGTAGGCCTCACCGGGCAGAGTATCTCTTGTCTCACCGGCCACCTTTTGACCGTTGATAAACCATTGATACCGGAAACCGACCTGATCACCATCAGGATCCTCGGCGGTCACGACAACTTTGAGAGGCATCCCCCTGACCACCCGATCTGGCTCGGTGTGCAAACTCTTGATTCGGGGCGGCGAATTGACGATGGGAACTTCGGCTGAATAATTACCCTGTGCATTTCGCACGATGGCCTGATAAATATCACCCTTTTTAGCCTGGGGATCACAAAGCCGACTCATTTCTTCACGCACCAATAACTCCCCATTACGCATCCAGGCATAGCTGAGATCACCATAGGCAGTGGTCGTCACTTCCAGACATTCATTACGTTTCGGTTGTTGAGGATAGATCTCAACCACAACAGTTTGTGCGGGTTGTACAGACGCTACCTTGCTTTCAGCAACAGGAGAAGGCTCTGTGTTGCTGGCTACAGGCGGTTCTGTTTGTTGACAGGCCGCCAACAGAAATACAATCACCAAAAGAAGAAATCCAGAATACTTCACGACATATCTCCCCTAACCCCCCTGAATTTTAAGCATAAACACTATCACAACATGTCGTGATCGGCAAAAACAGTCTATCCTGCCCGTCGCATCTTTTATCATTCTGGACAGGTGATAAAAAAAGATCACCAGACAACAACAGCCGACCCGGTAACCGGATCGGCTGTGTAACATGCGTCATTTATCTCCTGAAACAACTACATAAGCTGCCAGTGACTGCCATCCCAATGGCACATGGCAATATTACCGGGACGAGTCATGGTCAAAGCGTAAGAGACATCACCCCGGGTCAGATAGATGCCGCCGGGACCGGTTTCACTGAACCCGAATTTGTTGAACCGAACACAACGGTTGCTGTTGCAGGGGGGATCATTGGCGGCTGAAAAGGTTATGGCCGCAGAAGGGGCACCGGATGTGTCACTGCAGGCTCTTCGGTCGATTCCAGGCAGGGTACCGAAAACAACCCCATCGGCCAAGCGGGCTGAAAAGATGGGAACCGACTCTCCAGCTTCCGCAGTCCCATCACCATCATCATCCTGCCAACGGAAAACCTGATAACTGTTTCCCGCCTGATTGAAAACCCAGAAAACCCTTTTTTCAGTCAACTGGCCGCTACTGGTCAAGGCGTAGTTTCCAACCTGACGGGCTATTTGCTGGGCCTTTTGCAAATCATCATAAACCTGATTGGCCGCATTTCGTACCCGCCAACGACTGATATGGGACTTCAGGCCCAACCCGGCGATTCCCGCAAGAATCGCGATAATAGCCAAAACTACCAGCACCTCAATCAGGGTCATACCCCTTTGATTGTTTTTTCGAATCACCTGAGCCTCCAGGAGAATATTTTCAACCAGGCCGCAGAAGGGCTTTGCACGCTTCCGGAGGCCTCGGTAGCATCAGGAGTACCAAACTGGGTCACCTTGCCGGTATAGGACACCGCGATCGCAGTCCCACTGCCAACATCGACACTCCCGAGCTCAGCCCCGGCCGTAGCAATCGACTTTTTCAGGGTTCCGGCCTTATCCAGAATCAACAGGCGCCCGGTGGTATCTTCCATGGCATCGGCAGAGCTCTGCGAGTTGAACCCAACCCCGGTACCGACAAAAATCTGTCCGTACCCATCAAATGTCGGCGCTGACCAGACCTTTTCTCCCGTATTCAGAGCATACTTCCAACGAAAGGTCCCCCCGGTTCGGGCCAGAGTCAGGGAGTAGAGAGCGAAGCTGCTGCCGGTCGCAAAGTCAGCACCGCCGGTTCCGAAAACCACATCATTGTTGTAAATGGCGACCCCGGCTCCGATCGGTTCGGCCGCTCCGGCAGGCACGGTGTAAACAGGATCATCATTGGCGGTAATCGGATCACCGGTCTTGGTATCCAGAGCCCACAAACGTCCGGCCATATCCCCAAAGACCAGATAATCCTCATTGCCGGTATTATCCAGATCCATCAACGCCGGAATCGCCGGTGATTCGTTGATATTCTTGGCTGTCCCGTCATAGTTGCTTTTGAACTGCCAGTGCAGATCTCCCGTCGCCAGATCGAGGGAATAGGCATTGATCCCATAACTCCCCCCAACAGGATCTACCGTTCCATCACTCGCCAGCTTGGCATGGTAGGTTGATGTCAGGTAGACACTGTTTCTCAGGCTGCCACCAACATGCAATGAGCCAACAGCCACACCACGCGAATCACCCATATTCAGATCGGCGAAAGTCCGCTCCCAGAGCACATCTGGCGCGTATGGGTCGGTGATATCGATGGCAAAAACAATCCCTTTGTTCAAGGACTGAACGGATGCTGTCCCAACCAGAATCGTATGCCATTCATTAGCACGATCTCCATTCAGATCAATAAAAAAATCTTCAACGGCCGGAGAACCATCAACATTGACAACCGCCGAACGGTTGGAATCATTAAAGGGCTGATTTTTCAGGGAAGGCAGCAAACTAGAAGGGATATAGGCCCAGATTTCCCGGCCGCTGCCCGGGGCGTAACCTCCCTGGCCCCCATTCAGGGTTGCATCCCAGGATCCGGCGTAAAAGGCATGCAGCATTCCGTCTTCAGCACCAATATAAGCAATTCTGTCACGCGTTTTCTGGCCATGAATAATTGGCGATCCCGGAATCACCGCAGAGGTTGAGCGTGTAATTCCCCAAAGTCGATGCCCCTGATCAGAGGTGCCATCAATCAGGGTGTCTGAGGCTCCAAAGCGACCCCGAACCGTATTGATCAGCCCTTTGGCACTGTTGAGGCTGGCGGATCCAAGTCTGGTTTGCAGATTTGCCGCCTGGGCGACAGTAAAAGGAACTTCAGCCGCTACATTGTTGGTGAAAATATATCGATAGGCGTTGTTCTTGGCCGGATTATCTGGTGGATCACTGCTGGTCGTACTGCCTGGGTTGGCTCCGGTTCCCGGTAGAGGGATCTGTCTTTCAGAATCCCAGACCAGCCGATCAGCATCGACGGTTGCTGACAGATCAAGGGCTTTGAGGTGGCCGATATGGGCTGGGTATTCAAATGAAGCGGTAAACAACAGCTTGCCATCAATAATCGGTGATGATGCGACATATTCTGCGGAGACCAGAGTAAACTGCAAACCCAAAACAGTATTGAGAACATAACGCAATCCGCAGGTATTGGTGTCGCTCCAGGTCACATCACAGCTGGTGACCTCGGTTGCATCGGCAGCACTGACCCCCGGCAAATCGTAACCCACCGGGCAGGTCGCCGGATTGTCACCGACATTCTCACAAAACTTGTCCCCTGCAATACCCGTCACGCTGTTTTCATCTGAAATCTTTTTGAGTTGCCCCCCGGAAGAAGGATACTCAACCGTAAAGCTCACAACATTGTGGTCGGCAGCACTACGATTGACAATTTGCAGATTCTCTATTTTCTTGCGATCAGGACTGAAGCGGGATTCCAGAAAGCTGAAACCCATCACCCCGTCATGCACCTGTTTCTCTCCCACCTGATCGACCTTGGTTGCGGTGCCAAGGGCGGTAAATGTTCCATCAGGAAAATAACGCGCCTTTACTGTCTGATAAACATCATAGGTCAGGGTAAGGTCAACATACTCACCACCACTGATACCCGAATCCAGTTCGACTTTGACAATAAAATCGCCCCCACCCGCCCCGTTGCATTTGGCATACTTATGCCCGGCCAGATAAGAGACATAACCCTGGGTTGAACTCCCGTTGATCCGCCCTCCAACATAATAGTCAAAACCGGGGTCATAACTGGTGCCACTCGGATCCCAGGCACCGTCTGTATCATGAATAAATCGGGTAACCGTTGGATTGTAGGAATATGGTGCTGTTTGCTTGGGACGCAGATTGTGCACATGGCCACCTGTTGCCTGGTACTTCCAGCCTGCACACTGAGTCAGATAGGAAACCGGATCTTCAAAGGTCATGTAGGCAACCTGCTGGCTCCCCAGATTGGTTTCAATCCGCGGTTTGGTATCGGTTTTATCGGTCAACCAGCCACCAGAGGTCTGAGTTGATGCATCGACACCACCGCTGCTCGATCCTTCAATACTTTCGATCGAGGCACATTCAAGAAAGGCGGAGTTCCCCGCCTCAAGAAATTCACGCAGTTTCAGCATCACCGCATCACGATCAGCCTGGGCGGCAATCTCATCTTCAACAATCCAGTGTGGTGCCCAGAACAATTGATACTCACTGGCCAGAGTTCCATCCATAATCTGGGTGGGTTGAATAATATTGTAAACCACGTTGGTCTGGTTACCGAGACCTGATGCCGTCAGATAATCTTTCATGACATCGGTTGCCCCCTGGCCAAGAACCGCAATCTTGGGTGGCAGATTGGCCAGGACCTTTTCAACCGGAGCAGTAAAACTGACCTGGGCCACATGTTTTTTGACATTGACATAACGGTTCAGCACGGCCTGGGCCGCAACAGACAGATCCTGTTGTTTGATGACAAAAGGACCACCACGATATTCAACTACATGCGCTGGAAGTGTCGCATCACTGACTGTTCTCAAGGTCGTCGGATCAATGGTGGTCGTCGCCGCCGGATCTGAAGTGTATTTGACTATTGGCGGCGTCGTCGCATCCCCCGCAACCGTAAAATCGATTCCATTGCGCGTTGTCTTGTCCGCATCAATAATCCAGTGGACCGGAACATTCAGCCGCAACAGGGTGTAAACCAGCCCATACGCCTGAAAGACTCCCTGATCATTACGTAAAGCGGCTGTTTGATAATCACAGGCACTGTGAAGAAACGCCGGATCGACATCCGGATCGCTGTTCGGCTGCCAGCAGGGGTCCATGGGAATTATGATCGAACCGCTGGAAAAGGTTTTATTGGTTGCCCCGGCCGTCAACGGAATCAGCAACATCAACAGTGATATTGCCAGAATCTGAACCATCATTTTCGTCATGAACAGTCCCCTCCTTGTTTTGTCCTGCCAATCTGCATCTATTGCGCGTCACTGATGTAGTAATCTGTGACCGTTGAATTGACAACATCTTCAACGCCACCATCGGAATGGCTGGTCTTGGCCGCTCCCTGGCCATATTGCCCGTTGTAACTCCCCTTCCCCTTGCCTGGTTTGAGAAAACAGAGGGCCTCAACCATAGTCAGGATATTGTCGGCCCCTGTGGCTTCCGCCAGAACAAAAACCCGCAGATCATTGTCACGCGTGTAATCACCATCACCGTCGTTGTTGTCCCGAACAAAAATTCTGACCGCCAGATTGTCAACGGTGGTGGTGAAAGTCGGACTGGCAGGATATTTCCCGGCGGCAGCAACCGTCAGCACATTGCCCCAGAAGGTCGTCGAGTTATAGCTGGTTGCCAACAGACGACGTGCCTCTTCGACACCGGTATTGGCCGCATAGTAGGATTTTTTCTTCAGCCCCTGTTCTGCCGAACTGCGACTCGATTGAATAACCTTGTGGGCAAGCAATGTCGAAATAATCATCATCACAATCGTGATCAGCAAAACGGTCACCAGGGCGACCCCGTGATTATTCAAGCGCATAGTTTTTGACCTCCACCAGCCGTTCGACCAGAACCCGGCGATAATTATCGGCAAAAGGGCCATAGGATTGTCCCCCGAGTGAGTAAGTCGTCGAATTGACATAATGGCGGTCCGGCTTGCCCGCTTTAACCAGCAGATATATTTTGATGCCGCGAATTTTTTCGATATCAGCCGTGACGGGTGCATCAACGTAGCTGCCGTTGGCCATAAAATATTTGATCTGCAAACCATCCACATTACTGTCAAGAACACCGGCCGTTACATAGTCATCATTTCGCAAACCCTGACTGTCGACATAAAAACGCACCGCACGCACCCCGAGAACTTCTGTCCCGACCGGAACGGCCTCCGCAAGGGTCTGGTACAACGACAGCAAGCGATCCTTTCTGCCATCTCCGTCAACATCGATGTCTGGACTGTCGGCCGCAACCCCGGTCACCCGGTAGATCTTTTTATGGTTTTCGAAAATGACATTGTTCCGGGCCAAAACCTGATTTGCCCCCGGATTATTGATCTCGCTGGTATAATCCGGGGGGCGGTTGATTTTTATTTTCTGCGGTGTCCCGGTGATCACTTCAGTCACCGAAATCCGGGGGAAAAATGACACCGCCTTCACCAGATCAAGACTGTCATTACCCCCGGCAGTATTTCCCACAACGATGCTGTTGCTAAAGGTCAGGGGACTACTGAAATGCTTTATGCTCAACACCGTATCGTCACCATAGCGAGGAACAGAGGTCACCAGAAAACCGGTTTCCCGTACCTCTTCCGCCAGATAATCGAGTAACCGGTTGGCCCGATCACCCAGATCACTTTTATTGATTTCACTGAGGCTCTGAAACTGGAAGGTCGTAAAAAACGGGTAGATAATCGTACTGATCACTGCCATGATCGCCACAGAAATCAACAGTTCAATCAGGGTAAAACCGCGTGACGATTTCATTGTGCTGTCCTGACAGCAACAATCTGATAACTCTTGTTGCTCCCCTGATGTGACCAACTTACGGCAATTTTGATCCGGGTCTGATCGGCCCCTGGCTGATCTGTTTCAACCGTTCTCACCATTGAATAGGTCCCCCTCATTGTTGTTGGATCCGCACTGACTGCAGCAAGGTCCGGATAGTCGACAACCTGCAAACGATCCATCTCTTCGACTGCAATATCCTGGGCAACCGTTCGCAACTGATTTTGTGAATTGACCCGGATATGGGTAATCAACAGGGGAGCCATTCCAAGAACTGCGATCATGAAAATCGTCAGCGCCACCAACAATTCGACCAGAGAAAATCCCTGTTTCGACATTACTCCCCCTCCTTTTTTTAGATTCTTCGCCCCACGTGTTATTTCGACCGGCCTGTTCAGCACAGGCAACTATCGCAAAATAAACGCCGGGGAAAATTCTAACTTGCGGAGGGAGATAGAAGAAGAGAACCTTCTTGCAAGAGACCATTCTGCGAAAACAGAACAGTTTGAAACAGCGTCAATTTCATCCCCCCACCAACATCTTAATGAGACTGACCGAGACGAGAGTACAATTGACGCATCAATTTGTAAAGAAAATAATTTACCCTGTCACACTACAGCATTCCCTGATCGGCAAAACTGTGGTAGCGCCCATCGCCGATGATGATATGGTCGAGCACGCGCACTCCCATCAATTCTCCTGCCTGCTTCAGGCGGGTTGTTAAAGCGATATCTTCATGAGATGGAGTCGGATCACCTGAGGGATGGTTGTGAACAAACAGCACTGCTGCTGCCGATTCGCGTACGACTGGAACAAAAACTTCACGAGGATGGACAATACTGGCGTTGAGACTGCCTTCTGAAATCTGAACCTCACGCAGCAGACAGTTTTTACTGTCCAGCAGCAAGGCCAGAAAAACTTCGCGGCGATAGTCACGCAGGCGGGGATGAAAATGGCTGAAGGCATCAGCAGAACAGGTATAACGGGCCCCCGGCTGCAAGGCCTCGGCGGCAAACCTGCGCGCCAGCTGAAAGACAGCCTGAATCTCGGCTGCCTTGGCCGGGCCGATCCCGGGAAAGTCACAAAGCTCGGCAGTACAGGCCCGGGCGACTTCGCGCAAAGAACCAAAACGTTCCAGCAGGGTCCGCGCCTGATCAACCGCAGTCCGGCCACTGGAGGCATCACCTGTACGCAGGATCAACGCCAGCAGTTCAGCGTTGCTAAGTTGTTCGGCACCACGTTGCAGTAATTTCTCGCGCGGACGCTCCGCTTCTGGCCAATCCTTGATCCGACTCATGCTCCCCCTCCTTTTGAAAAATTGTGAGGAGTGAGGTGTCAGGAGTGAGGCGATAAAAAACAAACCCCTCACCCTTCACGCCTCACACCTCACCGACCTACCTGAGTGGTTCTCCCCAGAAGGTCTGGATGATTTTGACATCCTTGTCACTCAGCACGGCACCTCGTTTGATCATCATCTGTGCCAGAGCATCAAACTTACGGTTTTGGCGCATGGCCTCTTCAACAATCTTGAGTGAATGGCAGCCACTGCAACGGGCCTTGATGACCGATCGATATTCGGCCAGAGGGTCTTCTTCAGTTGGCCTGGCCAGTTTTTTCTGGACATCCTGGCCACGAAAAAAGACTCCCAGTACCTGGCGTTCCCGGGGATTGAGTTCAGCACCATGACTGATCATCCGCTGTTGAATTTCAAGCATATCACGATGATCAGCCATCGCCTGATCCACTCGGGAACGGGTGTGACACCGGCTGCATTTACTGTCAAGAATCTTCTGGAACTCAATATAATTGGCGTCTTCAGCCGCCAGGGTCAGACTGCTCGCAGCCAGCAGCAGAAGTATTATCAATAAAAACGGTTTCATCTTTTCTCCTTCTTTACAAAAGCAATCCGGAACCAGTGCGGCTAATCACCATAAACACTTTCATCGAGCCGTTCAGGGTCGTGGCAGCCGGCACAGTCGGTTGGACCTGACTTTTTCCAATGACAGTTTATACATTTTTTATGCAGGACATCCTTATGCTGCGGCAGCCCGGGAATCACCCCATGGCAGTTACTGCAAACCCCCATCTCGACCCCCTCATGGTGGCAGATCAAACAATCACCAACCCGCTGCTGATGCTCTCGATGATTGAAGGTCACCATCCCCCAGCGTGAAGCATAATCGAAAACTTCGCGGCCTGTATTTTCCTGAGCCATCAGCGGTGCAGGAAGGAGCAGAAGTAAAAGCAGCAGACGAAACATCACGATGAACTCCTGTAATAACAATGGAATCAGCGGATCATTTTAACAGATTCACTGGTCGCTGTCGGTGAAAAAGCTTTCGATCTGCGGTAACAGTTCGGCAGCGGGCAGGCTGAGACTGCTCACCGCAGGTAACGAACGCAAAAAGGTTTGCCCATAGCCCCGACGCACCACCCGGCTGTCAAGAATCAGCACCACACCACGATCACTCCGGTTGCGGATCAGGCGGCCAAATCCCTGCTTGAAGCGGATGACCGCCTGCGGCACCGTATATTTCATAAAGGGATCCTGGCCGCGAGCCTTGAGTGCTTCCGCCCGCGCCTGCAAGACCGGTTCGGTCGGAACCCGAAACGGCAGACGGGTAATCACCACCTGTTCCAGTGACCGACCCGGAACATCAACCCCCTCCCAGAAAGAATCGGTCCCGAACAGGCTGCTGGTTTCATCCTCGGCAAAACGTTTCAGCAACCGGTGACGGTTTTCACTGCCCTGCCGATAACAATGTAACTGCCTGGCCTCAAGCACCGGGGACAGCTGTTCGTAAATCGTGCGCAACAGCTGATATGAGGTAAAGAGAACAAAACTGCGTCCACCGGCCAACAGCAAGGCTTTTTCAGTCAGTTCAGCAACCGCTTCAGTAAAACCGGGACGCCCCGGCTCAGGGATATCGGTCGGCACCGCCACCAATGTCTGCCGAGCATAATCGAAGGGAGATGCCAGAACCAGTGATTGTAAACGACTCGGTTCGGCCAGTCCCAGACCGGTACGGTCACAAAAATAATCGAACCGCCCGGCAACACTCAAGGTGGCACTGGTCATCACCACGGTACGAAAACGCTCATACAGAGCCTCATTGAGGCCCTTGCCGACTTCCAGCGGAGCACTGCAAAGACGAGTGATCAGTCCGCGTGAACGGCCGATGCGCCCCCTGCCAACCTCAATCCACACGCAGGTTTCGTCAGAGGCGGTCAGAAACAGACCCAAATCGGCGGCAATTCCATCGAGACGTCGCGCAATCCCGGCCAGATCGACCAGTGGTGAACTGAGTTTGTCGGCAACCTCCTCCGGCAGTTCTTCACACTGTTTCAACAACCGGTCAAGCCTGCGTGCCAGGCTTACACTCTGTTTCATCAGCGGCTCGACCAGGGCAACGATCTCGGCCCAGCAGTTCCCGGCAAAAAAATCGGCCTGCAACCGATGACGGACCTCTCGACCCTCTGTCACCTCTTCACCCAGAGTATCGGCCAGTTTTCGGCCTGCATCCTCAAGCGCACTGATCGACTCATCGAACAGTTGCTGACGTTTTTGCTGTATTTTTTCGACCCGTTCGTAAAGTCCACGATAGAGCTCATCGAAACAGTCGGGCAACTCACGAGCCAGTTGCGACAGAAAACGTGGCAACAACCCCTTGTCCGGTTTACGTGGATGACACAAGCGATGCAGAGTGCGCGCAAAAGAAAAACGGGTCACCCGACCGGAAAAGTAGTTGGTTGCAACATCTTCCAAATGATGGGCCTCATCGATCACCACCCGTCCAAAGGGAGGCAGAACCGCGGTGGCATTGTAGTTATCTGTCTGTTGACGCAGGGCCAGATCTGAAAGGAGCAGGGCATGATTGACCACCAGCAGATTGGCCTGGGCAGCCTGCCGCCGGGCTCGATGAAAAAAGCAGCGCCCATATTCGCGGCAGCGCACCCGGCTGCACTGATCGGCTTCACAGCAAATTTCTTCCCAGACCGTCGGCTGCGGATTAAATCCAAGATCATCACGCGAACCATCACTGGTTGCTTCGGCCCACTGAAGAATTTGCTGCAACTCGGTCTCTTCACTACTGGCGAACAACCCCGGCTCACGCCCCGCCTCCTGGCTACGACGACGACACAGGTAATTGCTGCGCCCCTTAACCAGAACGGCACGAAATTCAAGACCGGTAGCACGTCGAAGTAACGGGAGATCTTTGCTGACAAGCTGCTGCTGCAGGTTGATCGTATTGGTTGACACCACAACCCGCTCACCATTGTTCAGGGCCCAAAGCAGAGCCGGAACCAGATAAGCCAGACTTTTGCCGGTTCCGGTACCCGCCTCGATAACCGCCAACTGACCGCGATTGAATGCCTCGGCAACACAAAGGGCCATCCGCAACTGCTCGGGACGTTCTTCATACCCCTTGAGCTGCCGGGCCACCTCACCCTGAGGCCCAAGAATGGCGTCGATTCGCGCCGGATCGAGTTGCTGTTCATCATGCGGAGGAAAGGGTTCGACAACAACATAGAGATCATCAACCTGACTGTTAACGATATAAAAACCAACTCCCAGGCTTGCAATCCCCCCGGCGATTTCGATGTCAGGATCAGAAGGTGTCAGGTTACCGGAAGGATGGTTGTGAATAACAACGTCGCCATAACAGCAATTCTGCAATACCGCAGGCACGGCCTGCTGCGAGCCCCGCGCCAGAATATCGACCTCGACGATCCGACAATCGGCATCAGTATGCCCCAGCGCAAAGACTTCATTCCCGTCAGTCTCGGCTATCGCTGCCTGTAATTGCAGGCGGGCTTCAATTGAAAACTTGTTTTGCATGGTGCGGGATTATAGAACCAAGGACAGGGGATGTAAAAAGAATCTGTAATTATTTATAACGCCCGGTCTGAGGATGGATGCCTTTCCAGACAAACCAGTAGGCAATCATGTACGGAACCTTGCTGCCATCCGTACCGGTCACCTGAAGACGATCAGTCGCAGAATCAAAGTTGAGCTTCAGGGTTTGCGTGCCGAAAGCTTCTCTGATCTCTTCACGCTGCCGCAACAGGTCAAGAGGATAGGCACGCGCCTGGCCATCCAGCTCAATGCCGACAACCAGCTCTTTCTCTTTTTCTCCCGGACCCAATTTGAAGAAGGACCAGAACCCGCTTTTGCGTGCGTAATAGTCGAGATAGGGATCTTTGGTGTAGTTGCGTGGATAACCGGTATCAGTCGATAAAACCAGGCCACCAGGATGCAGTTTGCGCCATTTCCCCCAGGTGGTCAGGCTTGAAGGCAAAACCTCAAGCCGGGTTCCCGTCAATTTGCCCGTCACCGCTTCACCTTTGAGTTGCGACCAGAGCGACTCGGTTTCACGGTCGTACATCAACACATTACTGCGGTAAAGCAGGCCCGAAACACCAAAAAAACGCTCTTTATTCTGGATCAGGCGGGAATACACGACCCCCGAATACGCTAGGGGTCACCAGCTCACCAGAACCGGTAAATCACGATAATAATCGTTGACCAGCTCATGCCAGGACAAAATCCGGGTCGGATAAGCCTTGGCGATCCCGTTGACAACGACGCCCAATACCTGTTCGTCATCCCGGACAAAACGGGCATCTTTTACCGCAACGAACTTGGGTGAAGTCAGCGCAGGAATCCCGTCACGCGGTGGCCCACCCCCCATTATTTCACTGGTCGGAATCGAACTTTTACTCAAATCCCAGGATGCCGCAACCAACAGCGGCAGAGCCGCGATCAGCAGAACCAGCAACAAGGCATTTTGGCGAGAGCGATATTTATTAACCATGGCTTCAGAATAACCCATTTCCTCTCCTTCATGCTATGCTCGACCCGGTATTTTCTCGGGAGAAAAAAGCCATGCCCACTCTGCTGACGGTCTACCAACGCCTGCTCAAACACTACGGACCACGTCACTGGTGGCCAGCTCAAACCCCTTTTGAGATGGCCGTCGGAGCCATTTTGACCCAGAACACCAATTGGAAAAATGTCGAAAAAGCCATTGATAATCTGCACGCTGCCAAAGTTCTGACTCCTGCCGCAATGGCCGACCTGGCACGCGATGAACTGGAAAACCTGATCAGACCATCCGGCTTTTTTCGCCAGAAATCTGAGCGGCTGCAACGGTTCTGCTGTTACCTGAAAAAAAACTATCAGGGATCGCTGGAAAAAATGCTGCAGCAACCCCTGGCCTGCGTACGCCAGGAGTTACTCGCCCTGAAGGGTATTGGCCCGGAAACCGCTGATTCAATCCTGCTCTATGCGGGTAACCACCTCTCCTTTGTTGTCGATGCCTATACCGGTCGTCTTTTTACCCGCCTCGGCCAGCTCAAAGGGGACGAAAGTTACACGCAGATCCGCACCCTGTTTATGCAGCATCTCCCTGCAGAGGTCGCTCTTTACAACGAATACCACGCCCTGATCGTCGCACACAGTAAAGAACACTGTCGCAAGCGTCCCCTGTGCAGCGACTGTCCTCTGAGTGACGAATGCCGCTATCTACTTGATCCCCAATCCCCTCTGGGCTAGTCTGACGCCAATTTTACTATCGACGAACCTGGACAACAAAGATGACCTCAACCAAGATTGATCCCTGGAGTCGCCGCGCCCTGCTGTTGCTGATTCTTGTCAGCTGCTGGCGGCTGCTCTATCTGTTTATCGTCCCCCTTGATCTGGGTCCGGATGAAGCCTACTACTGGGACTGGTCGCGGCGGCTGGCCTTCGGTTATTTCAGCAAACCCCCCTTGATTGCCTGGATCAACGCCCTGACAACAGGCACATTCGGAATTTCAGCAGTGGCGGTACGGCTGCCTGCGGTGGTGTTGGGAGCGGTTGGACTCTGGGGTCTTTTTCTGGCCGCACGAAAACTCTTTTCAGCCGAGGTCGGTTTCTGGACCCTGGCAATCTGGCTCGCAACCCCGGCAGCAGCGGCACTGGGTCTGATCATGGCGACCGACGTATTGCTGATCTGCTGCTGGAGCCTGGCTCTCTGGACCCTGTGGCACAGCCTGGAAGAGGGTGATTTTCGCTGGAAACTGGCCACAACCCTGCTGATTGGCCTGGGAACTCTTGGTAAGCAAATGATGCTGGTCTTCCCGCTGATCATGTTGATTTTTCTCATGATCAGCCCTCAGGATCGACCGCAACTCAAACGGCCCTGGCCCTGGCTGGTCGTTGTGGGTGGCCTGGCTTTTCTTCTTCCCCCTCTCTGGTGGAACGCACAACACGACTGGATTACCTTTCGCCACACCGCTCACAATATTGGCGGTAGCAATCCGGATCTGCTGGCCCGGCTGGCAACCTTTGGCGAATTTGTCGGGTCACAGCTGGGCCTGCTTTCGCCAATCTCCTGGCTCTTACTGATCATTCTCAGTTTCAGTTTGTTGAGCCAACCGGGCAAGCTGTCTCGCCAGGTTCGCTATCTGCTCTGCTTCAGTCTGCTCGGTCTGCTCGGCTTTTTTCTGATGAGTTTTAAAAAGAGCATCAACCCCAACTGGCCCGCCGTTTTTTATCCCGCCGGGATGATTCTGCTGGCCGCCTTGGGACGCCAGCGGGTCTCTGGCGGAAGGATTGATCGACTGCGCCGGTTGTTTGCCCCCGCCTGGAAATTTGGTCTGATTCTGATGATGATTGGCTATCTGTTGCCCTTCGTCAGTCAGGGGCCGCTCAATATGGGGCGCAAGGATCCGACCTGGCGCATTCGCGGTTGGCAACAGGCCGGACTCGAAACCGGCAGGATACTGAATCAGCAACCACGCCCCGAAAAAACCTTCATTCTGGGCATTGGCCGAAAACACGCAGCCGAGTCCGCCTTTTACGTTCCCAGCCATCCTCGGACCTTTCGTTGGGCAGGCGATCCTCCGGTTGTTGCGTCACAGTATGAGGTCTGGCCCGGACCGACAGATCGGATCGGCTGGGACGCCCTGATCATCACTGATGCAGGGGCCAACTTACCGCCTGCGTTGATAGAAAAGTTTTCCCGCCTGGTCCCCCTGGGAACCCGCGAGATTGATCTTGGCGGCAGCCGACCACGAAGGCTGGATTACTATCGGGGAGAAAATCTGCTCCGCTGGCCACAACGTTCCCAAAAGGGCTGAATGAATCAGGTATGACGCTCTGGATCGAGCAGATAATAAAGGAACATCCCGCAAAAATAGACCAGATAGGCACTCCAGAGCACATCTGTCAGATAATGCCCACCCTGCGCCATCCGTCCGACACTCATCAAGGCGCCATAGCCTGTCCCCGCAGCCAAAAACCAGCGGGCCATATGGGGACGACGGCGGCGCAACAGGAAAAAGGGCGCAATGGTATAAAAACCGATCGCAGCGTGCCCGGAAGGAAAGGATTTCCCCATGTCCCTGCCCGCAGGCTGGTAGACCTGATGATAGTTCCGACTTCCGCCAAAATCACGCGTATCAACCGGACGGGGCCGACCCCACAAATCCTTGCCAACCGCATGCACCAGTAGTCCGGGACCCAGAAGAGCCAGAAGCAAGACAAATATTGCCGGTCGCCAGTACCTCCTGAGTTTTTGGATTCCCACCCCCAGAATCAACGTCAGAAGCCCCGCCACGGCCAATGTCAGCCCCGGCGCCATTCCCCAGCCGTAAAGCTGCGTCCAGAGCCAGTCATCCTTGTGGGGCCAACTGGCCGGAGCCTGGTAGAACAGCGCAGCCAGACTGCGATCAAAATCACCCAGACTGATCAGCAGGGACAACAGAAGAATCAGCAACAACGGCAGCAGAAAATCGACCACCAGAGCATGGCGATTTGGTCTCATCCCTCACCTCGTCCCAAAGCGCCCGGCACCCGTCGCTGAAAAAAATGAAAAACGTAGTAGGTCGTCACCACCGCCAGATAAGCCCCGGCCAGGGTATCAGAAGGATAGTGCTTGAGCACCACAACCCGGCTGAGCATGACCGCTGCTGTCAATAACAGCCCCAGGGGCCAGCTTTTCGGCCAGATATACCAGAGAACCAGAGCAACAGCGGCAGCTGTATTGCTGTGTCCCGAAGGAAAGGATGTCATCCGCGATGAGGTTTCAAACAGATAGAATCCGTAAAGATTCTCGGTCAACAGTTTGGCAGGCCGGGCACGGCCAAAGATAAATTTGAGCAGATCGGTCAGCAGCCCCGAACTGGCAACGGCAAAAATCAGAAACAGGGCCCGCTGTTTCCAGCATTCAAGCACAGCGCTGTGCGGCGTCAGTCGCTGACGTAGACGACAAAACAGATAGATGACAACACCCAGAGACAAAGGATAAAGGGCATCGCCCAGCTGGGTGATCGCGTGAAATATCCGCACCACTTGCGGATCAATCGCCAGGAAAAAATCGACCGCCCGCCGATCCAGATAAAAGAATGACAGAGCACAGAGCAACAGAACCCCGCCACCTGCAATCGTAAACTGGAGACCTTTTGAAAAATCAGGGTTTCGCATAGAGCTCAAAGTTCAAACGCTTTCCTTTGGAATAGTTGTAGCTGGCAAAAGATTTTATCAGCTGCAACCGATCGAGCTGGCCAGGAGCCAGGGTCATAAACTGCTGCTTCTGACGCTTCTCAAGCAACAAGTAACGAAAATCACTCTCTTTCAGAGCCGACACAGCCCCCTGCACATTTACCATCTTCGTTCTGGTGCCATTGAGAAAGGCCAGGCTGGGTTCAGAAAACCCGACCGAAACCAACTCGCCAGGCGGTTGCTGGCGCAACAGTCCTGCCACCTCACGACTTGGCCAGGCGATATCCAGGCGAGGGAGAATCGCGGCAAAGCTGGGCGGAAAAATCAGCAATGCCCCCAGCAGAAACATTGGCAAGACCGAAAGTGGCGGCAGGTCATGCCAGAGTTTCCAGGCTCCCCGCAAGACCAGCAATCCCCCGATAAATGGCAACAGGTACCAAAGCTGAAAGTCCCCGAACTGGATCGGCAGAAAAGGCAATCCCAGGGTCAAAATCAGGGCTCCGACAGACCAGAGCAAAACAGCCAACCCGGTCCACAAACGGCGCAAACGTCCCACCACCGGGCTGAGACTTGCGGGCTGCCCCAGACCAACTGCAGTCAGAATCGCGATCGCCGGGAAAAACGGCATGACATAATGTGGCAACTTGGTCGGCACCAGCTCAAAGATAACCCAGGCCGGAATCAGTCAGGCAAAAAGAAAACGGACCGCATCCTCACTACGGCGCTGCCACAAGTTCGGCAAATAACGCACGACCAGCAGAGATCCCGGCCAGAAAAGAACAGGAAACAACAGCAGATAGTAACCAGGAGGGGCACCGTGCGATTCCTGCCCGGCAAGCAACTTGGGCAAAAAATCCCCATAAAAAGCTTTCTGCATGAACGCACCACCGGTTGCATTTTGAATAGCCACAAACCAGGGGAGAACAATCGCCGTCAACAGAAGCAACCCCGGCAGGGGGCTAATCGTCCGAATCAGTTTGAGCTGACGATCAGCCAGCGCCAGAGTCAGAATTGTTGCCAGGGCAATCACCGGTGGCAAGGGTCCCTTGATCAGAACTCCGGCACCACAGGCAATCCAGAAAAGCAGAACCAGGGGCCAGCGCCCTTTGTGCCATTCATGTCGTTCGAGATAGAGAAGACCAAGAGCTCCCTGCATGGTCACAATGGTCGCCAACAGGGCAGCATCTGTCTTGGCCAATCGGGCCTCAACCCCCAGCAAGAGACAGCTTGCAACCAGCAAACCTGCCAACAAACCTGTCCGTCGGTTGAAAAAACGCCGCCCGAAAAAACAGGTCAGCAAGACCGTTGCCAAAGCCCCCAAACTGGAAGGAATCCGGTAAGGCCAGACAACATCAAGGGGCTGATCGGCCAATTTGACTGCCGCAGCCTGAAGCCAGTAGATGCCAATCGGCTTCTTGTACCGGGGCACTTCCTGAAAGCGGATATCAACATAATTGCCGGTTTCAAGCATCTGTTTGGTCGCCTGAGCAAAACGGGATTCATCCCGATCGGTCGGCGGCATCTGACTCAATCCGGGGAGAAAAAAAAGCAACCCGATCAACAATAAAAAGAGATAGGCACGTTTGCCCTGTTCCAGTTTTTCGACAATCCCCAGTACAGCCTGCATGAACAACCTCCATCCCCCATCAGCGGGGCAAGTGGGCCGCTGTTGGGTCACGAACAGCCCAACAACATCCAAGCGCAGACTAGATTCTAGCCTCAGGCATGTCAAGCATCGCCCTTTTTTTGCAGACAGCGCAAAATAAGCCATGTTATCTTGTGACGTTTTTAGCGCTAATCAATTCTATTTGACACCGACAGCACAGACTTCGACGAAAGGACTGATCCTCACATGGAAAAGATCAGTTTTGTTGTTCCGATCTATAATGAAGAAGAAAACCTGCGCCCCCTCGCCGAAGAGTTGCAGGCCGTTGCCCCCGATCTGGGAGCTCCCTGCGAGTTTCTGCTGGTCGATGATTGCAGCACAGATGCCAGCCTGGAAATAATCAAACAGCTGGCCACCGAAGATGACCGCTTCCGCTATATTTCCTTTGCCCGCAACTGCGGTCAGTCCGCGGCCATGTGGGCCGGGTTTCAGCATGCCAGCGGCGATGTCATCATCACCCTTGATGCCGATCTGCAAAACGACCCGGCAGATCTGCGTGAAATGATTACGCACTATGGTGAAGACTATCAGATGGTGACCGGCTGGCGATTCAACCGCCAGGACAGCCTGTCAAAAAAACTGGCCAGCAAACTGGGAAACCGAATTCGTAACTGGGTTACCGCCGACAATATCCACGATACCGGCTGTTCGCTGAAAATCATGAACGCTGAAATGTTGAAAAAAGTGCGTATCTACAAAGGGCTGCACCGCTTTTTGCCCACCCTGATGCGCCTCGAAGGGGCTCGTATCAAGGAGGTCAAGGTCAACCACCGCCCTCGCTTGCACGGCGAATCAAAATACACCAACCTGCGCCGTGGTATCGAAGGCCTGTACGACCTGATCGCAGTGCGCTGGATGATGATGCGTAACCTGCGAATCGAAATTGGAGAGACTAATGTTCGGCGCTGAACTGACCACAAGTGAAATCCTGATTCTGATCCTCGGTTTTGTCGGACAATCGCTTTTTTTCATGCGTTTCTTCGTCCAGTGGCTCTACTCGGAAAAACATAAACGGAGCCTGATTCCAACGGCATTCTGGTACTTCAGCCTTGGTGGCAGCTCACTCCTGCTGATCTATGCCATCATTCGCCGTGATCCGGTTTTCATGGTGGGTCAATCGACCGGCTTTATCATCTACACGCGCAACCTTTTTCTGATTGCACGCGAACGTCGTGAAAAGGAAGCTGCCGCCCAGGCCGCCGCAACCTCAACCGAAGACAAAATGTAACTTTTTGACCACGTATACGGAATAATGTGTATTTCTGTCCATTCGCCCCGCCCAGACGAAAGTCCAGACATCACCCAATAACTCCCTAACAGGCTGATATTACTTGGTCTTATCAAGAGTGCACCTTTCCGTGCACCTCTGGCAACTCCCTTGCAGCACCCATGAAGCCTGGACGGACTCAACCCTTTCCGGTCCGCCCGGCAATGTTCTCTCGCTTGCAATAAAAAGGAGTTCACCATGGGACGCAAAGCCGAAAGTGCCAAAAAATTTATTGTTTCCTGCCGGGTCAGCACCGACGAAATGACTCAACTGCAGAATCTGGCGCGGGAGCAAGGGGCCAGCATCTCTGATCTGCTGCGTAAAAGCCTGGTTCTGCTGCAAGGTGACCCACGCCTGAATGCCTGATTTTCAGCCTCCCGAACAGACAATGGCTGCAAAATCGACCTGTAATGATCTGAAGAATCAGGCTCATCACTCCTGACCTGTCCTTCAGACCGGTTTTCCCTTGCCCCTCGCCGTCCAGTTTTGTTAGTCTGCCCGGATATTCTGTGGCAGTTTCAACCCCCTTCGCAAAGCTGGCGACAATGGACTACAAAGAGACCCTCAATCTTCCGAATACCGATTTCCCGATGCGTGGCAACCTGCCCAAACGAGAGCCCGAGCTTCTCGCCACGTGGCAGGAATCTGGTCTGAATGACCGTATCGACGAGGCCAATAAAGGCCAGGAGCCATTTATTCTTCATGATGGCCCCCCCTACGCCAACGGTCACCTCCACATGGGCCATGCGCTCAATAAAATCCTTAAAGATATCATCATCAAGAGCAAGCGCATGCAGGGCCGCTACGCGCCTTACGTTCCCGGTTGGGATTGTCACGGTCTGCCCATCGAACTGAAGGTGGATAAAAAGCTCGGCAAAAAGAAACGCGAAATGAGCAAGGCCGACTTTCGCCGCCTGTGCCGTGATTATGCCAGCGAATGGGTTAAAATCCAGGCCGACGAATTCAAACGTCTCGGCATTTTCGGCAATTGGGACAACCCCTACCTGACAATGGCCCCCCACTACGAAGCCGCCACAGCACGTGAGCTGGCACGACTGGTTGAACGGGGATCTCTGTTCAAGGGGAAAAAACCGATCCACTGGTGTTCTTCCTGCGTCACGGCCCTCGCTGAAGCCGAAGTTGAATATGCCGACCACAGCTCACCCTCGATCTATGTCAAATTTCCCTATACTGACGAATTGCCGTTTGAGGTTGCCGCACTGGGCGACAAACCGCTCTCTTTTGTGATCTGGACCACCACACCCTGGACGATCCCGGCCAACCTGGGGATCTGCCTGAACCCTGAGCTCGACTATGTCGCGGTCGATACCGGCAGCGAATATCTGGTTGTTGCCGAGGGTCTCTGCCAGTCGGTTATGGCGACCCTGGGGATTGAAAATACAAAGATTGCCGCGACCTTCAGCAGCAGCATTTTTGAAAAACGCAACTGCCAGCATCCCTTTTACGAGCGACCTTCCCTGCTGATGCTTGGCGACCATGTCACCCTTGAGGCCGGAACCGGTTGTGTCCACACCGCTCCGGGTCATGGTCAGGATGACTATGTTGTCGGTCTGCGTTACGGGCTTGAGGTCTACAATCCGGTTGACAACTACGGTCGCTACGTCAAGGACCTTGAGTTCTTCGGTGGCATGAAATTGAAAGATGCCAACCCGGCGGTCAACGACAAACTGACCGAGGTCGGTGCCCTGCTCCAGCAAAGCGAAATCAACCACAGCTACCCTCACTGCTGGCGTTGCAAAAAACCGATTATTTTCCGCGCTACCGAGCAGTGGTTCATCTCGATGGATGAGCAGGACTTGCGCGGCAAGGCTCTGGCCGAGATCGACCGGGTTGAATGGATCCCCGCCTGGGGTCGTGACCGTATATTCAACATGGTGGCCGGTCGCCCGGACTGGTGCATCAGCCGCCAGCGCAGCTGGGGTGTCCCGATCACTATCTGCTACTGTGACGACTGCGGTGAGGCCCTGCTTGACAGCAAGGTCATGTACCATATCGCCGACCAGTTTGAGGCAACAGGCAGCGATATCTGGTTCGAAAAGGATGCCACCGAGCTGCTGCCCCCCGGCACCAGTTGTCCACATTGCGGCCATGATCGTTTCACCAAAGAAATGGACATTCTGGATGTCTGGTTTGATTCAGGGGTCTCGCACGCTGCAGTTCTTGAGCATCGCGACAACCTGAAAAGCCCGGCAGACCTTTACCTGGAAGGCTCTGACCAGCATCGCGGCTGGTTCCATTCGAGCCTGCTCGAATCGGTTGGCACCCGCGACCGTGCACCCTATGATGCGGTCCTGACCCACGGCTTCGTTCTCGACCACAATGGCCGTCCGATGTCCAAATCACTCGGCAATGTCATTGCCCCGGAAGAGATCATCAACAAATACGGCGCCGAAATTCTGCGCCTCTGGGTGGCGGCAACCGATTATCGTGACGATATCCGCCTGGGCCAGGAAACCCTGCAACGGCTCTCCGATGCCTATCGGCGCATCCGCAACACCGCCCGCTATATTCTCGGCAATCTCGAAGGTTTCGATCCCGCAACCGACATGGTGGCAACAGAAGACCTGCTGGAGCTTGATCGCTGGGCCCTGTCACGACTGGCCGGACTGATCGAGCGCGTTGACAAGGCCTACAATGATTACGAATTCCATGTCATCTACCATGCCATTCATAACTTTTGCGCCATTGACCTGAGCGCCTTCTATCTCGATATCCTCAAGGACCGGATCTATACCAGCCCCAGGGGCAGCCTCGAATACCGCAGCGCCCGGACCACAATCTACCTGGTCCTTGACGCCATCACTCGCATGATTGCTCCGGTTCTCAGTTTTACCGCAGATGAAATCTGGCAGAAACTGCCCGGACAACGCGAAGAAAGCGTTCATCTGGCCTCTGCGCCCGCAGCCGCAAGCAACTGGCGGGATGAGAACCTTGAGGAACGTTACGAACAGCTGCAGAAAGTTCGTAGTGCGGTATCAAAAATGCTCGAACTGGCCCGCAGCGAAAAACGGATCGGTCAATCGCTTGAAGCCAAGGTTTTGTTGCAGGCGCCAGAATCATTGATGCCGCTGCTACAGGAATACCAGCCACAGCTTCCCGCCTACTTTATCGTGTCGCAGGTTGAACTCTGCACCGGATTGCAAGATGCCACTCCGGCAGAAGGGATCGAAGGGCTGCTGGTGCGTATCGATGCCGCAGAGGGGCAGAAGTGTGAACGCTGCTGGAACTATGTCACCTCGGTTGGCAGCGATTCTGACCACCCGAAAATCTGTGAACGCTGCGTCAATGCCCTGGCTGCGGCAAACTGATGAGGCAATACCGCTGGTTTCTCGGGGCCGCACTGGCGGGGGTTCTGCTTGACCAACTGAGCAAATGGCTGATCCTCAGCACCATGTCGCTCTACCAGTCCATTGAGCTGCTGGCCAACTTTGCCCACATCACCTATGTCCGCAATCCAGGAGCAGCCTTCGGCATTCTTGCCGACAACAGCCTGCGGCTGCCTTTTTTTATTCTGGTTTCGGTCGTTGCCCTGTTCGGAATCCTCTGGTATTTAAAACGGGAAAAGGGTGGGCACCCACGGTTGCAGCTGGCCCTGGGGCTGGTCTTCGCCGGAGCAGCAGGCAACCTGATTGATCGAATTCGCTTTGGTGAAGTCATTGATTTTATCGACGTTCACTGGTACCAGTACCACTGGCCAGCCTTCAATATTGCCGATTCTGTCATCTGCCTTGGGGTTGGTCTGCTCCTGATCGATTCCTGGCTGGAAGAAAAACGTAAATCTGTTGCTGCCAAAACGGAGGATGAATCATGAAAAAACTTCTGGTTCTGCTACTTATCTCCCTGCTGTTTCTCGCGGGCTGCGAATGTATCAGCGGCCTGGGTCGTGATATTCAAAAAGCGGGAAAATGGATGGAAAAACAATCCCAGCGATAAGGTTTAAAGCAAGGGCCTTGCGCATCGGCAACGGCTGAACCTTGCCCTTTCTCTCTAAATTTAAAAACCCGAAGAGGGGCCAGACTGCTGACACATCTTCGGGTTCTGATAAAACATCCCGCAGGTTCCCTGCCCCTATCAGAGCCAGACCCTCACAGGTTTTTCTGTGACTACCCCGTAATTTCACTCAGCGAAATATCCATGGCCTCAGCCACTCCTGCACCATAAGCCGGGTCAGCCTTCATACAGTTTGCGGCATGGCGGATTTTGATCTCGCGCGGGGCATCCCCCATCGCGCGAGCCGTGTTGCCAAACAATGTCTCCTGCTGTGCAGCAGTCATCAGACGAAACAGGTCACCCGCCTGGCTGTAGTCATCAGCAGTATCTTCACGGTGGCTCCAGTGTGCCGCAGCTCCTGAAAGTTCAAGCGGCGGCTCTGCAAAATCCGGCTGTTCCTGCCACTCACCATGGCTGTTAGGCTCATAGCCCGGGGTACTGCCATGATTGCCATCAACACGCATCGCCCCGTCGCGATGAAAACTGTGAAACGGGCAACGCGACGCATTGACCGGAATCTGCTGATGATTGACCCCAAGCCGGTAACGCTGGGCATCACCGTATGAAAACAGCCGTCCCTGCAGCATCTTGTCCGGGGAAAAACTGATTCCGGGAACAACATTGGCCGGATTAAACGCGGCCTGTTCAACTTCTGCAAAATAATTGTCCGGATTCCGGTTCAGTTCAAGCACCCCGACGTCGATCATCGGGTAATCCCCATGCGACCAGACCTTGGTCAAATCAAACGGATTAAAGGGACAGGCTGCTGCCTGCTCATCTGTCATGATCTGGATCTGCATTTTCCAGCGCGGAAACTCACCATTTTCGATGCTTTCATAGAGATCACGTTGATGACTTTCCCGGTCACTGGCGATAAGCGCCTCGGCCTCAGCATCCGTCAGACATTTGATGCCCTGTTCGGTCTTGAAATGAAACTTGACCCAATGGCGTTTGTTCTGCTCATTGATCAGGCTGAAGGTGTGACTGCCGTAACCATTCATGTGCCGGTAAGACAGGGGAATACCGCGCTCACTCATGGTGATTGTCACCTGATGCAGAGCCTCGGGCAACAGGGTCCAGAAATCCCAGTTGTTCTGCGCACTGCGCATGTTGGTGCGGGGATCACGCTTGACCGCATGATTGAGATCGGGAAATTTGAGCGGATCCTTGAGAAAGAACACCGGCGTATTATTGCCAACCAGATCCCAGTTCCCCTCTTCGGTATAGAACTTCATGGCAAACCCGCGAATATCACGTTCTGCATCAGCGGCACCACGTTCTCCGGCCACGGTGGAAAAGCGCACAAAAAGATCAGTCTCTTTACCAATTTCTGAAAAAATACGTGCCTTGGTGTAACGGCTGATGTCATGCGTCACCCTGAATGTGCCATAGGCCCCGGAACCCTTTGCATGCATGCGACGTTCAGGAATAACTTCACGGCCAAAATTGGCGAGCTTTTCCAGAAACCACACATCCTGAAGAAGTGCCGGTCCCCGTGGCCCGGCAGTCATTATATTCTGATTGTCAACAACCGGAGCCCCGGCATTTGTCGTCAACCTGCTCTTTTTATCTGATTTTTTTATCGCCATGATCTTTTCCTCCATCGGTTAACTTTCATGTCTGAAACAGGGGACAGCTAGTGTCCCGTGCGGTTAGTTCTGCCTTCTAATTCAGGCCCTTTTAACTGCGGTCTGCGTTTCTTCTCCTCGGCTTAACTCAGGCTAGGCCTGCGTCGAAGTGCCTTGTCCGCAGCTAAAATGTCTCAGAATTAATTGACATGACTAACCAAACGGGACACTAGCGAAATTGTTTTTAAATGATATCTCTTTCTACCTCACCGCTTATTGCCATGTCAATACCTATAGAGAATCATTATCCATTAAAGGCCAAAAAAAGAGCTACTCCTTCTGGCAGGCCGGGCAAATCCCGAAAAATTCAACCTGATGCGCCAGAACCCGGTAACCGGATTTCTCTTCAACTTCGGCAGTTATTTTGTCCAACAGGCTGACATCCGGGTCTCTGATGGTTTTACAGCGTGTGCAGATCAGATGCGGATGCGGATAGGGTTTGTTGCCATCATAGCGCTTGCGCCCATCGGCAGAACCGATCTCCAGAATCTCGCCAATCTCTTTGAGAAGATTCACCGTTTTATAGACCGTCGCAAGGCTTGTGGTGGGGAAATTAACCCGAACCTGCTCATGAACCTGCTCGACACTTGGGTGCTCGTTACTGTTCAGAAACACCTTGAGAATCGCAATCCGCTGCGGAGTAATCCGGCACCCTCGCTGGCGAAGGGTTTCAATAATCTTGTCAAGACGTTGTGGCGAATCTGTCACGACCCTATCCATTTTCAGGCAAGTCACTATGAAGAACTGCTCTCTGTAGATAATCGCAAAATCTCTAACATCCTGTCAAGGCCATGAACCTGCAGACCCGAGCCAACTTGCGCCGTGCAAAAAGAGCCCGACAATCCCCAAATACCATCCCTCTCCAACAGGTAAATTCTCGGATTGACAAAAAGCGTCGTGCGGAGTATAAATTCTTGGCTTGTCGCTTGAGACGAGCAAAATTCACTGCAAGAATGATGTCGGGGCGTAGCGCAGTCTGGTAGCGCACCTGCTTCGGGAGTAGGGGGTCGGAGGTTCAAATCCTCTCGCCCCGACCAAATTCTTGCAAAAGGTTCAACGGCTTCTCGTCCCGAATCCGAGGGCCGAAAATGACAACCAAGAAGCCTCCGGTGCCGATCAGGTCCGGGGGCTTCTTTTCGTTTACGGGATGCCAAAGACACCCAGCGATAAAAAAGATGGCAATTCTCTGGATGGTATATGATGAACCTTGACGGCTCTTGCTGAGTGGCTAACGCTTTTCAGATTCCATCTCTCATTTTTGTCACTTTCTCTTCTCTTATCGGCCAGGATTTCATCATGAGCTTCAATGTACTGACTGCTGAAATATCCCATGAAACCAACTATTTCAGCCTGCACAAAACCGGCAAACAAGCATTCATGGCCCGTTATGCCCTGTTGGGCGCTGCAGCCATTAAAGAACGCGGTGATGAGAATACGGAACTCGCCGGGTTTCTTGATGCAGGTCGTGCGCATGACTGGCAAATCACCCATGCTCTGAGTGCCGCTGCCGGGCCGAGCGGTAAAGTCCGGCGCAAGGCGTTTGACTGGCTTTGTGGGCCGATTCTCGCCGAGTTGAAAAAGCATCCCTTCGACGGGCTGCTGCTCGGCCTGCATGGTGCGATGGGGCTCGATTTTCGTGAAGATGGTGAAGGCGAATTGCTGCGGCGCATCCGCAGCCTGGTCGGTGACGAAATGCCGATAGCCATCACCCTTGATCCCCATGCAAATGTCAGCAGCCGAATGTGTGAATTGGCAGACATTATTGTTTCGTTCAAAACCTACCCGCACATTGATATGCGTGACATCGGCCGCCAGGCCGGAGACATTCTCCACCGAACCATGGCCGGTGAAATCACACCACACACCATCCGCGTCAGCCGCCCCATGCTTGAAGAAGTCAACGGTGGCCGCACCGATATCGGCCCCATGATCGAGCGGATTGCCACAGCGCGAACTTATGAGAAACAGGCTGATGTTTTCGCGGTGAGTATCAATGCCGGGTTTGCCAGTGCCGATGTCAGAGAGGTTGGCCCAACCGTATTGGTAACCGGACAGGGGGATTTTACAGCACACACAGCTTTCGCCGAAACAATCGCTGATGATATTTGGGAGCACCGTTTCGATGTGCTCAACGATTATCTCGACGTTGATGAAACCGCTGCGATTGCTGCAACCTACAAGCCCGACAAAGGCCCACTGGTGATTGCCGATTATGCCGATAATCCGGGTGCCGGTGGTTATGGTGATTCAACCGCACTGCTGCACGCATTACTCGATGCAGGCGTGAGCAATACCTGTTTTGCCCCCATGGTGGATGGCGCAGCCGTACAGGCACTGCAAACTGCGGTTGTTGGTCAGCAGGTCAAAATCACCCTCGGTGGCCGAACCGATCCAGACTTTGGAGGTGGCCCGCTTGCACTGGAGGCCGAGCTTGTTTCTCTCAGTGACGGTCATTTCATTGGTGATGGTCCGATGATCCACGGGCTTCCCGGCAGCTTCGGTCCCAGTGCCGTCATCCGTGTCGACAACATTGAGATACTGGTCGTCACTATCCCCCGACAAATCCTCGATTTACAGCAATTCAAAGCCTTTGGCATTGATCCGCAAAGCAAAGATGTTGTGGCACTCAAGTCGATGCAACACTTTAGAGCTGCCTTCGAACCGATTGCGGGGGAAATAATCGTCTGTGACAGCGGCGCACTCTGCACCATCCGTTACGAGCGACTACCCTATCGCAACGTGCCAAGGCCAATCTTTCCTCTAGACCCATTGTAATAGCCAGAATCTGCAAAGAAAGCAGACAAGCCGGAACACACCAAGGTATGATTGGCGGGTTCCGGCTTGCAATGATCAACCAACGCAACGAGCTTTATTTCGGGATCGTTCCCTGCACGCCCTCAACGAAGAAATTCATACTCAACAATTCTTTGTCACTGAAGGTCTTCCCTGCGGCCAGCACAGACTGACCATTCTGACCATTGATCGGGCCAGTAAATACCCGAACTTTGTGATCCATAATCGCCTGTCTTTTCTCTGCAACCAGTTTTTTTATCGTAACTGGAACCTTGTCGCTCAGGGGGGCCAGCTTGACGATTCCGGTTTCCATTCCCCACCAGATCGATTCCGCTTTCCAGTTTCCGTCGTGAACCCTGGTCGCCAAATCCTTGTATAGAACACTCCAGTTCCAAACCGGAGCAGTCAAAAAAGCATTAGGGGCATATTGGCGCATATCAGAATCATTACCGATGGCATAAGCCCCTCTGGCTTCTGCCGCCTGCAGGGTGGCCGGTGTATCCTGATGCATGGAGAGTACATCTGCACCAACATCCAACAACGAATCAGCAGCCTCCCGTTCCAGTCCGGGATTAAACCAGGTCTGAGTCCAGACTACCTTGACAGTCGCCTTTGGGTTGACTTCACGAACCCCTAAGGTGAAAGCGTTGATCCCCCGAATCACTTCCGGAATCGGATAGGCACCGACATAACCGATCGTGTTGGATCTGGTCATCGAACCAGCGATCAGACCGGCAAGATATTTCCCCTGATAAAAACGACCAAAATAGTTCCCCATATTTCTGGATGTCTTATACCCGGAGCAATGCTCGAAAGCGACATCTTTGAACCGCTTGGAAACTTCCAGAGTCGGATCCATAAATCCGAAACTGGTGGTAAAAATGAGATTGTAGCCCTTGCTGGCGAGTCCCATAATTATTCGTGTGGCTTCGGCACCTTCAGGAACAGATTCAACGTAGATTGTCTTTTTCACAAAGGGCAGCTTCTCCATCTCAATTCGCCCCTGGTCGTGGGCATAGGTCCAACCCCCGTCACCGACCGGGCCGACATAAACAAATGCTGCCTTAACATCTTTGGCCACGGCCGTTGATGCAAAACAGAGAGCAAAGACACTGAGACACCAAAGAGTAAACCACTTCATAATCGTTTTTCCTCCTGATTCAAATTGAGTTAACGACACAGGAGTCCCAAAAAAGACAGCCGATATGTCCTGATGGTATTCAAAATTCTGTGTCAGCGTCATAGGCTGAGGTGCTTTTCGTACCGATCGTAAAAATAGATAGTCATCTGAGCCAGGGCCAGATGACCGTTTTGCATTGGATTCTCCCCCAGCTATCAGGCCCTTGATTATGCCAGCATGGAGTGGTTTCAGCAAACTGTTTTCATTGACAAATCCCCCCGGATCAAAACCACGTCAATAAAAGACTTTATCTCGAAGCGGGTCTGATACAGACTGAGGGCACGAAAGGATCCTGCCTGTGCTTCTGAAAATCTTTAAAATGGTTCCGCAGGAGCAACGCCCCATGTTGCGATTTCTGATTGTTCAGACAACGGCTTCGGTTGTTGGCCTGCAGTGCTGGATGATCCTGTTCAACAACTTTGCAGTTGAGCAGGCGGGTCTGGATGGTTTGCAAATCGGGGTGATCGGCTCGGTTCGTGAGATTCCGGGATTTTTGGCCCTGCTGGCTATTTTTGTCATGCTGGTCATCCGTGAGCACCGCCTTTCCTCCCTGTCGATCATCTGTCTGGGGCTTGGCATTGGCCTGACAGGTCTGATGCCAAGTTTTTATGGCCTGGTGATCAGCACGCTGATCATGAGCTTTGGTTTTCACTACTACGAAACAACCAACCAGTCACTCACCTTGCAGTATTTTGACATCGCGACCTCGCCTCTGGTTTTTGGTCGTTTGCGCAGCCTGGCGGCGGCAACCAGTATCGCCATTGGCCTGCTGTTGTTTCTCATGGGCCTGTTCTTCAGCTACAAGATCATGTTTCTGTCTGTTGGCAGTTTGATTGTTGCCGCAGGGCTCTGGGGCATGCAGCAGGACCCAACCCATCGCAAAGTTCCGCCGCAGCATCACAAAATGATCGTTCGCCGCAAATATATGCTCTATTACTTTCTCACCTTTATGGCGGGGGCCAGACGACAGATTTTTATCGCTTTTTCGGTCTATCTGCTGGTCAAGGTTTTCACGTGTACCGTGACAGAAATCACCCTGCTCTTTGTGCTGAACAATCTCGTCAACTATATCCTCAGCCCATTGATAGGCCGAGCCATTGTTCACTTTGGTGAACGTAAGGTTCTGTCCCTTGAGTATGGCGGCCTGATTGCCATTTTTATCACCTACACTCTCAGTGGTTCCAAGTGGCTGGTTGTTTTGATGTATATCTTTGACCACATTCTGTTTAATTTTGCGATTGCGATCCGAACCTATTTTCAAAAGGTCGCCGATCCGCAGGATATTTCCCCGAGCATGGCTGTTGGCTTTACGATCAACCACATTGCTGCAGTGGTCATGCCCGCTATTGGTGGCGCCTTGTGGATGATCGATTATCGGATTCCCTTTTTTGCCGGGGCAGGTCTCAGCCTGATTTCTCTGCTGGCAGTCCAGCGGATTCCGCATCCGGCGGATTTGTCACCCCCCCCAGGCAGCGCAGTAATCTGAAAAGCGTCTGCCAGGCCACCAGACGGGCATTTCACCCTGGCGGTCTTGCTTTTTTCTCCCCGAGAATGGTAAAAACAACCCGTTAATCGTAATTTAACCGGCTTGGGCACAATGTCAGCTCACCCTGTCTGCCCGCTCCCCATCTTAAAAGAAACCATCATGACACTCTTTTTTATTCTTCTCTTCAGTTACCTGATCGGCGCCATCCCCACTGGCGTCATTCTCACCCGGCTGGTTGGTGGAGAGGATGTACGCAATGCAGGCAGCGGCAATATCGGCGCCACCAATGTTTATCGGGTCGCGGGAAGAACGCTGGGCATTCTGACTCTGGTCGGTGATTGCCTAAAAGGCCTGTTGCCCGTTCTGCTGGCAGGATCCTATTTCAACCTGAATCTGACCCATACCGCCCTGGTCGCGCTGGCGGCCTTTTTGGGCCACTGCTATCCGATCTACCTCGGTTTCAAAGGCGGCAAAGGGGTGGCGACGGCCCTGGGTATCTTTCTGGTGCTTTCTCCTCTGGCGGTCTTGTGTGCGCTGGTTGTGTTTATTATCGTTCTTTTCAGCTGGCGTTTTATCTCGCTGGCTTCTATCAGTGCTGCGGCCTCAGCGCCCCTTATGGTCCTTGTTTTTGAGGGCTACAACCCGCTCTTTGCTGCCACCCTGATTATTGCCGGGATCGTTATCTGGCGTCATCGCTCCAATATTGAACGTTTACGCAGCGGCACCGAAAACCGCTTCAATCTCTAGAGATCCCGCATGCGTTCGCTTGTGCGTTTATGTTGCATTTTCATCCTGCTGGCTGGCCTTGCCTCTGGCATCGGCTGGTGGATGCTGTCTCCTGTGGCGCCTCCACCGGGCAGTTCATTGACCGTCAAAACGGGCAGCTCACTAATTCAGGTTGCCAACCGGCTGGCCGAACAAAAAATTATTCGTTCGGCTCTGGTTTTTCGTCTTTTGGCCCGCCTGCAAAACAGGGATGCTACAATCCAGGCCGGAACCTACACTTTTTCCCAACCCGCCAGCCCGAATACAATCCTCAACCGCCTTGTCAGCGGGGATGTTGTGCAACGGCAGGTGACCTTTCCTGAAGGGTTCAGCCTGCGGCAGATCGTTGATCGCCTGGCAGCAAAGGGCCTCGCCGATCAGAACAAGCTGTGGATACTTGCCCATGACCCTGCGTTACTGAACGAACTGGGCATCAACGCCCAAAGCCTTGAAGGATATCTGTATCCCGAAACTTATCGTTTTGCGCCCGGAATCAGCGAAACGGAACTTCTGCGGATGATGGTGACAGAATTTAACCGTCAGTTCAGCCGCCTGCAAAAAGCCCTCGATAACAACCTGCCTCTCACCAGACACCAACTGGTCACCCTGGCGTCGATTATTCAGAAAGAAACCGGACGCGACGATGAAATGCCGCTGATCTCTTCGGTTTTTCATAATCGCCTGAAACGGAATATTCCGCTGCAAACCGACCCGACGGTCATTTACGGCATCAGCCATTTCAACGGCAATCTGACCCGTAAAGATCTTCAGCGGCCCTCACCCTACAATACCTACCTGAACCGGGGTCTTCCCCCCGGACCGATTGCCAGCCCTGGCTATAACGCCCTGCTGGCAGCGGCGCGTCCTGCTGACAGCCGCTATCTCTATTTTGTCGCCCGGGGTGATGGCAGGCACCAGTTTTCACGCACCCTGAAAGAACATAATCGGGCTGTCCGCAAATACCAGTTACGGCGGCGGCGATAGGCAAACACCCTGATTTTCTGGTAGAATGGGATTTCATTAAAATTGCTGGAGGAGAAATTGAGCGATTATTACGAGCATGATGATCTGAAAAAATTCGCTGAGATCGGCAAGGATGCACCGGAACTGGCGCAGAAATTCTTTGATTACTACGGTGCGGTTTTTGCCGAAGGAGAATTGAGTGCCCGGGAAAAAGCCTTGATCGCTCTGGCCGTTGCCCACACGGTTCAATGCCCTTACTGTATCGATGCTTATACCACCTCATGCCTCGAAAAAGGTTCAAATCTGGGCGAGATGACCGAGGCGGTTCACGTTGCCAATGCTATCCGTGGCGGGGCCTCCCTGGTCCATGGAATCCAGATGCGCAAACTGGCGGAAAAGGTTTCTCTTTAAATGAAAGATACGCTGCATAACCGCTTCGAGCAGCGCCTGGCCAAGGAAGAAATCAGCCTGCTCCGTGCGACCACCCAGATCCTGCAAGTCAATACCGGGCTTTTATGTGATCTCAAATGTCGCCACTGCCATCTCTCGGCCGGACCAGGTCGTCAGGAGATCATGAGTCAAGCGACCATGCAACAGATGATTGACTACGCAACGCGCAACAGGTTTACCACCATCGACATCACCGGCGGCGCCCCCGAGCTGATCCCGCATCTTGATCAGTTATTGACCGGACTGGCCCCCCTGACCTCGCATCTGATTCTGCGCACCAACCTGACCGCCCTGTCTCAGCCTGACAAAAAACCACTGCTCGACCTGCTCGTCAAGCTCAAGGTTATTCTGGTGGCTTCTTTCCCCTCGACCAATGAAGGGCAGCTGGCAGCCCAGCGTGGCGAAGGAGTCATGGATCCATCGCTGAAGATGCTCAAGCAGCTTAACAAGCTTGGCTATGGCATAGAAAACAGTGGGCTGGAACTGAATCTGGCGGCCAACCCTTCGGGGGCCTTTATGCCGACAGCCCAGGAAGCGGCTGAGCGTAAATTCAAGCGCGATCTAGCCCGCAAGTGGGACCTGCATTTCAACAATCTGTTTATTTTTGCCAATATGCCTCTGGGCCGTTTTGCTGACTGGCTGCATCAAACCGGCAACTTCACCAGCTACATGGAAAAACTCCAGGCAGGCTTTAACCCCTGCACCCTGGATGGGCTGATGTGCCGGACATTGGTTTCGGTGGCCTGGGACGGCTTCGTCTACGATTGCGATTTCAACCAGGCGGCCAATATCCCGCTGGGCGGAAAACCTGTCCATATCAGTGAACTCGAAGGACTTCCAGAAAGGGGGACTGCCATTGCCGTTGGCGAGCATTGCTTTGCATGCACCGCCGGCTCTGGCTTTACCTGAGGTGGGGAGCTACCTGCCTAGTTAGGCGGGTCAAGAATCAACAAGGGAAAACTAGTCAATAACCCCCTGATCCGGCATCTTGAGATAGAGATCGTACTCCTTGAAAATCTGCTGACGGTCAATTTGCCTGAACAGCCCGTCAAGCCTCTTTTTCAGCCTGGTTCCGGCGGTATCGTTTCTGACTGCCATTCCGGCAGGGGCCGGATTAAGCGGAAGTTTACGATAATGAATCTTTTTGATCTGCAATCGCCTTAAGGTTGAGATGGTCGAGGCCCGTTCAAACCAGAACGCATCGATCCGGCCAAGTTGCAACATCTTCAACAGACTTGCCAGATCACCCGGATAAAAGTTTTTCAGGGGCAGGCCCAAAAGTTTGCTGGCAAACTCTTCATTGCCCCGCGGAATACCAATTTTCAGGTTGGCCAGATTGTTCAACTTGTCTTCATCCAGCACATAGATATCTGTCACGACCGGAATATGAAATTCAAGTTCCTGGGCATAGGTATAGAAATGCCCGGCTTCTGCCTGATAAGGGGTATGACCGATCAGCTGAAGGGTATTTTTTCCAAGTTCACTCTTTGCTCTGCTGTACGGCATACACTCGATATCAAACTTAAGATCAGATACCGCCTCGACTGCCCGCAGCAATGCGATTGTGTAGCCCTGAGATTCTTTGACAATCAGCGGTGGCAGAGGCTCAAGCCCAACCTTGATGGTGGCGGGATAGGCCCATGAAGCAAACAGAAGAATAGCCCAAACAGTAAACACCTGAGCCCATTTCTTGTTTGCAAAAGAGTCTGTATTGATGATCATCCTGCCACCTTTGAAGATACCCC
Organism: Deltaproteobacteria bacterium; assembly: GCA_024276935.1. Lineage (GTDB taxonomy): Bacteria > Desulfobacterota > Desulfuromonadia > Desulfuromonadales > Geopsychrobacteraceae > Geopsychrobacter. The sequence continues at coordinate 40,082 of JAJRWH010000053.1, forward strand.
CCAATCCACCTGCCCGACCGGAACCGACCTCGCCAGTAGGGTTCAAACTATACCAGAAGAAAAATTGTCTCGTAGGCCACTCAGTAAAAAACAGGTTTCTTGCTGTAACCACCCACAGCGATCCTGTTTAGTTCGCAATCGAGTAGGGTGAGGTGAGTGAACAACCAGCTCACCTCATCCCTCTCACAGAACCGTGCGTACGGGCCTCGTACACGGCTCCTGTCCATTCTTCTCTCTCAATAATTCTGAGGCAGGTAACCCGTCTCGACTCTGCTTAACTCAAAAAGTCCCAGTTCCCATAACCAGCTGTTGGGTATCGCATAGTTGGCCAATGGACTTGCGGCATTACGCCACGAGTTCATTTTGACGGCCTTGAAGTCGCCCTTGTAGCCAAGCTGCCTCAGTCGCCGATGGAGCCGTTGCGGCTTCTTCCATAACGTCAACTGCTTGGCTCGCAAGCGTCTGCGAATCCAGCTTGCCAGTTCTCGAAACTGGTTGCGACAATTGGCTACCCGAAAATAGTTGGCAAAGCCCCTCAGCAGTGGATTCAGGTCAGAGATGACCTTCTCCAGATTGACCGGGGAGTTTCGCCGGGTGATGCTTCGCACTTTCTGTTTGAGCTGACCGAGTTTATCCGGCTGGATTCGGGTATATCGGCTATCAATAATCACGCCGAGATAATAAACCCCTTTCCCGCTATGGACAATCCGGGTCTTGCGTTCATTGACAGTCAGCAGAAGCTCTTTTTCCAGATAACTTTGTGCCACTTTGAGGGCGTTTTCTGCCCCTCTTTTTGAGCAGCTCAGAATCAGGATATCATCCGCATAACGGACGATCCGATGCCCTCGGTTCTTCATGTATTGATCGAAGGCATCGAGATAGACGTTGGCAATCAGCGGGCTAATCACGCCGCCTTGCGGACTTCCCAGTCTGCCTGGTTGCCAGTCGCCATCAACCATGATTCCGCTTTGCAGAAACATGCGCAGCAATCCAAGAATGCTTCCATCGGTCACCTTGCGGCGAAAGCCCTGAATGATGAGATCATGGTTCAGGGTGTCGAAACACCGGGAAAGATCCATATCCACCACCCAGCGCCTTCGATAGCGCCGAATAAACAGGCTGGCTTTGGCGATGGCCTGATGACAGCTTCGTCCCGGCCGGTAGCCGTAGCTTGACGGATGAAAATCTGGATCAAAGATCGGCTGCAATATGTCCAGCAGGGTCTGCTGGACAACACGGTCGCGAACCGCCGGGATGCCGAGCTTTCGCACTCCGCCGTCCGGCTTGGGGATTTCTACCCGCCGCACTGGCTTTGGTCGATAGCTCTTGTCCTTTAGTTCGCAGACAAGTTGGGCAATTTCTTCGGGTAGGTGCTTGGTAAAATCCGCGACGCTCTGGCCATCGATTCCGGCTGCGCCCTGGTTGGATTTAACCTTTGCAAATGCTCGAAGGAGCCTCTGTTCTTGTAACATTCGGTCATAGAGACTGTAGTAAATTCGCACCATCTCACCTTACCTGCGTTTCTCTCCCCGGCTCAATCCGCAGCGCCTGCGATTCTTGGCCCAAAGTGCTGTTCCGTTCTATCCCGATGGGCAATATAGAACAGCAGGGTTCGGGTTGCTTAAGCATGGACGGTTCGATGGCGCAGTCGATGAGTTCATCAACCGCGATCATCGGGCCTCGCCTCGTCAAGCGACTTTGTGTCCGGCATTGCGTCTTGCCAGCCGATTCGAAGAAACCTCGAATGAACTTCATCCCTTCGCATTCCGATGAGGCTTTTGGCGCTCACCGGCCCCTGCCGACACTTGCGACAGGTCGTCCCGGTTTTATCCTCCAGTCTGTTACCAGCTTTCACAGGCCGGGACTTCATCACTACTACGGAATCATCTGCCACCTCGCACCGCATCAAAAGGCCTTGAGTTTCCTCTTGTGCCTTCCTTACCCAAATCTCTGACCGAGAGAATCGGGACAATACGAGGTTTCCCCAGTTACCTCTGGCTCCCTGTAAACTACGCCATCCTCAATCACGCTACGGATTACGATCAGGTATCGGGCTTTGCGCTATTTGGCACGCTTACCCATCCGCAGCACCGAATCAGGTTCGCTTGCGCTATGTGCAGTTCACTTCCTATCGCTGCCTTCAGACCCTGCCGTTGCCAGCAACGCCCTTGCGATTCGGATTGTCTTCCCCCTGATCGGGGCGACGCCTGTCTCTTTCAACAGGCCGGGTTTGCCAGCTACGCTGGGCAAACCAAAAAAAGGCCCTGATACACTCAGTGCATCAGGGCCTTTCAGATTATCAACTCAACTTGCTTCATCCTGCTGAAATACTTGCAAAAACCAACCCCTCGCTGCCAGTATTCTTGATCCCGTGGGACTCACCAGCCGGGGCAATCAACAGGGTTCCCGGTTGCACCGCAACCGGCTCCTGACCCTCTGCCAGATAATCACCCTGTCCTTCAAGAACAACCCAGTAGTGATCCCCGGCATGAACATGAGGCTTGATCCCCTGGCCCGGCAACAAACACCAGAGATTCATGCGGCCATGGGCGGTTTTGCCCAGTTCGACCTTATTGGCCTTTTCGTCGGAATAGGCAACCTTATCCTGGTAATTTGCGTAGTCCATGATCAACCTTTGGCGAGTTCGATGCCGATCCGGTTACTGCCATCAGTCAACAAGGACTGTATGCCCAGTTCAGCAAAATGATAGGGAGCAAAAACCAGCCCGGCAGGCAGGTTCTCATCGATTTTTACCGGTCCGGTGATCGAACCCTGACGGCTGGTCAATTTGGCCCGACCTCCATCAACCACCCCGGCATTTGCCGCATCAGCAGGGCTGACACGAATCACGCCCTCTGCTTCAACTTCACAGGGACCGGCAGACCAGGTCGAGGTTGTGCCAAAATGATAGATCGACTTGCCACTGACCAGCTGCAACCCGGTTTCAACCTCTTCGACCTTCGGCGACTGATATTTCAGCCCCTTGGCCGCCGGACGATAGGGCTGTTTGAAACAGGGTCGGTTACGCTCTTCACCGGCGAAACAGATACCCCCGTAAAGTGAACTGAGGCTGCTGACTTCGGCAAGAATTTCACTGCGGCTGATGCTGACTGCCTGCTTTTGCAGCCGGGCATAGAGACCGGCAAATATCTCCCAATCTTCCCTGGATTCGCCCGGAGTGGAAATCGCTTTTTCCAGCGAACGCACCCGATGATCAAGCGAGGTGACACTGCCACCTTTTTCAGCGTAGCTCGCCCCTGCCAGAACAACCTTGGCCAGTTTGGTCACCTCGGTGGGCAGAATGTCCTGCACCACCAGGAAATCGACTTTTTCAAGCGCCTTGCGCCAACGATTTGCATTGGGGAAACTCAACGGATTGGTCGCTGCCAGGTAGAGAAATTTGATTTTCCCGGCCTCGATCCCTTCGAGAATACCCAACGCATCAAGGCCACCTTCGGGCAACTCGGCCTTCCATGCCTTGCCAAAACGTTCACGTGATTCAGCATAGGGCTGGTATCCGGGCAGATACTCGGGGCAGACCCCCATATCGAGCATTCCCTGAATGTTCCCCTTTTCATCAAGGGGGAAGAGCCCGCCGGCATCACCACCACGCAAGGCCCCGCAAAGAATTGCCAGATCAGAAATGGCAATCGACTTTTCATAACCGCGGGCACTTCGGGTGATTTCAGCACCGAAAATGATCGCAACAGTCTTGGCCGCGCCAAGCATCTCAACCGCTTCTTCCAGCTGCTGGCGCTCAACACCCGTTGCCGCGCAGACTGCATTCAGGTCGATCGCTTCCAGATGTCCCTTGAGCTCATCGGGGTTTTCAAGATACTGATTGAGATAATCACTGTCGAGCAGATTACGCTCGTAGAGCAGACGGCTGATTCCATTGGCCAGCTCAAGTTCTGTGCCTGGTTTACAGGTCAGGGACACATTGGCAAACTTGTTCAGTTTAACCTTGCGCATTCCGGCAACGATCAATTTTGCATCATTGCGACGACAGGCATTCTGAACCTGCCAATCGACTGCCGGGGCTTCTGCTGTAGGATCAGCACCAAACACCAGCACCGCCTCCGCTTTACCAATGGCACTGATCAGGTTACTGGCACCCCGCAAACCCAGGACAGATTCTGTTGCCTTCAGGCTGCGCATGGCCCCGAAACGGGCTTCAGAGTCGATATTGTTGCTGCCTATGGCAACCCGGAACAGTTTCTGAAACAGATAGCTCTCTTCATTGCTGAGATGGGGCGAACCCAGACCGGCAAAAGCCTGTGGGCCGTCAGTCCGTCGCAAGCTGTCAATCGTCTCGACCAGCCGGGTAAAAACCTCGTCCCAGCTGACCGGTTGCTGATCAATCAATGGCTGGGTCAAACGTTCGGCATGATTGATATAACCATAACCAAAATAGCCCCCGATACACAGGTTGCCATTGTTGGTGGTTCCTTCATCGTCAGAAGTAATCCGATAGATTTCATTGTTTTGAACATTGATATCGATCTGACAGTGACTGGGACAAAAGGTGCAGACTGTCGGAACTTTCCGCAAAGCCCAGGGACGGGCCTTGAACTTGAACGGTTTGGAGTTCAATGTTCCGGTCGGACAAACCGCCACACAGTTGCCACAGAACTCACAATCAAGCGGTTTGCCATCGACCGTGTCGATATAGGCCGCTTCACCAGGATTATGGACCGCCAGAGCACTGGCCCCGATCAGTTCGTGACAAACCTTGACACATTTTTCACAAAGGATACAACGTGAGGGAATCTGCTGAATCAACGGCCAGTGGTTGATCTCTTCATGACTGAGATCCTCCCCCTCGAACCGCTGGGTCGCAACATCAAGACCGTAACAGCTATCCTGAAGGTCGCATTCTCCCCCGGCATCACAGACCGGGCAATCAAGGGGATGGTTGACCAGTAACAGCTGCATCACCTGCTGGCGAATCTTGTGCAGTTTCTCTGTCCAGGTTGTCACCACCATGCCATCTACCGCCGGGGTATTACAGGCCGTCATCGGCTTGTCGGCACCTTCGATCTCAACCACACAGATCCGGCAGGCTCCCGTCGGGGAGATCTTTTTCAGAAAACAGAGGGTCGGGATTTTAATCCCGACTTTTTCAGCGGCCGCAAGGATGGTAGCACCCTTGGCAATCTCTACGTCACGACCATCAATCTTGAGGTTGACCATGATTTCTCCACATCAGGCAATCGACCGGGAGCATCTTCCGGCATTCAAGCTCTGGTTTACGTCGTTTTAACCGACGGCAATCATACCGACCCGATAGCAGCGCAGGCAACGCTCTGCTTCGGTCACGGCCTGACTTTCCGGCATCGCCAGTTCAATTTCATCATAACTGCGCGCTCGTGCCGCGCCACTGATCTTCGGTTGGTGCTCTCGGTGCAAACCACCAAACAGACCGGTCTTCTCGTTTTTGTCAAAGACACCCAACTCGGCGACCAGGTCCTCCATCGCATCGGCATCATCACGATAGGCCTTGCCCTCGGTGAGCCAACGAGCCATGGCACGTGCGGCACGGCGTGCCTGACCGACTGCGGCAACAACCGTCATCGGACCGATTTCACAGTCACCCGCAGCAAAAACCCCTTCGGAGTCAGTCATCAACACTCCGTCCTTGGTAACAATCGTGCTCCAGCGGGTGGTTTCAATCCCCAGATCATCCTGCTCCAGGAAGCTGAGATCAGGATCCTGACCAATTGCGGGGATGACCATATCACAGGGAATAATGTACTCACTGCCGGGAACCGGTGCAGGACGGCGGCGACCCGATTCATCCGGTTCACCAAGTTCCATCACCACAACCTCGACACCGGTAATTTTGCCATTTTCATGAATCAGGCGTGTCGGGTTGCGCAGAAACTCAAACTGTACGCCTTCCTCATCGGCATCATCAACTTCGTAGGACTCGGCAGGCATCTCTTTACGTGTCCGGCGATAGATGAGGATCGAATCCTCCGCCCCTTCACGCAGGGCCACCCGCACACAGTCAATCGCCGTGTTACCCCCACCGACGACAATAACCCGTTTGCCGGTTTCGATAGGCTGGCCCAGTGCAACGGCACGCAGATAGTTGATTCCACCTTCGGAGAAGCCTTCGTAGCCTTCATCCTCACCTTCAACACCCATCGGCTTGGACCGGAACGCACCAACTCCAAGAAAGACCGCGTCGTACTGATCTTTCAGTTCTCTCAATGAAACATCGACACCCAGCTTGGTGTTGTATTTGATCTCGACCCCCAGATCTTCGACAATTTCGTATTCCCGGCGCAGCAGATCGCGCGGCATCCGATAGTCGGGGATTCCAACCGCAACGGTTCCGCCCGGCTCGGGCAGCATATCGAGAATTGTGACCTTGAAACCATCGAGGGCCAAGTAATAGGCTGCCGTGATTCCGGCAGGACCACCACCGACCACGCAGATCGTTTTTCCTTTGGCCGGAGCCGGCTGCATCGGTGGTTGTTTATGGTGCATCCACTCATGATCGGCAGCAACCCGCTTGAGAACCATAATGCTGATCGGCTCATCAACCAAGGCACGGCGACAGGCGGTTTCACAAGGATGAGGACAAACCCGGCCACAAACTGCCGGAATCGGCATATTGCGGCGGATGACATCGAGAGACTCATCAAACCGGCGATCTTTGATCTCTTCAATGTAGGCGGGGATATCGATATGGGCCGGACAACGATCCATACAGGGCGCGGTCAACTTGTCCGTGTAGCGCAATCCATTGGTCGGACTTTTTTCTCCACGCGTGTATGCCAGATAGTCTTCGCGAAAATAACGAATCGTGTCAAACACCGGAATTGCAGCGGTCATGCACAGGGTACACTTGCAATTTTCAAGCAGCAGCGCCAGATCTTCAATTGTCTGCAAATCCTCTTCCTGGCCGTGGCCAGCGAGAATTCTTTCGAGGGTATCCTGAAGAACACGGGTGCCTTTTTTGCCGGGTGTGCATTTGCCGCAGCAATATTTTTCCTGCACCCGTTTCATATATTCGGCTGCCATCGCAACCACATCGACCTTCTTGTCGAGCAGGATGAGTCCATCCCACCCGATGAAAGCCTTGACATCACCCTCTTCTAAATATTGAGCCGGAAGCTTTATCTGCAACTCGCTCAAGGGCTTGGGTTGCCCCTTGCGGTTGTCGACAATCTCTCTGCCCCAGCTGGAAAAAATCACCTCTGCCAAACTGGCCTCCTGTTAACCTGCTTCGACCCCCCTGAAACAGGGAGGCCGAAAACCCCTCAAAAGGGGATAATTGCCCGATGTATGGACAGCTTACAGTACCCGAAAATCGTATACAGTATGCAGGTAAATAACACAGACGGCAAAGCAAAATCAAGGCCATTTTTAATCCTGGCCATCCCCTTTTTTGTGATTTAACAGGCTGAAAACAGGGTGTTTTTTATTGTGACTTTATTTCTTTATTTCGGGGAAATCTGTTGGTAGCCCCTGAATCTGCCAGCGCCCGCGCTGCTCTGTATCCAGCGGGATAAGCACCCAGTCGATTTTCCACGCCCAACTCTTGATCCGGGTCGAAGGGAGCATGTAATACTGGAGAATCAATTCACTTTCGGCACGCCCCTCTTTTTCGTTCAGACGACCATATTTATACGTCGCCTCAACAATGTGCAGATCTTTGAGCGGCTCGAAAATATCGAGAAACGGCTGTCTGTCCTCAGCGGCCAGAAACATGGCAGCCCCCTGGTAGTCCTGCCAGCGCAAAGCCTGCATAAAATGCTTGCTGGTTCTTTCATAACCAGGCCCAAGATCAATCTTTTTTGCGCAGCCAGACAACAGCACCATAACAAGTATCAGAAAAAAAACCTTTTTCACTTCTTCCTCCTTAAGGACGTTCCGGTTTCAAACCCTTGGCCCGAAATTTGTGGAAAAACATCTGTTCTCTCAAGATTTTTCACTTGCGGAGCATATCTTTTTCGTTAGACTTGCCCCCTGCACCAGAAACTCGCACATGATACCATGAGTCTGGATCAACTCTGTAACCCGTCGATTCAGGCGTTGACTCTATGATCAGATCAGGCAGGGAGTTACCGATGAAACAGACCGAAATCTACACCAAAAGTTACTGCCCCTTTTGTCATCGTGCCAAGGAGCTTCTGAGTATCAAGGGTGTGCCCTTTATCGAGCACGACGTGACCAACGATACCGCACAGGAAGAGCAGATGCGGCTCAGATCCGGGCGCCACACGGTACCGCAGATTTTTATTGACGATCAACATATCGGTGGCTGTGATGACCTCTTTGCCCTTGATGAACAGGGGAAACTTGATCCCCTGCTGCAGGGTCCGACATAAAGTGGCCTTTCGTTCATGAGTGTTTATTGATTTTTGTCGGAGCTACGCTATAGTTGGCTCTGATAAATAAAGTTTCGGGCCTGGTCAAATCATCCAGCTGGCTCGATTGTTCAATCCACTCACTGAATGCGAGCTTTGCCATGCCCCTTCTGAACCGTCTCGTCCTCCTGGGTTTATTCCTGACAGTCATCAGTCTTCCGGCCAGAGTTCATGCCGATGATCGGATCAACCGCCCGGCCTACCTGAGCATCTCTCTGGACCCGCAACTCTATGATTCCAACCTGTGGGAGACCTCCTATCAGGAAACTCTGGACCAGTTCTACACCGCCGAGGTTGAAGATTTCGGTTACGGATTGGCCGAGGGACTCGAAAAAACAGTTATCCGTGGCCGACTCAAGGTTTTGCCCGGTTACCGCGCAGAAGATCAGCAAAGTTTTCGTCAGGAAGGAGAACCTGATTCTTTTTTGCTGGCCATCGACCTGCGTTACACCTACGGCCTTGGCAACGGTAGCCCCATGGCGGCCATGGCCACCTTCGGCACCTGTTTTCTGGCCTCACCAATCAAGATGTTTCGTTACAGCGCCCGGCTTGAGGGACGTGTGGTTGTTTACTATATCAATGAGGATCAGGAAAAAATCCGCCTGCTCCAGAAGGATTACACCAGCGAAGAGTCTCTTAAAGGAAGTTTTTTCGATGCACAGGAAATGGCCCAGGAGGTCAAATGGATTCGTCAGCTGACCCGCAAAACCCTGACCGATATGAGTCGGCAGATTCTGGCCGAGCTTCCTTTACAGCTGCTGCAACGCTCCTGGCGTAAGATTGCCGACGAATTAAACCGCACTCCGACGGCGCAGCGCCGGTCGCAACTGGTGGCCAAAAGCAAAAAAAGCCGGGCCCGACGAAGTGCGCGTAAAAAGACCCCGAAAAGCCTGGCACTCCCAGACATGATCCGCCAGGTCAGCCCTGCGATCTTCAAGGTTCTCACTGAAAAGAGTACCGGCAGCGGCTTTATCATTTCGGATCGTGGCTATGCGGTCACCAGTCTGCACGTCGTTGAAGGGGCCGACTCGATCAGGCTGCAATTCCTGAAGGGAGGCAGCCTCAAGGCAAGGGTGATTCTCAGCGATCCAAAACTGGATATTGCTGTGCTGGCCCTGCCGCCAGAAGATCTGGCCCCACTGCAATTGGGCCAATCCTCCACAATCGATGTTGGTGCTGCGGTCGTTGCTATCGGCTATGGCGAAAAGTTTGGTTTGTCCGTGGTGCAAACGACTGTCGCCCGGGTTGAAGAGTATCAGGGAGTTCCTCTGTTGCGAATCGACTCTCAACTGGGTGAAGGGAATTCAGGCGGCCCCCTCCTCGACAAATCGGGCCGGGTTATCGCCATCAATATCCGCCGTGCCGACAACCCGCAGGAACACGCCTCCTTCGCGATACCGATCGACGAGGCCAGACGGTTCTTCAGCCACCTGCTCAATTAAGCCAAAATCGGGGCGTGATAACTCACGCCCCGATTTTGGATAATCCTGTCATCGGTCCCCCCCCAAAAAAAGATCTTTCAGCCGGCGTTCTTCTTCAACCCGGCAATGGTTGTCGCATAATCCTCGCTGCTGAAAACGGCACTCCCGGCAACAAAAACATCGGCACCTGCTGCAGCAATCCGCCCGATATTATCAAGCTTCACACCACCATCGACTTCGAGCTCAACCTTCAGACCACGGGCATCGATCATCTTGCGCAGGGCTTCAATTTTCGGCAAGCAACTTTCAATAAACGACTGACCGCCAAATCCCGGATTGACCGACATGACCAGCACCAGATCAAGATCATCAAGGATCACCTCAAGGCTGCTGACCGGCGTTGCAGGATTGATCGAAACGCCCGCTTTTTTACCGAAACTTTTGATCAGCTGCACAGTGCGGTGCAGGTGGGAAACGGCTTCCTGATGTACGGTAATAATATCTGATCCAACCCGGGCAAATTCGGGGATATAAAGATCAGGGTTTTCAATCATCAGGTGAACATCAAAGGGAATTTCGGTGACCTGACGCAGGCCATCGACAACCAGGGGACCGATTGTGATATTGGGAACAAAATGCCCATCCATCACATCAACATGGACATAATCGGCTCCGCCTGCGGCGATGGCACCAACCTCATCACCCAAACGGGAAAAGTCGGCAGAGAGTATGGATGGGGCGATCTTGACCATCGAATGATCCTCCTGTAGTCGATTCAGCCCTGACGGCGTAACCGAACGGCAAAAAAAGCATCCATCTCATCATGGAGATGTGGATAAGTACGCAGCGCTCCACGGGCATCCAGCAACGGATGCCAATCACACGGAATCTGGTTCTGCAGTGGTTCAAGAACAAATTCTTTATGCTGCTCCAGAAATTGGTCAACCACGGCGTAGGTTTCGGCCCGACTGAAGGTGCAGATGGAATAAAGCAGCAAACCACCAGGGCGGACCAACGGAGCAAGATTGTCCAGAATGCGTGATTGCAAAGCAGCCAGCTGTTTCAGATCTGCGGCCTTCAGTTTCCAGCGACTCTCCGGATTGCGCCGCAATACCCCCAGACCACTGCAGGGAGCATCGACCAGAATTCGGTCGAAACTCTGCGGGCTCAGAAACTCGGGGGATTCTTCGAGGTCATGCTGTCGTGCCTCAATAGTGGTACAGCCATTGCGCAAGGCCCCCTGTTGAATCAATCGGACCCGTTGAGCATGTTTGTCAAGTGCCAGAATCTCGGCCTGATTCCCGGTCAACGCCGCGATATGGGTTGTTTTTCCTCCGGGAGCCGCACAGGCATCCAGAATCTTTTCACCTGGCTGGGGGTCAAGCAAATGGGCCATCAGCATACTCGCCTGATCCTGAACCTGATACCAGCCCTCGGCATCCCCCGGCAGGGGACCGATCCCACGTTTTTCGATAATGATCCCTTCAGGAGCGTAGGCACAGGGCCGCACCTGATAGCCCGCCTCCTGCAACGCATTGTCAAAGCGCTCTGGCTCGATGTGTAAACGGTTGATACGTAATGTCATCGGTGCCGCTGTGCACAACGCTTCACCCAGAGCACGGGCATCGGCATTTGGCAGTTGGCTCATGATCTCACGGGCCAGCCACTTTGGCAGACTACAGATATGTTGCAGGTAATCACGAACCTTCTCTGGCGGGGGCCAAGGCAACTCATTTCGCTGGCGATCAAGGCCGCGTAAGGTCCCGTTGACCAACCCGGCAAGCCTTTCAAGATCCATGATCCGCGCCAGTTCAACAGTCTCATTGATCGCCGCCCGGGTTGGAATCCGTTCCAGTTCCAGCAATTGATAGGCCCCGATCCGCAACAAAAGTTTTGCCGCAGGTTCAAGCCTCGAAAAAGGCTGACGACTGACCTGCTCCAGAGCAAAATCGAGCCGTCCCCGCAGACGCAAAATACCATAAACCAGCTCGGTCAACAGTGCCCGGTCCCGCGGGTCAGTCCCACGATTGCGCTTGAGCAGGGTGTCGAGAGTCAGATCGGAATAAGCCCCCAGCTCAACCCGCTGCAAAACTTCAAAAGCGGCGCGCCGGGCATCCAGTGGATAGGTTGCAACCCCCACTTAAACCGCCATCTCTTCAAGGCGTCGCACCCGCTCATCCATCGGCGGATGGGTCGAAAAGAGGGCACTCAAACCACCCCCCTTAAGGGGATTGACGATGAACATATGGGCTGTCGCTTCATTAACCTTGGGCATCGGCATCTGTCGGTTAGCCATTTCGAGTTTACGCAAGGCACTGGCCAAATAGTGGGGATTTCCACAAAACCTCGCTCCGGTCGCGTCGGCACCATATTCACGTGACCGCGAGACAGCCATCTGCACCAGCATTGCCGCAATCGGCCCCAAAATCATCAATGCAATCATCGCCAGTGGATTGCTGTCTTCATCGTCACGACCACCGAAGATCATTGACCACTGAGCCATATAAGCCAGATAACTGATCGCTCCGGCAATGGTCGCCGCAATCGAACCGATCAGAATATCCCGGTTCTGCACATGAGCCAATTCATGCGCCATCACTCCCATCAGTTCTTCACGGGAAAGAATTTGCAGAATACCCTCGGTCGCGGCAACAACGGCATGCTCAGGATTACGCCCGGTCGCAAAAGCATTGGGAGTTGCCTGGGGCAACATGTAAACCTTGGGCATCGTTAGCTGGTTGCGTTGACAAAGCTCGGCAACCACCTCAAAAAGCGGACCGCTTTGCACCTGCTGGCCGCGATACATTTTAATAACGATCTGATCAGAAAACCAGTAAGAGCCCAGATTCATCACCCCAGCCATTATCAGCGCGAGCAAGGCCCCGCTCTGGCCCCCAAGCGCACCACCGGCAAAGACCAGCACCAGGGTTAAAAGGGTCATCAACATCACGGTTTTTACGGTATTCATTGTGGAGTCCTTCTTCTTTTTGCAAAAACCTGTCATCCCGCCGCAGGAATGACATATTCTTCCAGCGCCTGTTCAACTTCCGGCAACAGAACATGGGTATTGAAGCAGGGGCCATTCGGGCGTTTGTTCAAAATACCAACCACCGGCAGCGGATAGGCATCGCGAATTCCCGAAGTCAGATCCCGCTCGCAGGCGACCGCAACAATCAGCTTGGGCCGCTTTTCAACAATCAGCTTACGAGCCAGAGTCCCCCCGGTCGCAACCGCCATTTCGATCCCGAACTTGTGAGCCAGTCCGAGCAAACCACTGATGTCACACTTGCCACAACCGACACATTTTTCAACATCGCCCGTAATCTTGATGGCGCATTCAAACATCTGAATGCAGTGAGGCAGCAAAATCAGGGTCCGTTCAGCGGGTACCCGTAATTTGCGCGTATGAACCAGCTGGTTATTCAGGGCGATAAACGACTGCTGCAACATATCACGGTCAATGCCGAACAATTTGCCCAGAGAGATAATGGCCGGGAAAAGATAACGCACCACCAGCCCGCGCAACGGTTGCAGCAGCAACAGATCCCGCCCGCTCAACAGAGTCAGCACCAACAGACCGAGCCCGCCGACAATGAGAAAAGACAGAACCGACAGCACCACACCAAAGATAACCGGCAGGGCCGGGTGGATGTTTTCCAGCCCGACGCTCGGCACCCACCAGAGCAAAAAGGCCAGCCCGAGCACCAGAGCACCGCCTATGGCCAGCAGAAGGATAAACAGCCGCTTACGCGGCTGCTGAATGTGGTCAGTTCCGGTCATGTTTTTTCAGCTTCCCAGTTTTGTGCCGCAGGGTAATTTGTGCCCACGCAGAAAATCTGCGGCCAACATCTTGCGCTTACCCGGCAACTGCAGCTCGCCAATCTGCAACACACCCTCACCACAGGCCACCCGGACACCTTCATCAGTGCTGACAATGGTTCCAGGCTCACCAGCCCCTGATTCGGCCCGGGTTTTCCCTATTTTGAGGGTTTCGCCGTTCAGACTGGTGTAGGCCGCTGGCCAGGGATCAAGGCCACGAACCAGATTATGGATCTGGCCGGCAGGTAGAGACCAGTCGATCAGGCCATCTTCCTTTTTCATCATCGAGGCGTAACAGGTTTCCCGGTCATCCTGCTTGATCGGGGTGAGAGTTCCGGCGCAGAGCTGGCGCAATGTTTCATCCATTGCCTCACGACCAAGTGGTGCCAAACGATCGTGCAGCTGGCCTGCGGTTTCATTCGGCCCGATGGTCAGAGTTCGTTTGACCAGCATATCACCGGTATCCAGACCAACATCCATCAGCATTGTCGTCACCCCGGTTTCGGTTTCACCATCAATAATCGCTTTATTGATAGGCGCCGCCCCCCGATATTTGGGCAACAGTGAAGCATGCACGTTAATACAACCATGGAGAGGGATATCAAGGACCGTCTGCGGCAAAATCTGCCCATAGGCCACCACCACGATCAGGTCAGGTTTCAGTGCCTTCAGCTCTGCAACTGCCACCGGGTCACGCAGCTTCTGTGGCTGAAAAACCGGGATTTTATACTCAAGGGCCAGTTCTTTCACCGGGGGTGGAGCCAGTTTCTTGCCTCGCCCCTTGGGCCGATCCGGCTGAGTGTAAACGCCGACCAGCTGCACGCCAGCCTCAATCAGGCCGCGCAGCGCATCGAGGGCAAAATCAGGAGTTCCCATGAAAACGGTTCGGAGTTCTTGTGGGGTCATGCGTTTTCTCTCTGCTTCATCAGCTTCTGATATTTCTTGCGAAAAATTGATCTCTTCAATGGTGACAACCGATCAACGAACAGCACCCCCTGTAAATGGTCGATCTCGTGTTGCATCGCCACCGCCAAAAGCCCTTCAGCCTGACGCTGCCGGGGATTACCCTCGATATCCTGGTATTTCATTGTCACCTGGCTAAAACGTTTTACGGTGGCGTAATATTCAGGCACCGACAAACAACCTTCCTCTTCACAGGTCTCTCCCTCCTGGGCAATAATTTCAGGATTGACCGCAACAATCAGGTCAGGTGGATTATCTTTGCCGGAACAATCGATGACAATCAGTCGTTTAAGCTCGCCAACCTGCGGAGCGGCCAGTCCGACACCCGGAGCATCGTACATGGTCTCCGTCATATCTTTTGCCAACTGTTGCAACTCGGCATCAAACCGGGTAACCGGTACAGAGAGTTGCTTCAACAAGGGGTCTGGGTAGTGGAGTATGGTTCGAACGGCCATGGCCGTATTGTCCTTTCACCGGTATCGTCAAAAAGTATTTGTCCAACATAGAAATCCCCGAACCGAACGGAGAAAACTTCGTTCGCCGGGGCCTTTCAGCTCTTGATTTTCATGATACGTTGGACTTCAGCGGCAGTCAACCGCATCCCGCCGGGAATTGGTACCGGATGTCAGGGAAAAAACAGGAGTTTCAGGGCAAAAATTGCCACTGTGACCGTAACGACCTTTTTGATCCAGTCGTGCCCCTTGGCAACGGCCAGTTTGGGCCCGACCATCCCGCCAATCGAGTTACCCGCAGCCAGGGCAAAACCGAACAGATAGTTCACCTGGCCATGATAGATGAAAACACCCAGCGCAACAAAGGTATAGGCAAAGATGACAAAAACCTTGATCGCGTTGATCCGCACCAGATCCAGACCGTGAACCAGCAGGGCGGTAATAATCAGAAATCCGACCCCGGCCTGAACAAAGCCACCATAAACGCCAACGGCAAAAAAGCTGAGGACCAGAATCACCTTGCGCCAGAACCCGAATACCATTTCCTGCTGGCGAAAACGTTTCATCGGGTCGGCGGCGGTAAAGACCAGAACCCCGATCATGATCAAGGCCAGAACCCGCTTGAAAACCTGATCGTCAAGCCCGATGGCCAGATTGGCCCCCAACCAGCTTCCCAGCAACGCAGGCGGGGTACAGAGCAGTGCCAGCTGCAACGGCAGAACACCGCGTTTGCGAAACCCGCGAATCGCAAAGATATTCTGACAAAAGATCGCGATCCGGTTGGTCCCGTTGGCCACCGCTGATGGCAGCCCCATAAAGATCAACAACGGCAGGGTCAGCAAGGAACCACCACCAGCCAACACATTGAGAATCCCCGCGATGAGGCCGACACCAAACAGAAGAGGGAGTTGCCAGATATATGCGTCCATGTCAGTCCCGTTCACTCAGTGACCGGATCACTTCACCGGCCATCGTCAAGCCAAAGATTGGCGGAATATACGACGAGCTTCCCAAAATAACCCGGCGATCGGTGCAGGTCCACTTTTGTTCATCCTTGTTGGGGCAAACACAATTCTCGGCACAAACAGCGGTTTCGTCACTTAAAGGTCGAAACTCTTCGGTTGAGTAAACCACCGGGACCCCCTTGCTGATGCCACGCTTGCGCAGTTCCTTGCGAATAATCCGCGCCAGACGGCACTTTTCGGTCTTACCGATATCCGCAACTTCAATCAGGGTCGGATCAAGCTTGTTGGCTGCTCCCATCGAACTGATAATTGGCAGTTTGCGCTGCACACAACTTTCGATCAGGTGCAACTTGGCGGTGATATGATCGATACAGTCGAGCACATAGTTGTAACCTGCCCCGAGAAGTTCTTCACTCGTCCGGGCCTCATAGAAACAGTGTCGCGCCTCCACCTCGAGCTGCGGATTGATCAGGCGACAGCGCTCAGCCATCGCTTCGACCTTCTTGTGACCGATAGTACTATTCAGGGCATGAATCTGGCGATTGACATTCGTCAGGCAAATTTCGTCAAAATCAACCAGCGTCAAATGTCCAACTCCAGCTCGTGCCAGAGCTTCGGCAGCATAGCTGCCGACACCACCAATACCAAAAATGGCAACTCGTGAGTTTTTGAGGCCGACCATTGCCGCGCTACCGACCAGCAGCTGCATCCGACTGAATCTGTGTTCGTTCACCCTGTTTTCAATCCTGTTGTTGAAGAATGCGGCGCGCATTCATTGTCGTTATACCTGTTGTTTCTTCCCAAGTCCAACCACGCAGTTCAGCCAGCCTTTCAGCCACAGCCACCAGCACTTCCGGCCCGGCTGCCATATCTGGAGCATCGGTCTCAAGAACCAGCATATCCCCTGAAACCGCCTTGACGACCTCGGGCAGTTTGCGTGCATTTTTCCGTAACAAGACCGGCCCGATCCCCAACAGAAGACCGAGGTCAATAATCTGTCGGGCTGTTTCCAGACTGCCTGAGAACCCGTGCCAGATCCCACCGACCTGGTCAATTCCGGATATGCGCAGAATGTCCAGAACAACCGCTGTTTTTTGGCGACAGTGAATCAGGACCGGAAGCCCGGCAGCGACAGCCATCTCAACCTGAGCACGAAACGCATATTCCTGTAATCTTAGATCGACTTCAAGTTGTGCATCGAGGCCAATCTCACCGACAGCCAAAACCTGCGGGCAGTCACAGAGTTCACCCAGACGTGCGGCAACCGAATCGTTCCAGTCGGCGGCACTCATGGGATGGATCCCCGGAGCGGCATAAACCTCGGGATATTCTTTACTTAGCGCGATCAGGTGTTGCCAGTCACTGGCCCGGACTCCGGGTTGCAGGAGCATCTGGATGCCGGACTGGCGTGCCACTGCCATGCGCTCGGCGACTGGTTGCTGCCATTCAGGAGCCCGTAAATGAATGTGAGTATCGACCAGAAACATGGGGGCATCCTACTTCCTTCCCCCGCAGAGAGCAACTCCTGACCCCTTTAGCTGCTATAGTTAATCACACCCCAAAAAAGGAGAAAAACCATGCGTTTATTACTCATCCTCATTCTGATATTCGCTCTGACAACCCCTGTACTGGCTGCTGAAGGAATCGTCAATCTGCCGAGTCAGCACTCAGTCAGCACCACCGCAGATCGCTTTATCTCTCTGCTTGAAAAGAAGGGGATGACCGTTTTCAACCGGATTGATCATGCTGCCGGAGCACAGAAAATCGGTCTCAACCTGCGCCCAACAACCCTGGTAATTTTCGGTAACCCCAAAATTGGCAGCCTGCTGATGCAATGCCGCCAGACAACCGCCATTGATCTGCCTCAGAAAGCTCTGATCTGGCAGGATGCTCAAGCCAGAGTCTGGCTTTCATATAACGATCCGGCCTACCTGAAAAAGCGTCACCAGATCAAAGGCTGCGACAAAGTGTTACAGATGATTACAGGTGCTCTTGGAAAATTTGCCCTTGGTGCAACATCCCAATAAGCTCTGATCCAGACAGACTCAGATAAAATAACGTGACAATAATTCCAACACAGTTTACGCTGGAATTATTGTCACGTTCTGGTTCTTAAAAGATTGTCTCGATCTGGCTAAGTACCTATGGGCTTTCGCTCCAAACTTATTCTTCTGGCACTTCTGACCAACCTGCTGAGAAACGCGTGGAAATACACAAGTAAAATGGCAAAGGCAAGCATTGAATTCGGAAGTTGTCACCAAAATAACAAACAGGTCTGGTACGTACGGGACAATGGAGCCAGTTTTGACATGAACCAGACCGAACACCTTTTTAAAACTTTTGGCCGCCTGCACTCAAGTGACGAGTTTGTTGGTACAGGAATCGGTCTCACCACCGTGCAACGCATTATTCAACGACATGATGGTGAAATCTGGGCTGAAGCAGAAAAGGGCCAGGGCGCAACTTTCTATTTCCATCTCGGCCAGACAATCTGACCCCGCTGCAAACCCGCCGTCGGCAAATAAAATAAACTTCACCCGTATTCATCGAATATGAAATTTGATATATTCACATAAAATGATTCTGACTTTGAAAGGTTTCAAAAATGAACTTGCGTAAGATTTCTTCTTTGACCGCGCTGGTCTCCTTCGTTCTGTTGATGGTTACCAGTGTCATTCTATATATTGTTCCGGCTGGACGTGTTGCCTACTGGTCAGGTTGGCGATTATGGGCCCTCAGCAAAGAGGACTGGGGAGCTGTTCACACCAACCTCGGCTTCTTGCTCCTGTTGGCGCTGCTGTTTCACGTCTACTACAACTGGACCCCCATGATCAATTACCTGAAAAACAGCGCAAAAAAATTGAGCATCTTCACCCCGGACTTCACCGTTTCAGTGCTTATCACTCTGCTGGTTTTTTTCGGGACCCTGGGCGGGATTCCTCCATTTAGTTCAATTCTGGATTTAAGCGCTTCGATCAAGGACACCGCAAACGAGTTTTATGGTGAGCCCCCTTATGGTCACGCCGAACTGTCACCCCTTTACGCCTTTGCTGACAAGGTCAAAATTGATCTGGATGAAGCACTTGTCCGGCTCGAAAATGCCGGTATCAAGGTTACGGATAAAAAACAGACCCTGAAACAGATTGCCGAAGACAACCAACTGACCCCCAAACAGATCTATCTGGCCATGAAACCCACAGGTGGAGATGAGAACAAGGAAATGCCCGAAGATGCCCCCGGCGGAACCGGACATAAAACACTTGCAAATATCTGTCAAACCTACGATCTGGATAGCGTCAAGATTATTTCTGAACTCAGGAAAAAACAGATTCAGGTTGAGCTGGGCAAAACGATTAAAGACAACGCTGTTGCCAACAGTCTGGGTCCGCACGAACTCTACGCAGAAA